>JAAFHB010000007.1 GCA_010906965.1 Mariniphaga sp. | reverse complement strand
TAAAATTACAGCTAAGTTCAATCGGACTGGAGGAAGTTGTAGCTGTAGGTTATGGAACACAGAAGAAAGTCAACCTGACTGGTTCTATCGAATCAGTCAAAGGTGATGCACTGGCAAAGAGAAGTACCATTCAGACTTCTCAGGCATTGCAGGGAATGGCTGCCGGTGTTACCGTTACTTCGAACAATGGTAAGCCAGGCAAAGAGAACACATCCATCCGTATTCGTGGAATTGGAACGCTTAACGACAACAATCCACTCGTTTTGGTTGATGGTGTTTCGTCTTCAATTGACGCTGTCGATCCAAACGATATCGAAAATATGTCTATTTTAAAGGATGCTGCTTCTGCTTCTATTTATGGTTCGCGTGCTGCCAACGGTGTAATTTTGATCACCACAAAACGTGGAAAAACAGACAAGGTGAGTGTAACTTATAAAGGATCTGTAGGTTTTACTTCACCATTAGCGATTCCTAAAAATGCCGATGCATGGGACTATATGGCCATGTATGATGAAGCCAATGGTAACGACTTGCGCAACGATCTTGGAGTTCCCGGAGGATCTATTTATGGAAATGAGAAAATTAATACCTGGAAAAATTCGACAGATCGCGATGCTTATCCCAACTCTGATATGATGGGTGAAGCCTGGAAAAAACGGGCAGACCAAACACAACACTACCTTGGTTTTTCTGTGGGTAATGAAAAGTTCAGGTCAAACACTTCGATTAACTACTCCCGGCAAAATGCACACATCCCAAATTCTGAATATTCGCGTTATGGCGTTCGTTCAAACAATAGTTATACAATGAATAAATTTGTGGAGGTTGGATTCGATCTATCTATTCGGAATACAAAAATTAAAGATGCTGCTCCAGGAACTGAAATTGAAGGTATGATGAGACAACCTGCAATTTATCAAACGCGCTATTCGAACGGAATTTGGGGAACAAGTTATGCAGGAACGCTTCATACAATGCAAGCAATCTATGATGGATTGGATATGAGATACGAAGATTATCAGGAAACCTTAGCCAAGATCTATGCTAAGATTACACCTTTCAAAGGAATGCAGATCGATTTATCCTATACCCCAAAGATTTCAACAGCCGGTTACAAAAATGTGAATAAAACAACATTTATATACGATTATAAGACAGGGCTACCAACTTTAGGGCCAATTGGCTTCATGCAAAACTTTGCAAATATGACTGAGCAAAGAGACAAAACCAAAGAAGATGACATCAACATCCTGATTAATTATGCCAAATCGTTAGGCAAACATGACATTACTGCGCTTGGTGGTTTTCAATATTTGACCAACAATTACAACACGTTATCTGCGTATAGGCAAGTAAATAATTTTCAGCAGTTTGAAGAAATCAATGCCTACGACCCAACCGGAATGACCAACAGCGGCTATTCGAGCGAATCGGCTTTGATGTCGTATTTTGGTCGTTTAAACTATTCGTATGCCGGTAAATACCTGTTAGAAGCCAATGTTCGTTACGACGGATCTTCACGTTTTGCCAACGGGTACAAATGGGGTGTGTTCCCATCGTTCTCGGGTGCATGGCGTTTTTCATCTGAAAATTTCATGCAGAAATTCAACTGGTTAACCAATGGTAAATTGCGTGCATCCTGGGGTGAATTAGGTAATCAAAGTAGTTATGACAGCAATGGAAAACCAATAAATTATCCATTTGCTTTAACTGTAGCAACCAATCAATATGCCGTTTTTGGTGGTACTTTAAATCCCGGTTATGCCCCGGTTAACTATGCTTTAGCTGATATCACCTGGGAATCGACCCGTATGATTGACTTTGGTGCTGACCTTTCTTTCTTTAAAGGAAAATTGGATGCTACCTTCGACTGGTATAAGAAAGACACCCGTAATGTTCTGCTGAATATCGCCATTCCTGGCGTAATGGGTTATGCCAACTCCCCCAAACAAAATGCTGGTTCAGTAGAAAATAAGGGATGGGATTTATCCATTTCGCATAATAATACCATTGGGAAATTCTATTACAAGGTAACAGGCATATTGTCGGATGTACAAAATAAAATTACGGACTTAGGTGGATTAGCCCCTCAGGTAAGTGGAGTACATGTGAAACAGGTTGGTTCACCAATTGATGCGCTATACGGATTGCAGGCCGACGGTCTTTTCAGTTCGTTTGCTGAAGCCCGTGCTTATCCGGTTGCTCAATATGGAAAATTGCAGGGTGGTGACATTCGTTATGTTGACCAGTTAACTGTGGATACTAATGGCGATGGCATTATGGATGCAGGCGACAATAAATTGAGTGGTAATGACCGTGTTGTTCTTGGTAATCCAATTCCACGTTATACCTATTCGTTGGATGTTTATACTGCTTATAAAGGTTTTGACTTTGCCCTGTTTTTTCAGGGCGTTGGTAAACGCGACGGTTATATTTCAGGATGGTCAGCTTATCCGTTCCAAAATGCAGGAACGGCCTTGGTGCAACATCTTGACCGTTGGTCCGAAGCCAATCCAAATCCGAATTCAGCCTATCCCCGTTTGTCGATCAATCAACAGTCCAACAACCTTCAATCATCTAATTTTTGGAAGGTTAGTGCAGCCTATATGCGTTTGAAGAATGTTCAATTGGGATATACTTTGCCGGCTCAATTGTTGAAAAATAAAGCAATTTCAAGCGTTCGTTTCTTTGCCAGCGGAACTAACCTGTTTACAACAAGCAAGATGCCTTTGGGTATGGATCCTGAATCGCCAGAAACTATTCAAAACAGTACACCTTTGCTTTCAACTTACACATTTGGAGTGGAAGTCAAATTTTAATGAATTTAAAGATAAGAAATAAAAAAATTGCGATATGAAAAAGAATTTATTATATATCTCTTTGGTGTTACTGCTTGTTACAGGTTGTGACAAAGCATTGGAACGCTATCCGTTGGATGTACCTTCAGCAGAGACATTCTACACGAATGAAACCGAAGTTCAGGGAGGCGTGAACGCCTGTTACTCTTTTGTTGTAGAACCGAACAATGGATATCTGACTCCAGAGTATAGCTGGGATGCCTTATCTGATGTGGTGTTTATCCGTGGTGGTGGTTTCGCTCAAAATTATCTGATGTCAACCTTAGATTTTAAAGAAGGGTATTTTAGATCCTTATGGCTTTCAATGTATCAGGGGGTTGGGCGTTGTAACCTGATGCTCGAGAAAATTGAAGCCAATAAGAGTAAAATAGCTGCTGATAAAGTCAAACAGTTTCAGGGTGAAGTTTACTTCCTGCGTGCTTATTATTATTTGCGATTAACCAATATGTTCGGTGACGTAGTTTATGTAGATAAACCTGTAACATCACCGGCTGACGGAAAAGCAGTGAAACGCATGGCAAAAGCCGATGTTTTAAAGAAAATCTATGCAGATTTTGACCAATCGGTTACGTTATTGACAGGTTCAACCGTAAAAACATTGGGTCGTGTAACCGCAGGTGCTGCAATGGCTTACAAAGCACGTGCTGCACTGCAAAACAACGATTGGGCAACAGCCGCTGCCGCTGCAAAATCTACAATTGATTCGAAACAGTATAGTATTATGCCGAGTTATGCTGCTCTGTTTACTGAAGCAGTTCTGAACAGTACTTTGAATACGGAACAAATATTTACGCAAGGTCATCTGGTTACTGCTAATAATGCTACACTTTTCCCACTCTTTATAAGTGCCCGTTCAATAGCTGGTGGCTACACTGTTATCGTTCCAACACAAAATATGCTGGACTCCTATTTGTGTACTGATGGAAAAAATATAAGTGAGTCACCACTATACGATAAAACCAAACCGTATGACAAGCGCGACCCACGTCTTCGCTATTCGTTTGTACTTCCTGGTGATATGTGGAATGGTTTTATTTATGATACCCGCAAAGACAAACCAAACACATTGAATGCTGCCGGTGTCTCAGTGAAGAACTTAGATAGCTATAATTCAACAGCTTTTACATCTTTTACGGGTTATCTGGTTCGTAAATATCACGATTTCAAATATGCGACCAACCTTAGACAGTGTGAAACCCCCTTTATGTTGTGTCGTTATGCCGAAGTATTACTAACTTATGCGGAAGCCAAGATAGAATTAAATCAGATTGATGCCGATTGTTTGAGTGCAATTAATCAGGTTCGTGGTCGTGCTGATGTGAACATGCCAGCAGTGGTTGCCGGTTTAAGTCAGGCCGAGATGAGAAAGATCGTTAGAACCGAACGTAAAGTTGAGCTATGGAACGAGAACCTCCGTTATCAGGATCTTTTGCGCTGGAAACGTGCCGAAGTGGTACTGACCAGACCAATCATGGGAAGACCTGTATTGGGCGAATTCAATGTATATCCTGCTGTTACTTTCGACGAATATGGAGATCCTATTTATAATGTTGCTTCATATATACCGCACCCTTCAACCGATTACCGGGTGCTGATATTAACGAACTTCAACAAAAATCGTGACTATTTGTGGCCGATTTCTGAAACCGAATTAAGTTTGAATCCAGGCTTGGGCCAAAATCCAGGTTGGTAATCGTAAGATAAGATGGTTTTTTTCACATAGCTTCAAAGAATAATTAGTTTAAGAAAAGGAAGGCTGGTAGTTTGTGGCCAGCTTTTCCTTTTTTTAGATAAATTTAAAAATTCAGGTTATTGATTTTTAAAATGAAGGAAGGAATTAAAAACCTTTTTTTCTGTTTATTTTAGTTCCTGTTGTACTTCACAAAACATGTTAACATTATATTAATATGATCAACTCATTGAAATATAGATTATTTGTCACATTGGTGATAATATTTGCCGGCTCCTATTTTGTCAGAGGGAAGTCAGATACATTTGTTTATAAAGCCAATGGTAACGAATGGTCGTTTAATGGAGATTTTTATATTTATTTCAGTGAAAAAGATCCGAAAATGGCATTGCGGCCTTCAGCCATCAGCAATGTGCAATACAATGTAATCACATGGGAGGCATCCTTTGTAAAAAAACAGATATTGCAAATAACCCGAAAAGTCGAACAGGCAGGTGATGGTTTTGACGACAGAATTCTTGACGGAAAGGTACAAGAACGTACTGCTGATCTGTTTGCACTTACTGATAAAGAATTGATTCAACCAATCAGTATGGTTCGCACAAATATTGGTGCCGAATTCATTTACAATAAAAATGATAAGTTTGAATTTAAAGCCAAAATTACAAAAACCTCAGATTTTGGTTTCCCGGAGTTGACATATACGCTTACTCCTAAAGTAAAAGGGTATTTCTCAGTTGTATATGTGGGAGCTCCCAAAATAAATATTGAGTCAGCTGAAGAAATCTGGCAACCGTTGATCTGGCAGGAAAAACGTTTTCCGGACATGAGTTATATTACTGCGGCTTTTCAATGTCCAGTTCCCACTACTTTTGTTCAGCAAAATGGTTATACCCTGGGAGTAGTGGCTCACCCTGACGAATTCCCTTTTCAACCCCTTCCGTTATTGGAAAACAGCCGGTTTGCAGTGGCGCTCAGGACTGAGAACGGTGAAGCAGCTCCGATGATAATAGCACCGGTTTTTGGAGGTGTTCAATCATTTATGCAGGTAAATAAACCATTTACTTTCAATTCTCTATTGTATGTCTCAAAGCAAAATGTGACCGGAGCTTATGAAGATATTGCACGTAATATTTATGGATTTAAAGATTATCGTCGCAATGATATTTGTACCCTAAACAAAACTTTTGAAAATATCGTAGAATATTCTCTTTCAAAATACAGCTGGTTTATTGATGAAGAAAAGGGTTGTGCTTATGCAACAGATGTGCCCGGCGCTGTAAAAAACGTATCGAGTTTAAATCCTCTTGAACTGGCAATTGTAACTGATCGCAAAGAGATGTTTGAAAAAAGAGCATACCCGATCATTGAATTCATGCTTTCACGCGAGAAGTTTCTTTTTTGTGCTGATTCAACGCAGAAAATTCAGTCTCCCTCCCGAAAAATGGCAGGTCCAATTGCTCCGGTGAGTGAAATGTCGAGCCTTTATAATATCATGGGTAAAAGCATGCCTTTCCTGCTTCAATTGTCCAATAATGAATATGGGAGTGAGCGAATCAGAAATTTGGAAGTAAAGGCAAAAGGCAAGACCTGGCAAAATGCATTGTGGATTTATAAAGCAACCGGAGAAAAGGCCATGTTGAATGAAGCTATCCTTGGTGCAGATCAATATCTGGCAACACGCGTAAACAAACGAGCAGAAGATTTCAATGACCCACAAGGTGATGGATGCTTTTTTTGGACAGGTTTTACACCTAAATGGATTGATTTGTTGGAACTTTATGAAGTTACCCTTGACAAGAAATACCTGGATGCGGCGCATGACGGTGCCAGACGTTACACCATGTTTACCTGGATGAGTCCTGCGATTCCTACAGATAGCATTGTTGTGAACAAGGATGGAAAGGCACCTGCATATTGGTATCTGATGGGAAAGGGTCATCATCAGATGTATTCTCCCGAAGAAAAAGCACCGGCATGGAGATTATCAGAAATCGGTTTGACTCCTGAATCGTCAGGTACATGTTCCGGCCACCGGGCAATATTCATGGCAAATTATGCTGCGTGGATGCTACGTATTGCTTATTACACTGATGATAATTTTTTGCGGGAAGTAGCTAAAGCAGCGGTAATCGGACGGTATCGTAATTTCCCGGGTTATCACATTAATACAGCCCGCACAACAATCTATGAGAAAGAAGATTACCCTTTGAAAGATCATAAAGATTTGAGTGTAAATTCGTTTCATTATAATCACATCATGCCTCATGCCTCTTTGCTGCTCGATTATTTAGTAACTGATGCCTGGTACCGTTCAAAAAAAGCAATTGATTTCCCTAATGAGTTTATCGAAGGGTATGCCTATTTACAGAGCAAGCTTTATGGCCATGCTGAAGGAACCTTTTATGGAGAAAAAGCAGTATTGTGGATGCCGGGGAATCTGTTGAAAACAAATTCAGTTGAATTGAACTATATAAGTGCCAGATCGGATAAGAAACTGATGATTGCATTTACCAACCAATGCGGTAAAAATGTTGCTGCGGAAGTGCTGCTAAATGGAGAAAAAATGGAACTTATAAAAGGGCAAAAGTATAAAGTTAGGGTGATTGCCGATAACAGGAAGGAATCAACTTGCTGGATGATCGATGGAAAGTTTGATCTGACGGTTACCGCCAATGGTATGACCTCGGTTATCATTGAAAATGTTGTGCCTAAAGTAAATTTCCAACAATTGGTTCTCGAAAAAGCAGATGCTTGGAGTCAGGACTTTTATGAATCAAAAGACGGAAAAGTACGCGCGATGTTATTGAATATGGGTAAAGCATCAAAAACTGTTTATATATACCTTACTGAAGATGACAATTCTATTGCTTCTGCAAGTCTGATAAGTAAGTTTGGAACGATTACTGACAATGTGTATCCTTTTGAATTTAGCGTTCCACTCGACAATAAAGCTACTATGTTTGAAGCTGAGATCATTCTTACAGATCGTCACGGAGGCAGGAGAAAAATTGAAAATATAGTATTAAATGAATACGCCAATACGTCAAAAAACTGAGCGTTTTACTCTTTTATTCAGTCTTGTGCTTGGGTTATGCCTGGCGAATTTTCGGTCAGCAGCTCAATCGCTGAATAATCCCGATGTGTTAACTATTCTTGCAGATCTGGAGAATCCGTTAATAGGTAATGGCGATCCTGCTCCCGGAAAACCCGTGTTCCAATACCTTGAAACCTATACCGGAACAGAGGTGGCGCATACACTTTATCTTCCGACCGACTGGACTCCGGGCGGAAAGTACCCGGTCATCGTAGAGTATCTTGGTAACGGTTCCCGTGTCATGGACAACAAAGGTATCGGATATGGCCTCAGTGGTGGTAAGGGATTCATCTGGATTGTGCTGCCATTTGTAAGCACGGATCATAAAAAGGACATGGATTGGTGGTGGGGAGATGTTGAAGCGACAGTTGCCTATGCAAAAGAAGCAGTGCCTCTGATTTGCCATAAATGGGGAGGAGATAAGACTCGGATCATCCTGACCGGATATTCAAGAGGTGCAATTGCATGCAATTATATCGGTCTGCACGACAGCGAAATAGCCAAAATGTGGAAGGCTATTATTGCAGTCAGCCATTATGATGATGGCCACACATTATGGGGAATGACACCAGAAGAGCAGGGTCGGGCTGCCGAACGTCTTTTGAGGCTGGGTAATACTCCCCAGTTTATTTGTGGGGAACATTGCGGTGTTCCTCATCAAGGCAGTGATAAACCGTTGTTAAATACCATCAAAGGGAAGAATATCAGCATCTTCGATGAGGCAAAGAAAGAACTCGGATTAATCCCGATAACGGAAGCAGAAGGTACAAGAAAATTTATATATGCGCATCATCCCTCTGGAAACTATACCATTGTTGACCTGCCATGGGTGAATCACGGATCTCAGGTCTTGCTGCGGGACACTCCCCAGCGGCAACAAATCAGGCAATGGATTCAGACAGTTTTAAGAAATTGAATCAGGAGAAAGTGCCAAAATAACAAATTATAGAATTACAACTTATGAAGCAGATATTTATTGCATCCGTATCATTTTTTATCATCTTTAGCTGTTGCACCCCAAAAAACGCTGCTATTCTGCAGCAACAAAAAAATCCTTCCAGGCAACTGGTCTGGAGTGATGATTTTGACTATCCAAATGCTCAGCTTGATGCAAAATGGATTTCCCAAAACGGTCCGAATACCCATATTCTTTGCAGTCGTTGGCGGGAAAATGCGGTCGTTGAGAATGGATTTTTACATCTGAACAATAAAAAAGAAAATCGCGGCGGACAGGAGTGGACCTCGGGTAGTATCTGGACTAAAGAACAATTTTTGTATGGCTATTTTGAGTGCCGCTACAAATATGCGGCGGCAACCGGCACAAATAATTCCTTCTGGATGATGACAACGGGTATCATGCCAACCGCAGGTAAAAAGTTCGAAATTGATATCAATGAAGGGCATTATCCAGCCGAAATGGCCACAAATATTCATAATTGGACCGATGTTACTACCGATCCCGTAACCGGGAAGTCTACCCATCCGTCATTCAGTAAGGCTTTTAACCTTTCATCTACAAACCAGGTTAATCTTGGGAAGGAATTTCATACCTATGGATTAGAATGGACCAAAGATTCGCTGATTTATTCTTTCGACGGGAAAGTGATGCGGCGGGCGAAAAATGATTTTTGCCACAGTCCGGTACCGGTTTACCTGAGCGAAGCCATCTTAACCTGGGCCGGCCCGGTAACAGATGCAATCGATGGCACCAGTATGGTGGTGGATTGGGTGAAGGTGCATCAGAAAAAATAGAAACTGAACTAAACTGAAATCCTAATGAACATTCGCTGCCAAAAAAGACGAAGATGAAATATGGAATAATTCTTTTATTATTTATTGGATTGAGTCAATTGCATGCTCAGGATAATATTTCTAAAAAGCGAATTGTGCCGGGAGAATTGTGGAATGATTCTCGGGGCAACCCTATCAACGCCCACGGAGGAGGTGTACTTTTTTACAACGAAATATATTATTGGTATGGTACCCACAAAACACCAGGTCTTTCAGAGACAAACCATGCTGATGGCGGGATTCACTGTTATGCCTCTAATGATCTGACTATTTGGTACGATATGGGTAGAGTGCTTTACCTGAATGACGATGAAAGGCATGACTTGTTTAATGAATGTAATTTTGATCGTCCGAAGGTGATTTTCAATGCAAAAACCGGCAATTTTGTTGCCTTTTTTAAACTATATCTCAAAGGGCATGGGAGTGAAACGGGCTATGTTGGAGTAGCCGTGTCAAAAAGCCCTTTGGGCCCATTTAACTATAGCCACAAATTTCTTGGAGGAAATTCTCCGAATGGCTCCGGAGATTTCGCCATGTTTCAGGAGGAAAATGGAGATTTGTATCATCTTACTGTGAGAAAGCCCGATAAGGCATTTGTTGTTGGCAAAATGAATGATGAATATCTCATGCCGGAAGGGAAATATTTAGTGTGCCAGGGAATTCTGGAAAAGACAGAAGCACCTGCCATCGTAAAACGTAATGGTGTCTATCATCTTCTGGCTTCTGGATCCAGCGGCTGGTCTCCCAACGCTGCACGCTATTATACAAGCACTTCTTTGACTGGGCCGTGGGAATATCATGGCAATCCATGTTCAGGAACAAATTCCGGAAATGGCCTCGGGTCTGATAAAACCTATGGTGGACAATCTACTTTTATTCTGAAAGTTCATGGGCACACAAATGCCTATGTTGCCATGTTCGATATTAATAAGCCTGAAAATCCGTACGAAAGCTTGCATATTTGGCTCCCTGTGGATATCAGGGACAATAAATTTTATATACAATGGCTTGATAATTGGGATTTGGATATTTTTAAATAAATTATAGAATTGTTAGTATTTTCGAAACTATAAACTAAAACAGGAATCAATGAAAACGTGGCATTTGATATTTTTAATTGGAATTGCACTTACTAACTGTTCCTTTGCTCAAACGAAAAGTGTTCCTCCTGGCGAACTGGATCTGCATGCCATGATTCAACCTATCCCATCTACAGCCAAATTCATCAACGATACCTCATATATCTGGTGCGGCACGCTTGTTAAGTCGCATATCGATCAGAAATACCACATTTTTTATTCCCGATGGCCACGAAAATACGGCATGTCGGCCTGGGTAACCAGTTCGGAGGTAGCCCATGCCGTTTCCAATTCACCTTTTGGACCTTTCGTGTTCAAAGATGTTGTATTGCCGCATCGTGGTCCAAAATACTGGGATGGCATGTACACGCACAACCCAACCGTTCATTTCTTCAATGGGAAATATTACCTCTATTATGCCGGGAATTTTGGCGATGGAAAAATTACCAGCCCGCAACTTAACTGGACACACCGCAACAATCAGCGCATTGGGGTTGCCATTGCCGACGATCCCAACGGTCCGTGGACTAGGTTCGACAAACCGCTTATTGATATTTCAGCCGATACAACAGCGCACGATGCACAGATGGTGGCCAATCCTTCCGTTACCCAAATGCCCGATGGCCGTTTCCTGATGGTTTACAAAGCAGTGGCCCGAAAAAAACCACAGCCTTTCGGCGGTCCGGTGGTGCATCTAACGGCTATTGCTGACAAGCCAGAAGGCCCGTTTGTGAAACAAAACAAACCCATTTTTACGGTCGAAAATATAGATTTCCCGGCTGAAGATCCATTCGTTTGGTATCAGGATAACTGCTACTACGCCATAGTTAAAGATATGAAAGGCGCATTCACCAAAGCAGGCCGCAGTCTGGTGCTTTTTTATTCGCTCGATGGTTTAGATTGGAAACTGGCCAAACATCCGTTGGTCTCGGACCTGAATATTCATTGGGCAGATGGAACAACTACTAAACTGGAAGCATTGGAACGTCCGCAACTCTTCTTCGAAAACGGGAAAATGGTCGCCCTGCTTTGCGCGGTAAACGAAACCCTCGGACATTCGTACAATGTGCAGATTCCATTGAAATAATGGCTCTATGACGGATCGTGTGGGTAAATTTTGTGTCTGCTTTCAAATGGTTTATATAATCAGCTGCTGGTCCCGATGCATCAGCGATTTTTTGATGGTATTCCATTTGAGTTAATTCATTTTTAAAATATTGTAAATGTGATTATTATACCTATTTTGGCTAAATTTAAATTTGGCGGTTCTTTGTGATCCTTTCTGCCTTAGTGACTTAGTGGCATTCCGTTTTCATCCCGTAGATACGGGACTAAGGCACCAAGTCACGAAGATGCACTAAGATTTGTCCGCCATATTTAATATTTGCTTTTAGGACCTTATATTATTGATTATTACATATTGATATTTGATTCACTAAAATTAATCAGGTTTAAAAAATCGCTGAAATTTCGGGATAGAAATGAAATAGTATGAAAAAGATAAAATTGATTGTACTTGTTTTAATTTTTGCTGTTTCAGCGAATGCCCAGATTATTTCGCTGAACGGGAAATGGAGTTTTGCCATTGATCCGACAAATGTAGGAGAACAGAACGACTGGCATCTGCCCTGGGAACAGGCAAAAGACAATACAAATCTGCTAGCAGCCGGATGGGATCAGGTAACTGTTCCACATTGCTGGAGCATCGACACACGGTATAATTTCATCGGGAAAGCCTGGTACCGAAAAGGATTTAAACTTCCGGCTGATGTGGCCAATTCGTCTGTAAGACTGAAATTTGAAGCTGTTTATTACAAATGCCGGATATTCCTCAATGGTGAGTTGGTGGGTATGCACGAAGGCGGTTATACCCCGTTTACGCTGGATATCACTCAAAAAGTAAAGTATCCGGATGTGAATTTCCTGGTGGTTGAAGCCGACAATTCCTGGAACCAGCTTGAAATACCTGGGGCAAGAACCGGTAAGAATCCAAACGACCAGCTTTTTCCCTGGTACGAGTTCGGGGGAATTACGAGGGATGTGACGCTCGAAATTACCTCAAAAATTTACATCTCCAAACAAAAAATCGAATCAGCACCTGACTTGAAGACAGGCAGTTCCCGGTTTAAAATCATCACCTGGATCGAAAACAAAACTTTCAGGGATACAGTTATTGCCCTTCAGCCTGCAATCACCTTGCGGACAAATCATAAGACTGTACGCTCCGGAAATCAGCTTTCAAAAACGGTAAGCTTGAAAGCATGGACTCAGGAGAAAGTAGTGATGGAGGATACCTTATCCGCTTCAAACACGCTGTTGTGGGATTTTGACAATCCAAACCTGTACGATGTGGAGTCGAGCCTATTAGCTGACAAAAAAGTAATTGGATCTTACAAAACCTACTTTGGAATCAGGGAGTTTAAACAGGACGGAATACAATTACTCCTCAATGGCAAACCTGTCAGGGTAGCAGGAGCCAACCGTCATTCTGACCATCCGAAGTACGGATCGACCGACCCCTCAGAGCTTGCCTCAATGGATATGGATTTGCAGCGCAACGGTAATATGTTGATGGCCAGGTTGTGTCATACACCAACGAGCAAACATTTCTACAAATGGGCCGATGAAAACGGATCGCTTATTTTTGCGGAAATCCCGAGCTGGGGTTTCTCTGCTGTATTACTGGGAAACGCTACCTTAAGAGAGAAGTTTCGCGCTCAGATGACTGAGATGGTCGAAGAGTTTTGGAACAGTCCGTCCATCGTAGCATGGAGCACCGGCAATGAGTACCAAAGCTGGACCCCGGAAGGAGATGAGTGGACCCTTTTCCAGCGAGAAAAATACCTGGAATTGGACACCACCAGGCTGATTACTTTTATGGCGCTTGGTTCTGCCGGAAATGCCCAAAACCTGTTGCCTCCCCACGACAGTTACCGCCATTGCGATTTTATCTGCATCAATCTTTATTCAGGCCTGGAGCAGTTTGAAAAATCATTACAAAATATCCATCAGAAATATCCTGATAAGCCTGTTTTTGTCTCCGAATTTGGTCAGCGTGCCGATTTTGTAAAAAGTGAACAGGAACGGATAGATTACCTCAATGGAGTTATCAGCATTGTACGACGCAATCCCTATGTCTGCGGCATATCCTACTGGAGTTTCAACGATTACCTGAGTCGTTTTACCAATACCAATTCAAGTGGCTACCGCGAATGGGGAATTGTGGATACCAACCGTAAACCGCGCGGACTCTACACTTCATTCCAGAGAGATCTTTCGCCGGTGACAGTTGTCTATGATAAAGGTGTTCTCTCGATCAGTGCCCGGGCTGATTTCCCTTCCTATACCCTTAAAAACTTCAGGCTGGTTTTAGTTTCAGACAACAAAATTGTAAAAAAATATCCTTTGCCCGTGCTGAATCCGGGCGAATCTACCCAAATAAAAATGAACAAACCCTCGGCAGCAACTACAATTGTGGTAGAAAATGCAGGTGGATTTAAGGTTTATGATTCAGGAATAAAGCAATAAAAAAGATGAAACGAGCCATGAGCGATAATATTTTACTTGATGGACTGGAGTCTGGCTAAGCATCCGCCTGTTTCCAACTTAAATATTCTTTGGGCAGATGGAACATCTACTCCACTGGAAGGTTTGGTGGGTGTTTCGTTTTCAATAAACATCTTATCCCTTTGGGCTAAATTCGTCAGGAGAATGGAAAAATTTGACATGATTTATATTTAAATAATGAATTTGACATGAGTTATTTTTTTTTATTTTTGTAGCTTAAGAACCAATAAACCAGCATAAAACATGAAAAGTTATTTCTATTCTTTTTTCTTCCTGCTCATTTTGAATTCCTTTCAAAGTAGTTCTGCTCCGAACATTAAATCGGTTTCGTCGCCCAATGGAAATCTTGTCGTTACATTTCAACTGGCTAAAGATGGTTCTTTAACTTATTCATTGAAAGCCTGGAAACAGACTGTTATTGCCGATTCGCCACTGGGATATGGTGCCGGGAAAACAGTCTCGGCCCCTTCGTCGGATTGGATGATCGAAAATTCAAAACAACATTCGGTGCTTTCGTTTTGGAAGCCCGTTTGGGGAAAGCGTTCTGTTGTTCCGGATGAATACAATGAGTTAATCCTGAATCTGGCGGGTACTGAATCATCCGGCCTCCGGCGTTTGCGTGTTGAATCGCGTATTTATAACGATGGAGTCGCCTTCCGTTACGTTGTTCCCGCAGAGGAGAAAAACAGTTTGTCAGCAACAAGTGAATTAACAGAATACCGTTTCGCGGGCGACTACACCGCCTGGTTTTACAATGGAGAAAATGCGAATATTGGTCCCGAAAAACTATCGGAAAGTGATGGAAAACGATTGCCGGTGATGACCGTTAAAGCCGGCAACGATCGGTATCTGGCCATCCATGAAGCAGATTTGGAGGCTGGTGATCCGTTGGTTCTGCAATCTCAAAAAGGCAGTACTGCTTTTTCGGTGGTTTCCAATCCGGCGAAACTGGAAGCCGGTTTTCATTCAGCCTGGCGGGTGATCCTCTGTGGAAAAACTCCGGGCAGTTTGGTTGACTCTCATTTGATTGAACTGCTGAATCCTCCTGCCGAGGGCGATTTTTCGTGGGTAAAACCCGGCGTTGCTGTCTGGGACTGGCGCATTGACGGAGCTCAGGTTGATGGTTTCACTTATTCAATGAGTTATCCTTCGTGGGTTCGCATGGTCGATTTTGCTGCTGAAAACAACATTCGCTACCTTGTTTTGGATGCCAATTGGTATGGTCCTGAACACGAATCAGAATCTGATCCGGTAAAAGGTGATAAAGCCAATGATGTAAGGCGTTTACTTCAATATGGCAAAGAAAAAGGGGTTGGAATATGGCTCTATCTGAACGATGTTGGTGGCCGGAAATTCCCGATTGAGCAAACATTGAAACAATATGGTGACTGGGGAGCCGCAGGGATCAAATATGGATTTATGCGGGGTACTCCGGCAGAGAAAAATGCCTGGACGCGAAAAATCACCGAACTCTGCGCACAAAATCATCTGCTTTGCGATTTTCACGATGGACCTGTTCATCCGTACGGACAAATGCGTACTTTCCCAAACGCAGTAACGCGCGAGTTTTGCCATGCCCAGCTCGATGGGCATCACGTTTTCGTCCCATCTACTTTTGTGACGACCGTTTTTGTCAATATGGTGGCCGGTCCGATCGATATGAATAATGGCATGTTCGATCTGCGTCAGGGAAAAACGACACGTACTGATGAAAATCAGCCGGTTCCTTCCACCTTGGTTTCGGAAGCTGCACGCACCCTGATCGTCTTTTCGGGGGCAACCATTCTACCCGACGTTCCGGAGTATTACCGCAAATATCCTGATCTGTTGAAATTTATCGCCTCGCAGAAAATGCCTTGGCTGGAGAGCAAGACGCTTTCCGGAGAGATTGGCCAATACATCGTGATGGCCCGGCAGGCCAATGATGGGAACTGGCTGGTTGGCGCTGCAACCAACGAATCGTCCCGCGAGCTGACGATTCCGCTTCGCTTCCTGAAGAAGGGAAAATATGAAGTAACCATTGTTCAGGATGGAGAAAACGCGCATTACCTCACCAATCGCGAAGTGTTGAAAACGGAAACGATGATTTTAAAAACATCAGACAAAGTAACTGTTAAACTTGCCGCAGGTGGAGGTGCCTGCGTGATTATTAAAAAGTTGTAATGTATTGAACCTGTCACAAATATGAAAACACTGTATCTTTCACTTGTATTTTTTTTCATCTGTTATCCTGAAATAACAGAAGCTCAGAAAAATCAGTCGGATATAAAACCGGCACAAGTTTGGCGTGATACCAACGGAAATCCGATCAATGCACACGGCGGCGGGGTTATTTTCTTCGAAGGGAAATATTATTGGTATGGCGAACACAAGCTGCAAGGCAAATCGGAAGCGCAGTTTGCCGATGGCGGAATCCACTGTTATTCTTCCACTGACTTAATAAACTGGAATGATGAAGGCGTAGTTTTGAGTGTTGATTATAAGGATGAAAAAAGTGACCTCGCTTATGGTTGTATCCTCGAAAGACCCAAAGTAGTTTACAATGAAAAGAACAGGCAATTTGTTGCTTACTTCAAACTTTACCTGAAAGGTGTTGGCTACGAAACAAGTAATGTGGGGGTAGCCATTGCCGATAAACCAACCGGGCCATTCACCTATCACCATAAATTTCATGGAGGAGGTTCGCCCAATGGATCGGGAGATTTTTCCATGTTCGTGGACGATGATGGCAGCCTTTACCATTTAACGGTTCGTAAACCCGACAAAGCCTTTGTAATTGGCAGGTTGGATAGTGACTATTATTATCCTGAAGGTAATTATCAGGTTTGCAAAGGAATAAAATTGCATACCGAAGCACCCGCAGTTATTAAAAGAAATGGTGTTTATCACCTGTTAGGCTCTGGTTCGAGCGGCTGGAAACCCAATGCCGCCCGTTATTATACCGCCGAAAATATCATGGGCGAATGGACGTACCACGGAAATCCTTGCAGTGGATATAACCCGATTGATAGCCTTGGTGTCGAAAAAACGTATGGGGGGCAGTCAGCTTATTTTATTCCGGTTCAGGGAATAGCCAATGCTTATATTGCGATGTTCGATAGCTGGAAACCTGAAAATCCGGTTACCGGAAGGTATATCTGGCTGCCAATTGATTTCACTGAAGGCAAAATGTCGATCACCTGGCATGATGCCTGGGACTTAAGTGATTTTAAACATCGCAAAAAAAATAAGGCAACTCAAATACATCCCGGGCAGGTGTGGAATAATTCAGATGGCAATCCAATTAATGCACATGGCGGAGGAATTCTTTACTACTGTGGCATTTATTATTGGTATGGAACACATAAAATTGAAGGGCTTTCCGAGAAAACATTTGCTGACGGTGGCATCCATTGCTATACTTCAGCTGATCTGATCACCTGGTCTGATAAGGGATTGGTTTTATCGCTGGTTTATAACGATGATAGTCACGACCTGGCATACGAGTGCAATTTTGACCGACCCAAGGTAGTTTACAATGCCAAGACAAAAAAGTTTGTTGCGTTTTTCAAGCTTTACCTGAAGGGAAAAGGGGTTACCACAGGCTATGTCGGCGTTGCTCTATCTGATCGTCCCTGTGGACCATTCGCTTATAGTCACAAATTCCTGGGTGCAGGCTCCCCAAATGGCTCGGGAGATTACGCTATGTTTCAGGAGGAGAACGGAGACTTGTATCATCTGACTGTCAGAAAGCCAGATAAGGCATTTGTGGCAGGCAAAATGAGTGATGATTATTTACTGCCCGTGGGGGAGTATGTAGTTTGTGATGGGATAACAGAAAAAACAGAGGGGCCAGCCATAGTTAAACGAAATGGAACCTACCACTTATTAGGATCCGGATCAACTGGTTGGGATCCAAATCCTGCGAGATACTTTACCAGTAAATCACTAACAGGCCCCTGGTTGTCGCAAGGCAATCCATGCGAAGGAGTGAATCCCGAAAATGGGTTTGGTAAAGAGAAAACTTTTGGCGGTCAATCTACTTTCATCATTCCTGTTATTGGTAGAAATGATGCCTATATCGCCATGTTTGATATTAATAAGCCTGAAAATCCATACGATAGCAGACATATATGGCTTCCGGTAACTATTGAAGATGATAAATTTTTAATCAGATGGCGGGATAGTTGGGAAAGGAGTATCTTTAAATAATCTGTAGTTATCATGAGAAAGACATTAACAATTACGCGCTGAATACCAGACACAAATTGGTCTGCGGCTGATTGAAAAAGGGGTGGATGCCATCTGGTTTGGCGACGATTTCGGAACACAGGTCAGCCTGATCATTCCTCCCGAAACATTTCGCGAACAATTGAAACCTCATTATAAACGAATGATCGACCGCTTCAAAGAAGCAAAACCCGACATCATTCCGATCCTCCATTGCGATGGAGCCGTGGCCGACTTACTCGACGCATATACTGCAAGCTGATGTTTCGCCTGAACGGGTACTGAAGTTTATCGAATTATGCAAGAAGCATGGTAAATACAATCTCTGATCAATTTTTTTTTGAGAGGTAATATTTAACAAAATCACTGAAAATTTCAAAAAAATAGTTGGTCGATTGTAGCATAGTTTAGCCCCTTTATCCGTATTTCGGGCGAAGGGGCATTTTTCTGTGTGATTCGATGATGCAAATACCGCAATACTGCAAAAATATGACTGAAATGTTCAATCCTACGTTTAACAAATTCACTAATTTGGACAACTCTTTACCTGGCTTAACCAATTAATTTTTGAAGTTTGATATTTTAATTAAACCTATAAGAAAATGAACATCAGAAAAATCACCATTCTATCTGTCCTTTTGGTAATTACCGTTGTTTCTGCCTTCTCTCAAAACAAGGAAATGAACGAAATGTGGGGCGATACAAAAGTGTCGGTTGATGCCTTAAAAGCCGGGCGTGGAAAACTCTTTGATGAAGGGAATTTTGGAATGTTTATCCACTGGGGGCTATTTTCCAATTTGGGTGGTAAATGGAATGGGAAAACGTATTACGGTATCGGCGAATGGATCATGAATTCAAATATGGCTGGTATTCCGGTGGCTGAATACAAAGAAACTGCCAAAACCTTCAATCCCGTTAAATTTGACGCCAAAGCCATTGCCCAACTGGCCAAAGATGCCGGAATGAAATACATCATCATCACCAGCAAGCATCACGAAGGCTTTGCGATGTTTGATTCCAAAGCCGATTCGTTCAATATTGTTGATGCCACGCCCTTTGCGCGTGATCCGATGAAAGAATTGTCAGCCGCCTGTCGTGAACTGGGATTGGGATTCGGTTTTTATTATTCTCACAATCAGGATTGGACTGCCCCCGGAGGGTCGGGCGGACCAAAAGACAATGCCAATGGAACTCCTGCAAGTTTCGACGATTACTTCTATCGGAAATGTCTTCCGCAGGTGAAAGAAATTTGCAGCAATTACGGCCCGATTGATTTTGTCTGGTTCGATACCCCCGGCAACATGAAAAAGGAGTTGGTGGTAGAACTGGTAAAAGTGGTTCGCGAATTACAGCCCAATGCCATGTTGTGCAGCCGTGTTGGTCATGGGATGGGCGATTATGCCAGCAAAGGCGATATGGAAGTCCCTCCGACAAATATTCCCGGATTATGGGAAACCTGCGACACCAACAACGATTCGTGGTCGTATGCCTGGTACGATAATAATTTCAAGAGTCCGAAGGAGATTCTGAACCGTTTGGTTTCGACAGTGGCACGTGGCGGAACTTACTTGTTTAATGTGGGTCCGAACGGTCAGGGACAGATTCCCGGAATTGGGGCGCAGTTTCTTCGCGATGCCGGAAAATGGATTCAGAAATACCCGCAGGTTGTTTATGCCGCCGGGGCTTCTCCGTGGGGACATGCTATGCCATGGGGAGATATTACCACGAAAGACAAATCGATGTTTCTGTCTGTTTTTGAGTGGCCTCAGGATGGAAAATTGTACCTGCCGGGTTTGAAAAAAGAAATTCTATCAGCCCGTTTGCTAAAAGGAGGAAAGGCTGAAAAAATCTCATTTGAGCAGGAACAAGGCTGGACGATTTTAAGGGTTCCTTATCAGCCGGGTGATACGCCGGCATCGGTTATTGAGCTGACATTTAAAAGCGCACCGAGCCCTGAAGATGTCGATCCGATACACGGTCTGTCTCCCAATACAAAAACTCGTTTGCTCACTGTTTTTGCTGAGGTCAAAGGAGCCGAAACCAAATCAGTTAGTTGGATGGAGAAGTTTGGTGAATGGAAACACGTGACGCAGATCAGCAAGTGGACAGAAGGAAGTTCGGCCAGATGGACGCTGGATGTATTAATACCTGGATACTATTATCTGGATCTTTGTTATAAAGGGAAAGGCAAACTGGTCTGGAATATCTCCACTGACGAGGGTATTGTGGTGCAAAACCAACAGGCAGCAACCGAAAAGTACCGCGATTACCCGATGGGAATTCTGGAATTTAAAAAAGCAGGAAAACATATTCTCAAAGTTTCGCTGGTGGAAGGCGATCCTGAAACATCCAGCCTTGAATCTGTCCATATTTATCCGATCAATTAAAACTAAAATATTTGATTCCTTATCCTGACGGTCATGTAGCTCATAATCTATGGATATACTACCTTTATAGCAGCGATATTAGCTATTTAAGAGAAAAAATTTAACCCATCATTCGGGATAAGAACGATTAAAAAACGAATAATCTGATGATTAAAAAGAACCTTCTATTTCTATTGCCATTTGTCCTTCTGGTATTTGGTAGAAATAATCTTGAAGCTCAAGGTTCATTCAGCTCCTATGAACAGGCCAAACTTCATCCGCTCACCTACAATCGTCCTGCGCCTGATTTTTTTGAAGGTGCTTTGCTGGGCAACGGAGCCATGGGGGTTGTGGTAACCACCCGGCCCGATGCTGTGGTTTTCTATTTTGGTCACAACAATGTTTGGGATATCCGGATTGCCGAAAATAACAAGGAGAAGATCGGCACTTTTAATGAAGTGTTCAACAAGGTAAAAGCTCTTCCGGATACGCTGAAACTGCTGACCGATGATCCATGGTATGCCGAATATAGCCGGATGACCGCCGAAAATTATGGAAAACCTTATCCACGACCGTTCCCATGTGGTTCGGTATTGTTAGGTTTTGACCGCCGGAATGCGGAAATGATCGGTCACCGGCTCGATATTTCCAACGGATTATGTGAAGTATATTTACTCACCAAAAATCAGAAAAAAATCAAATTGCAGGTATTTACCGATATGACTAACGATCAACTTTGGTTCAGGCTGGTCGATTCGCAAGGCAATCCGTGCGAAAATATTTTCGACCGTATCCGGGTGATATCCGATCCATCCACTCCTAAGGAATTTCCGAAGACACAGCTTGAAGAAAACCTGGGAAAAGGAAAGATTGCCTTCCGGCAAACTTTACCTTATACCGAACCTGATAAATACGATGCGGTAAATGGTCATCCAAAAGATAAAGCTTTTCGTTTAACTGCTTTGGTGAACTGCATATTGGAGAAGAAATCGAGAATCAACTGGGACGGTAATCAACAGGAAATGGCATCCATGGAAGCCGGCATTGTGAAGAAAAAAGGTTTTGTGGGTTGTATTTCGCTTCGGGAAGGCTTGAATACCGAAGTGGAAAAAGATTTACCCGTGATTGCCACTCCACGGTCTGAAGAATTGCTTGTTTCCCTCGGTAAAGGAGAACAAATTTGGAAAGAATACTGGAGCAAATCGGGTATAAAACTTGCTGATCAGTTTCTGGAACGAATGTGGTATCAGAACCTTTATTTCCTGAATTGCGCCACCAAAGACGGGGCAACAACTCCCGGACTTTTTGCCAACTGGAGCTACAACAACATTGGCACAGCCTGGCATGGCGATTACCATATGAATTACAACACCCAACAGCCTTTCTGGGCAACATTTTCGAGTAATCACCTGGAGAAAAACCTGCCATATGTGAACCTTATCGAGAAGTTGGTGCCGGTGAGTAAAAGCTGGGCAAAAAACTATTATGAATTGCCGGGCGCCTATTTCCCGCACAGTGCCTATCCGGTTGACATGACGATCAATGCATATCCGGTCCCAACCTGGGGATGGGAAATTGCCGAAACTCCCTGGGCTGTACAGGGCTTGTGGTGGCATTATTTGTATTCGGGTGATGTGGAATTCCTTAAAAACCGTGCTTTTGAACCGATGAAACTGGCAGTCGAATTCCTCGTTGCTTATATGAAACGGCCCGAGGCAAGCGGTACACAATGGAAAGACGATAAATTTCATATTTTTCCAACAGTTCCACCCGAATTGTACGGTTTGCGGCCAGGCTTCAAATACAATTACGATTGCAACGTTGATCTTTCGCTGACTAAATTCCTTTTCAAAGCTTATCTTGAAACCACCAAAGTATTGAAGATCGAAAAATCAGAGAAAGTTTTGCTGGATAATGTGAAACTGATTTTATCCCGTTTCCCCGATTATCCTACCGCAGTTTCCAAAAACCATGGAAAGGTATTGGTTTCGGTTCCTGAAGAACACGATCAGGTGGTTTACAATGTGCCGAATTCGTTGTTTACTGTATTCCCGGGTGAAGATCATGGTTTGCATTCCGACCCGGAAACCATGCAATTGTTGAAAAGCACCTTCCTTAATCAGCAAAATGAAGGCGGTAACGACCTGGTATTTATCAATCTTCAGGCAGCCCGAATTGGAATGTTAGATCTGGAGCGCTTTAAACGGCAGGTTAATTATTCCCTACTTCCCAACGGTACAACATCTGATCGAGTGATGCAGGTTCATGGCCGTTACAGCGATACAACTCCTTATGGTTTTATGGATAAAATGGGCATCTGGTTCGAGAATTTCGGACTTCCTGTGGTGGTTAACGAATGTTTGATGCAAAGCTACAATGGAACGATCCGACTTTTCCCGAACTGGCCAAAGGCAAAGGATGCTGAATTTCAAAACCTCCGGGCTGTGGGGGCATTTCTGGTTAGTGCCTCACTAAAAAACGGGAAAACGGAGCAAATTAAAATTTTTAGCGAAGTCGGGAACCCACTGAAAATCATTTTGCCCTGGTCTGGAGGTGCCACCATTAAAAGTGCCGCGGGAACAAAAAGGGTCAGCGAAAATCAGGTAACCATTTCAACCCAAAAAGGGGAAACTGTTCTTATAAATCAAGAATAGTTTAACCGTTAAGAGTTAAACAAAACAGTGTCTTAAATTCAAAAACTACAAAAGATGTAATTCCTGTAATAATTAAAGTTCATTACAAATCTCTACTCTTTGGTAACAACTTTAAACTATTTATTATGAAACGTAAATTGATTTTAGTCATTCTGTTCAGTCTGGTAAGTATGGCTGGCAAGGTGATTGCCCAAAATGATAATAACACACCTGCGGTTTCAAAAGATGATCCGGCAGCAGTGGCATTAACGCAAAATTTGTCAGAAACCGATACTTACGTCTGGCCGAAAGACCCGAAAGTAATGGAGAACCTTAAAAAATGGCAAGGTTACAAGTTCGGATTGCTGATCCACATGGGATTGTATTCCGAACTCGGAATTATTGAATCGTGGGCATTGTGTCCGGAAGATTGGATTACCCGCGACGGTTATGACGACTAATACAAGTTCTGCAACGACTATCGAAATACTAAAACAAAATTTAACCCGGTAAACTTCGATCCCGAAAAGTGGGCTACGATGTTTAAAGGCTCTGGTGCTAAATATATGATTTATTCGTCAAAGCACCATGATGGATTTTGTTTGTATGACACCAAATACACCGATTTCAAGGTAACGGATAAAGCTTGTCCCTTCTCCGCCAATCCAAAAGCGAATGTGTTAAAGGAAGTACTCGATGCCACCCGTAAAGAAGGATTGGCTACCGGGATCTATTTTTCAAAACCCGACTGGACATCACCTAATTTCTGGTGGCCTTATTATCCACCGAAAGACAGAAATCCAAACTATGATATTACCAAACATCCTGAACGATGGAAAAAATTTGTTGAATACACACAAAATCAGTTAAATGAATTGACAACCGAATACGGTAAAGTTGATATCCTTTGGCTGGATGGATGCTGGGTGATGCCAAAATCAGCAATTACCCCAAAAGTTGCGGAATTCTGCACCTATCCGCACGATATGGATATCAATATGAAATTAATTTCGGAAAGGGCACGCGCAAAACAACCCGGTATGCTTGTTGTTGACCGTTGGGTAGAAGGCGAATATGAAAATTATTTAACTCCTGAGCAAAAAACACCCGAAAAGGCATTAACTGTTCCATGGGAAAGCTGTATCACTATGGGTGGTGCATGGGGCTGGGTTAAAAATGACAATTACAAATCATCGAAAGAGCTGGTGCATTTGCTGGTAAACATTGTTGCCAAAGGCGGCAACCTCCTGCTGGGTGTTGGTCCAAACGGAAAAGGGGACTTCGAGCCTAAAGTAATTGAGAATCTTGAATTGCTTGGTAAATGGCTGCAAATTAATGGAGAAGCTATTTACGAAACGAATCCCGTAGTACCATTCCTTGATGGGAAAGTAGCCTATACTGAAAAAGGCGATAACACCATTTACGCGATTTATATGCCTTCAAAAGATGAAAAAGAATTGCCCTCTGAAATTATTGTAAAAACGAAGTTGTCAGGAAAGCTTAAGGCCAACCTCCTGGAATCGAAACAAAAATTACGCAGCAAAAGTGTGGATGGCGGAATTAAAATTACAATTCCTCAGAATCTAAGAACAACATTGGCAACAAAAGAGGCTGTTGTCATTAAAATAAGCAGATAATTTGTTAATGAATTTGATTTATAAACATTTAACTAAAATAATTACGTATGAAATTAAATCATTTGATTTTTACGCTATGCATTACCTTCTTCTCGATTGTTGTAACTAATGCCCAAACAACAGACCGTCCGCGTCCGGCAGAATGGAGCAATCTTGTTTACGGAGGACGGTTTATGGATCGGTTTCAGCCAATGCCCAATATTGGTGAGCTAACCAGTGATACCTGGGGTGCAGATAATGTTTTACCCCGATATACTGATAATGGGATTGAGAACAGAAATTGGTCTTTCTGGGGCGGCAATATTAAATTGGGAGAGGATGGAAAATACCATTTCTATGTTTGCGGATGGCTTGAAAGTTCAGCCAAAGGGCATAACGAATGGCCCAATTCTATTGTTTTTCATGCTGTCTCTGACAATTCGTTCGGGCCATTCATCTTTAAGGACACCATTGGAAAAGGTCATAATCCTGAAATTTTCAAACTTAAGGATGGAAGATATGTGCTTTACGTTATTGGCGGTTATTACATTGCCAATAGCTGTAACGGGCCCTGGACGTATGGTCAGTTCGAATTTCTGAACCGCGACCGCCATTTAATCGAAGGTGATTCAAACTTTACCTTTGCCAAACGCGAAGATGGCTCGTATTTAATGATCTGCCGCGGAGGTGGTCAGTGGTTTAGCAAAACAGGGCTGTCACCTTATAACCAGGTTACCGGAACGCGATTGGGAGATGAAAATAAAATTATTCCATTACGGGCCTATCCGCAAAGGCCAGGTAATTTTGAAGACCCGGTGGTTTGGCGCGATAATGTGCAATACAACCTCATTGTAAACGACTGGCTGGGACGCATCGCTGTTTATATGCGCTCAAAGGACGGTGTAAACTGGAAAATAGAGTCAGGTGAAGCTTACTTGCCTGGTGTTTCTGTACATCAGGACGGAACTGTAGAGGGTTGGTGGAAATATGAACGGTTAAAAATCTTTCAGGACAACTATGGCCGCGCAACACAAGGCAATTTTGCGGTAATTGATGTGGAGAAGAAATTCGATAAGGCCAGTGATATACACAGCTCAAAAAATATTGGCATTCCGCTTACTGTGGGTCGTTTGCTAACTATTCTGGATAAGAGGCCAATCACTTCCGAAACTAAAACGATCCGAGTTAAAATTACTGCTGAGCCAGATTTTAATCCGCAAACCGACATAGATATCAATTCGATGCAATTTGGAGAGCCTGAAGCTGTAAATTTCGGCAAAGGTGGTAAGGTGCTTAACGTAGAAAAATCGGGAAATGATTTAATCGTGACTTTCGATGCCGCAGGGAACAATTTTCCGGATGACGAATTCGCAGCGAAAATGCTTGGTAAAACTAGTGCCGGAAAACTTCTTTTCGGGTATGCCCGCCTTCCGGGAGTTGAGTTTATCGAACCCATCCTTTCAACCCTTTTGCCCGTAATAACTGCTAATGACAATGGTTTCAATCTTAAACTTGAAGTTCAGAACTTTGGTCAGGTGACCTCAAAAAAAGCGAAATTGAAAGTAACCTACCTTAAAAATCATAATGAAACAGATGTTGCGTCTGGCATCATTCCTATTCTTAAACCCTACGAAAAAACAACGATTGAACTCACATGCGGTAAACTCTTCGAAACAGGTGCTGAATATATTTTTAAAGTAATTGTTAATCCTGAAGCTAAAAAACCTTTTGTATTGCATGGAAAGCTTACTCCGGTAAAATAATACAATCATGGAAACAAACTCACGCAGAAAATTCATTCAACGTGCCACTTTATCCGCTATTGGCACATTTTGTATTCCACCCACGGTCAGCTATGCCGCTATAAGTGGCTCATCAACAAGAATTAAAGCTAATAAAGGAATGGTAATCCTGTTTCAGGGCGATTCGATCACTGATGGCAACCGCGGACGAAATACCGATCCCAACCATATTATGGGGCATGGTTACGCCTTCAGCATCGCTAGTCGTCTGGGTGCTGATTATCCTGAAAAGAAGTATCAGTTTTATAACCGGGGTATCAGTGGAAACAAGGTTAATGACTTAGCGAAACGATGGCAAGTCGAAACCCTCGACCTAAAACCCGATGTGTTAAGCATCCTCGTTGGGGTGAACGACTCGGGTTCCGTCGTCTTCAACAGGGAACCCAGCATCACAATTGAGAAGTATGAGGCAATTTATCAATCATTGCTCGATGAAACCAGAAGAACATTCCCTAATGTCCAGTTTGCTTTGTGCGAACCATTTATACTTAAGGTTGGAAAAGTGAAAGAAAATTGGGAGGCTTATCAATCGGATATTAAAAAACGACAGGATGTGGTTCGAAGACTTGCTTCAAAATACAATTCCATTTTTGTCGGCTTTCAGGAGGTTTTCGATAAAGCCTGCGCAAAGGCGCCTGCCGATTACTGGATTTGGGATGGCGTTCATCCCACTGTTGCAGGTCACGAACTGAAGGCTCGTGAATGGTTGAAACAAGTAGAAAAAAGGATTAAGTTTTAAACAATACAAAACAAGTTATTTGCGGATGAAAAGGTCAATTTACTTTTTGGTTTTTTGCATAATAATCCTTAACCCATTCTTATCGTCCGGTTTGGAAAAATCAGATAATTGTCCTTACTATAAGGCTGTTAACGGCGCCATAGTTGGACAAAATACCGGACGTTACAACAACAGGCCCTTGTACATCAACAATACCAATGCTTTTATTCTTGCAGGCGACCAGCCCATTGCCCGTTTGGTGAAAGATCAGTATTTGTATGGAACTTTTATGGCAGGGATTCAACGAAACGGTAAAGCCAAATGGTTGCAGTATTGCCGTTCGATTCGTTCTTTTTATAGTCATGGAACCATGAAATGGGAAATTTCGGACAACGATTTCCCGAACCTGAAAATATTACTTGAAATTGTTCCGATGGCATCAACCACCGGAATGGCTGTTCGCGCAACGGCTGAAGGAGTGCAGCACGGTGATAGCTTAATCTGGGCTTTTGGTGGAGCCAAATGGTTTGAAAAACAAAATCTTTCGTGGAAGTTTGATGTAATGGGACAACCGGATTTGCTTTCCTGGGGATTTGTTCCGGAGGATTGTAAAAATAATTCGGTTGAATTGAAAGGAGGCAACTTCCTGCTTAGCCAGCCCGACGAAAAGGAACCGGGAAAAAAACTTTTCAGTGTAGCCGGAAGTTGCAGTAGTAGCTCGAAAGTAGTTGTGATCGAGGCTTCAACGTGGAACAATCCCGCGATGGAAACACTATCCGTTCAACCCGAATTGCCGCTGCTCTTCGGTAGAATTTCTCCTGGAAATAATCAGCCTGTTTACTGGGCTTTTGAAACAATTCAATCGTCAGCAGAGCCCGTATTTTCAGGAATTATAAACCCTGAAATAGCATTTACTGAGGGAGCCAAGCGAACCGACAATTTTGAAAAGCGCTTAAAAATTAATACGCCTGATCCATACCTCGATGCCATTGCCTGTGCTTCGGTGGCTGCCATCGACGGAACCTGGTATCCTCCTGTTTTTGTGCATGGTGCCATGCAGTGGAACAATCGTTTCCCCGGCTGGCGAACTATTTTTGGCGGAACCATGTATGGCTGGCACGACAGGGTGAAAGCTGAGGCCCGGTTTTATACAGGTTTTCAGGTTAAAACCTCGGATAAAAAAGAGGCAAAGGCCGACCCTGCTTCATTGCTTACAGAGCAACATGCCGATTCGAGGTTTTATGGAATTGGACGAATTAACAAGGATCAGAATTTTTACGACATGCAAACGCAGTTTTTCGACCAGATTGTGGAAGAATACCGCTGGACCAACGACCCTGAATTAATCAGCTTTTTCCGCGAAGCACTCGAATTGCATTTAATCTGGATTCGCGATTGTTTTGATCCCGACGGTGATGGAATTTACGAAAGTTATATCAATACCTGGCCAACCGATTCGCAATGGTACAATGGCGGCGGATGTGCAGAAGAAACTTCCTATGCTTACCGCGGACATCTGGCGGCGAGCGACATGGCTCGCAATGCCGGTGATGCAGAAGCCGAAAAATACCACAATGGGATGTTGGAGAAAATCAAAAAAGGCTTTTTTAGCAAGCTTTGGATTCCCGGGAAAGGTCATGCCGGATCTTACCGTGAACAGGGCGGACATGAACGGTTACATACCGATCCTTGGCTTTACAGCATTTTTCTTCCTGTTGATGCAGGACTACTCACTTCAAAACAAGCCATAGAATCAGTCTATTACTCCGAATCGGCTTTGCAAAACGACCGGCTTCCTTACGGAGGAAGACAAGTTTGGACTTCTAACTGGGTACCTGCCATCTGGTCCATCCGCGAGTTATGGCCCGGCGACAATTATCACCTGGCGCTGAGTTATTTTCAGGCAGGATTGCCCGAAGATGGCTATGATATTTTTCGCGGAACGTTTTTGAGAACGGCCTATAATCATCTATCCCCCGGAAACTTGGGCGGTGTGCAAGGCGGAATCGACTTTGGCGACTGTATTCATCCATTTGCCAGAACCCTGGTGTCAGGACTTTTTGGTTATCAGCCCGATTATCCAAACGGCAAAATCCGGATAGCCCCTCAGTTTCCAGCTGACTGGAAAAATGCTTCGATAGAATTACCCGATTTCAGGATTGCATACCAGCGAACCGGTGGTAATTATTCATGGTCGGTAAAATTGAAGCGTGCTGCAAATATCGAACTCTGTTTGCCGGTACAAACCGATCAAGTGAAAGAGGTAACAGTTAACGGCAAAAACGTTAAATGGGAGTTGATTCCGGCAGCTGGCCGAACAGTTTGCAAAATCAATTTACCCAACGCAGACTTAGCAGAGGTGGTGGTCAAAACAGGAGAGGAAGTTCCTTATTCTCTGCCGGTCTTGCTTGAAGGAAATCTGGGGGAAGTGCTTTCCATTTCAACAGATCATGCGCAAATTGAATCGGTTAAAGATCCTCAGAACGTGTTGAGTGAGCTAAAAATCCAGCGCAATAGTTTTACCGGAAAACTCGTCGGACAAAGGGGTTTCCATACGATTTTTGTGCTTACCAAGGTGGGTAAGGCACCGTTGTTGAGGGTTTTCAGAATCAAAGTAAACGACCCTGCAGGCGATGCCAAAGCGGCTGATCGTTTTGTTGGAAAAGTTCCTTCGAATGCTGTTTTTGAAAATGTAAACATCAGCAAAATGCTCAATGCCGATGTTACAACCATATACAAACAAGAATATCTGTCGCCCCGCCCCAACACAGTTTCAGCGCGTTTTGGAACCGATGGCTATTCTCCCTGGACCTTCTGGCATTGGAAAAGTTTGCCGCCAGAAATTAAAACCGATCAGGTGAATAACATGCTCGACGGTTCAAATAGGCTGATTACCAAGCAAGGAGTGCCATTTGCATGGAATTCTGGTGAAAAAAATATTGCCTTCTCTTCTATGTGGGATAATTATCCTCATCAAATTGATTTCCCGGTTAATAAATCGGGCGATGCGGTTTGGTTTCTCGTTTCAGGGTCCACCAATGTAATGCAGTGCCAGATTGCCAATGCAGTAATTCGCCTGAATTATGCTGACGGACAGAAAGACTCGCTTGAACTGGTGCCACCGGTAAATTACTGGAATCTAAGCACCATCGATTCACATGCCACAGCGCCCGGGCAGGGCAGCCGGATTGATTATACCTCTGAAACAGACAGGTTCTGTTTACCTGCAAAACTTCCTGAAACCGTTCAGTTGGGCGAAAACTGCAGGGCAATGCTGTTAAATCTGAAAATGCGCCCAGGAGTTGAACTAAAATCTGTCTCCCTCGAAACCCTTTCTCAAGAAGTGGTGGTTGGGCTAATGGGAATAACGGTAATGAAATTGAAATGATATTGTCTTTTTAAAAAACTGTAATTCAAGAATAAAATGGAAAGAACTGCAAGTTGTTTGGCAAAACTAGACCGAATGAACAAGGCTTTGCGTCACGAAGAACCTGATCGGGTTCCAATCAGTGATTTCTTTTGGGGAAGTTTTGTGAAACGTTGGCGGAAAGATCTGAACCTGCCCGACAGTGCAGAACCCTACTCGTATTACGACCTCGACTGGATTGTAACCACACCAAATATGGATCCATGGATTCGACCGTTCGAAACCATTCGGGAGGATGATATTGAAGTAGTTGTTAAAACCGGTTTTGGGGCCACCATGCGCAAACGATTCGATTTTCAGATGCCTGAATTCAGGTCGTTTGAAATTGATACCATCGAAAAATTGCAGGAAGCAGTATTCGACGATCCGTATGACAGGAGACGATATTTTGAAGCCGGTGATAATCAGATTGCGGGCGTTGGCGACGGATTTGAGCGCAATTCTCCGGCATGGGTCGAAACAATCAAATCGCTGCATCCCAATTTCCCGGTTTACGGCAGTATTATTGAATGTTCGGAATGTCTGACACGCTTGATTGGTCAGGAAAACAGCTTGTTCTGGATGGGCATGTTCCCGATGAACTGGGTGAATGCATTAACAAAATCGGTCAGTTTTATTTGGATTGCACCAAAGCCCAGATCGCTGCAGCCGATGGTTTATTGGATGGATTTGTGATATGGGGCGATGTGGCTTACAAGCAAACCATGCTTTTCGATCCCGAATATTGGCGGGAATATTTCAAACCATGGGTAAAAGCCATGATCGAAGAGTGCCACAAACACAACCTACCGGTGATTTATCATGGTTGTGGTAATGTCAGCCTGATTTTTGAAGATTTTATTGAAATGGGGTTGGATGCCTACAATCCGCTGGAAGTAAAGGCCGATATGGATGCCGTTCGCCTGAAAAAAATGTATGGCGATAAAATTGGCTACTGCGGAAACAACGACATTCAGGTTTGGGAAACCGGCGATAAAGAGTACATTAAACGTGAGATCCTGAAAAAACTGAATGCAGCAAAGCGCGGTGGATTTATCTTTCAATCCGACCATTCGGTGTCCAGTGCCGTTTCTGGTCAAACATACGACTACATTGTAAACCTGGTTCGTGAGTATGGTAAGTACCCTTTACAATTAGGCGAGTTTAATCTTGAAATATGAAATCGAAAATTTTAAATAAAGTTAGTTTAGGTATTTCAGCTGGTGTCTGCCTGCTCTCACTGCAGGCGGGCGCTTCCGAAAAAAATCTGTCAAAGCCCAACATCATCTTCTTTCTGGTTGATGATATGGGTTGGCAGGAAACATCGGTTCCGTTCTGGAAAGAAAAAACCCCGCTGAACGAGCGTTATTATACGCCAAACATGGAAACCCTGGCCTCGCAGGGTGTAAAATTCACCCAGGCCTATGCTTGTCCCTTGTGTTCGCCAACCCGCGTGAGCCTGATGACAGGACTCAATTCGGTCAGGCATCAGGTAACGAACTGGACGCTTCGCAAAAATATTTCTCCGGATCTGCCTCATGCGGAACTTGATCTTCCGAAATGGAATATCAACGGCCTGAGTCCCGTTCCCGGTATTGAAGGGACATGCTATGTTAAAACCTTGCCCATGTTCCTCAAAACGGCTGGTTATACCACCATCCACGTAGGGAAAGCTCACTGGGGCGCAAAAGGTACGCCGGGCGAAGACCCGCTGAACCTGGGATTTGATGTCAATATTGCCGGCCACGCCGCCGGAGGACCAGGCTCGTATTACGGAAAATACAACTTTAGCGCCGAGTGGCGGCACGATGACCGGATTTGGGATGTTCCCGGTCTTGAAAAATATTATGGACAGGACATTAACCTCACCGAAGCGCTTACCATTGAGGCCAATGCCCAGATGGAAAAAGCAGTGCAAAAGGGAAATCCGTTCTATTTGTACATGTCTCACTATGCCATTCATGCCCCCTGGGAAAAAGATGAACGTTTTTACCAGAAATACAAAGATCGCGGATTAAACGATTTCGAAGCAACGTATGCCTCCATGATCGAAAGTATGGATCATTCGCTGGGCGATATCCTGGCCAAGGTTAAGCAACTGGGCATCGAAAAAAATACAATCATTATTTTTATGTCCGACAATGGCTCGCCTTCACAATGTCCTCAAAACCTGCCTCTTCGCGGGAATAAACTTAGTCCTTACGAAGGTGGAATACGCGACCCCATGCTGGTTAAATGGCCCGGAGTTACGGCGGATGGTACTGTTTGCAACGACCCGCTGATTATTGAGGATTTCTTTCCTTCCATTCTGGAAATGGCCGGGGTTAAAAAGTACAATCAAATTGGAGGTAAAATTGACGGTAAAAGCTTTGTTCCATTGCTTCGTGGCAAAAAAGTGAATTCAGAAAACAGGGAATTCTTCTGGCATTTCCCGCATAATTACGGCTACGAACCCTACGGCGTAATCCGCAAAGGCGATTGGAAACTCATATACTGGTACAAAAACAGCAAACTGGAGCTCTATAAAATTCCGGATGATATTTCAGAAGCGAATGATTTAGCTTCTGCCAATCCTGAAAAAACAAAAGAACTGGCTATCGAATTGGGGAAATATCTTCGGAAAGTCGGAGCCAGTCGACCATCTTTTAAAGCCACCGGAAAACCTTGCTTATGGCCGGATGAAAGTACTCAAATCGATCACAGGAAATATCCAGGTGAAACAAGATGAAAAAGACTGGTTACTGACCGGCATACCTGATCCTCTCAATACCATTGTTCGACTCGAATTTGACAAGTCGGTAGAAGAAATTGCATATTCTTTACCATCAAAGGGCTCCTATACGATTGAAAGAGAACGCAAAATCACAACTGATGCTGAAGGTAGAATAGTAGCAGAAGTAAATACGGAACCATTTGTGGAAAACAGTTCGATCCGGTGACAACAAAAGCGGAGCGACTCGTTATTGAGGCTTCAGGAATTAAGCAGTTGGATGTATTTTAATTTTTTACCTTTTATTCGGAAACGTTTCCGAAAATAAAAACGTTTTCGGAAACGTTTCCGAATATAATTTGTTCGATTTGGGATGAAATCACAAGCAGTCCGGGTAAATTTATACATTTTTCATCTAAATTATTATACGCTAAACTTTTTAATAAAATGAAGAAAAACCTGCTTTTGTCTTTATTTATTCTCATTTATGTTGCTTCAATGGCCCAAAACGGGGATGGAACGGCTACGTCCAGACAAAACGACCCCAAAATGCAATGGTGGAAAGATGCCAAATTTGGCATGTTTATCCACTGGGGGATTTATTCGGTGCCTTCCGGAAAATGGGGCGACAAGACCACTTACGGCGAATGGATCATGCATTCAGCTAAAATTCCAAGAGCAGAATATTCGGCCTTGGCCAAACAGTTCAATCCCACCGGTTTTAATGCCGATGAATGGGTGAAACTGGCCAGAGATGCCGGTCAGAAATACATTGTCATCACTTCTAAACACCACGATGGATTTGCCATGTTTGGTTCAAAAGCCGATCCTTACAACATTGTGGATGCCACTCCTTTTAAGCGTGATATTCTGAAGGAATTGGCCGATGCCTGCCGTAAACAGGGCATGAAACTTGGTTTCTATTATTCCCAGGCGCAGGACTGGTATCATCCTGGTGGAGCTGTTTCTGGTAATGTGGAATGGGACGAGACCCACAAAGGTGATATGAACAAGTACATTGACGAAATCGCCATTCCACAGGTAAAAGAAATATTATCGAATTATGGCGATGTGGCCGTTCTATGGTGGGACACACCTACCAACATGACCAAGGAAATGACCATCAAACTGGCTGAACTGACCAAAGCTTATCCGAATCTGATTACCAACAATCGTTTAGGCGCAGGAATGGGTGGCGATCTGGAAACACCCGAGCAGTTTGTTCCTGCAACCGGATTTCCCGGACGAAACTGGGAAGTTTGTATGACGATGAACGGCCATTGGGGCTACAATGCTTACGACGACCGCTGGAAAAGCACCACCGATCTGTTGCAAAAATTGATTGACATTGTGAGCAAAGGCGGAAACTTCTTGTTGAATGTGGGTCCGAATCAATATGGAATTATTCCTGAAGTATGCCAGCAAAACCTTCGCGAAATGGGTGCATGGTTGCAACTTAACGGTGAAGCCATTTATGGAACCCAGGCCAGTCCTTTCCCCTATTTGTCGTGGGGTCGTGCTACTCAGAAAGGCCAGAAATTGTATTTACATGTGTTCGACTGGCCCAAGGATGGTAAACTGGTTGTGCCATTCTCGAATAAAATTACCAAAGCTTATTTGATAGCCGATGCCAAAACCAGCCTGAAAGTAACTTCCGGAAAAGAAAACTCAACGATTCAACTTTCTTCTTATGCTCCCGACAAAATCACGTCGGTTGTTGCCGTTGAGTTTGATGGAAAACCGACAGTACAAGCTATCCCTTCGCAGGGTGCAAAAGTGAGTGCAAGTTCAACAGGCGAAGGCTGCCAGACCAGTTTTGCAACCGATGGCGATCCCAAAAACAAGTGGCTGGCCGCGAAGGGTGAAAAATCAGCCACTCTTGAAATTGATTTGGGAAAACCTGTGACGATACAATGCCTGTCGCTGGTTGAGCCCTGGCATCCATGGAGCGGAATCCGTCAAAAACATGAATTATTATATCAGTCGGGCAGCGAATGGAAATCTATTTTCAGTAATGAAACTGATGGCACCGGTTTGACCAAAAGCTTTGCTCCGGTAACAGCTCAAAAGTTTAAACTTGTTATTGGGAATGAAAAAGAAGCCCCGGCTGTGAATGAGTTGATTTTGTTCAGGGCTGAATAAATAACAGACTTTTTTATCTTGGAAACGTTTTCCAATAAGGGAGACGTTTCCAAAATATCTACGGGAATTGAACTCTCGTTATTGTTTTTTTAAAGAGATCGGATTAATAAAGTTAATTGATTTCTGACAAACTAACTGAATTATGAAACGTAACAGATTGATTTTTTGCTTACTGATCGCACTTTCATTTTATAATTTGCCCCAAAGCATTGCCAGTGATCCCAAAGTTTCAGGGAGTCAAATCTCCAATACCATCTCGGGAGAGGTACATGCTTTCCCTTTTTCAGACAATGAGGTCAAGTTGAATCCATCATGGATTAAACAGCGTGAAATTCTGAATACTAACTATTTGCATGAACTTGAACCTGATCGTTTGTTATACAATTTCAGGGTGAATGCAGGAATCAAATCGGATGCAAAACCACTGGAAGGCTGGGAAAGCCCGGAATGTGGATTAAGGGGCCACTTTGTGGGACATTACCTGTCAGCCTGCGCCGAAATAATTGAGAAAAACGGAGATACTTTACTTGACAAAAGGATTAAATATATAGTAAATGTACTTGCTGAATGTCAGCAAAAGCCTGGTGGTAAATACCTAAGCGCTTTTCCTGAATCGGAATTTGATACGCTGGAGAAAAAATTCGGCGGAGTGTGGGCGCCATACTACACTTTTCACAAAATAATGCAGGGTTTACTAGATGTTTACACCTGCACCGGAAACCAAAAGGCTTATCAGATTTTGCTGAATATGGCTGATTATGTAAGCCAGCGAATGAACAAACTTCCGGAGGCCGAAATTGAGAAAATCCTTTATTCCGCCGAAGCCAATCCAACCAACGAAGCCGGAGGGATGAACGAAGTTTTACACAACCTGTATTCGGTTTCCAATGATCCGAAACACCTGAAGCTGGCTGAATTGTTCGACCGAAAATGGTTTTATCAGCCTCTGATGGATGGGAAAGACATCCTATCGGGCCTGCACTCGAACACACACATTGTATTGGTGAACGGCTATGCCCGTCGCTACGAGAACTCCGGCGAAGCTGAATTTCGGCTAGCCGCTGAAAATTTCTGGGACATGCTGCTGAATCATCATGCTTACGCAAACGGATCGAGCAGCGGTCCTCGGCCCATTTCAACCACGCCAACCTCGCGAATTGCCGAACACTGGGGAGTTGCCGATCATTTAAGTGCCACACTTACAGGAGAAATCGCCGAATCGTGCGTGACGCACAACACACAAGAACTAACGGCCAATCTGTTTGAATGTACTTCCGACCCGAAATATGCTGATGCCTATATGAACACCTTATACAACGCGGTGATGGCGCTTCAAAGCAGTGACGATGGCAAAACGGTTTACCATTTGCCGCTAGGTTCGCCCCGCAAAAAAGAGTTTTTGCAGGAAAACGATTTCCGGTGCTGCAACGGCAGCGGAATCGAGGCTTTCACCCGGCTGAATTCTAATATTTATTTTCACAATCAGGAAAATCTGTGGGTAAACCTGTTTATCCCCTCAAAAATCAGCTGGATAGAAAAAGGGTTAATTATGGAACAAACCAATAATTTCCCCGAAGAGTCCAGTTCACAATTCAGAATTTCAACACAAAAACCTGTCAGTTTTGCACTAAAACTGCTGATTCCTTCATGGGCAAATGCGCAAACAAAGATTCTGGTAAATGGCCGACCGTTTGAAACCAAAATCAAACCTGTTTCATATGTAACGATTGATAGAATATGGAATAATGGGGATAAGGTAGAAATGGTTTTCTCCTATGATTATCACCTGGTTGCAATGCCTGATAATAAAAATGTAATTGCACTCTTTTACGGACCAATTCTAGTTGCCTTCGAAACAGAAAAAGAATTGATAATGAAAGGAAATCAGGAAGAAATTCTTCGTTCAATCACCAAACAACCAAATGAATTTTCCTTTAGTCTGAAAAACAACGGGTCAGTTTACAAATTAGTTCCATTTTACAAACTAACCAAAGCTTCTTATGGCATATATGCCACCATCCGAAATGAATATTAGTTCAAGGATATCGTGCATTACAACCAGGATGCGCTGAATGACATCGGAACAAAAACAGCCGGATTTGTACACTCGAAAAATAAACAGTAAGTCACATGAAGAAATTAATCTCATTTTGTTACCAGTTCGCATTTTTCTTATTTATTGTTCCAGTCTGTGGATTTTCACAAACCAGCAACTGGGCTGATGATCTGGACATCGCGGCAATGGTTCAGCCGGTTCCGACAGCCAACAGGTTTATCGATCCGGGCTACTATGTTTGGTGCGGCTCGGTTACCAAAGGCGGCAACGGGAAATTCTATATGCTTTATTCGCGCTGGCCGCTAGCCGATGGTTTCGAATCGTGGCCGGTTACTTCCGAAATTGCCGTCGCGGTCTCCGATCAACCCGGCGGACCTTTCAAACATGTGAATGTGGCGCTTCCTGCCCGGGGAACGCAATTCTGGGATGGCTCTGCAACACATAATCCAACGGTAACAAAACACAAAGGAAAGTACTACCTTTTTTATATGGGGACCAGTTGCAATGCACCCATTAAAAAACACGAAGGTTACACCCATAACTGGTGGCTTTACCGCAATTCCCAGCGCATTGGTGTGGCTGTGGCCGATAAACCCGACGGAGAATGGAAGCGACTTGATAAGCCTGTGTTGAGTGTGAGTCCCGATTCCACAGCTTACGATGCCTTGATGGTTTCCAATCCTGCCGCCACATTTGATGATAAAGGCCACGTGATATTGCTTTACAAACAGGTGTGTAAAACTGAAAAAATCAACGGCGGAGCGGTTCGTTTTGGAGTGGCATTTTCTGATTCTCCATTTGGGCCATTTGTCAAGCACGACAAACCCATTTTTGAAATCAACGATGGCGGTAAGGACTGGATGGTTGCCGAAGACCCGTTTGTATGGTTTCAGAAAGGAACCTATCTGGCTATTGTCCGCGATGTGGTGGGCAAGTTTACCGGAGACGAAGGTGCATGGGCATTAATGGTTTCAAAAAGCGGAACCGACTGGCAACCGGCCAAACATCCCAAAGTAGTCGGAAGTACATTTTTCTGGGAAGGAGGAATTGCAGGCGCCTCGAAACTTGAACGCCCCTGCCTTTATCTTGAAAATGGAGTTCCAAAATATTTGTATGGCGCTACCCGTGCCGATAAAGAACAAACAATGTCGTTTAATGTGGCTGTGCCACTTTCACTTCCAAATTCTAAAAGCCTCGATTTCACCAAACTTATTCCTGAACATCCTGAAAAGCATTTTTTTTCAATGCCGGGATACAATGTGTGGTGCAATGGCGTGGTAAAAGGCGATGATGGCAAATACCACATGTTCTTTTCGCGCTGGCCTATAGCCCGTGGATTTGATGCCTGGGCCACCCATTCCGAAATTGCTCATGCCGTTTCCGATCGTCTTTTTGGCCCGTATCACTTCTCTGATATTTGTTTGCCTGCCCGCGGAAATCAATACTGGGATGGAGCCATGACCCATAACCCGCATGTGATGAGGTACAACGGGAAATGCTATTTGTATTACACCGCCAACAAAGGCAGCGGATATTGGAATACCACCGCCGATACAGTGAAACCCCGGATGACGCATCCCGAATGGTGGGTGAACCGCAACAATCAGCGGGTTGGCGTTGCGGTGGCCGATAGCCCGTATGGTCCGTGGGAACGGTTCGACAAACCATTGATCGACATTACACCCGGACGACGCACCACCGGGGTTCCTACCGTATTTCAGCGGCCTGATTGCAAATTCTCGCTGGCCTATAAATCGGTGATGGAAAAAGAAGGCTACAAAGGCGGTGCTGTAAAGCATTACATCTCGCTTTCCGATTCGCCGATGGGTCCATTTAAAGATTACGACAAGCCTTTTATCACTTCACCAAAATCCGATTTTCCGATCGACGATCATGTGGAGTGGTTTCAGGATGGAAAATATTACTGCATCGCCAAGGATCACGGCGATATGATTACCGAGCATGGCATCGCACTTTTATTGTTCGAATCAGCCAACGGATTGGACTGGACGTTGTCGGCCAATTCATTGGTGCATAAATTCAGCATTACGTTTAAGGATGGCGAACACATGGAATTCGACCGTTTTGAAATGCCCAAGGTTTACCTGGAAAACGGGAAAGTGGTTGCTTTGTTTCTGGCTGCCAAAACCAAAGGAAAGGAAGATTCGTTTTCGGTAGTGTTGCCGGTAACTTATAAATGATTGTTAAAATGAAAAAAATACAATTGACACTTTTCTTGATGCTGTTTTGTTCGGTTTGGATCCATGCCAAATCAACCGATAACGAATTAAAACTCTGGTACACCCAACCGGCCTCAAAATGGCTCGAAGCTTTACCAATCGGCAATGGCAGCCTTGGCGGAATGATTTTCGGTGGGGTGGAGCAGGAGCATATTCAGTTTAACGAAGAAAGCCTCATTACCGGAACCACCCAAACCGTTGGCTATTATCAGCCATTCGGCGATGTTTATCTCGATTTTTCCGGATTAAATTCCGAAAGTTATACCCGCGAACTGGATTTGAATAAGGGCATTCATCGGGTGAATTTTAAATCCAATGGCGTTAACTACCTGCGCGAATGCTTTGCCAGTTATCCTGATAAAGTTATTGTGTTGCGCCTCACCGCCAGCAAAAAAGGCATGATTTCAGGAAAAATCCGACTCAGCGATGCGCATCAGGCTGCAATTTCTGTTTCAGGAAATAAAATTATGGCTTCAGGCAAACTTACCGAAAACCAGATGGAATACGAATCGCAGATCCTGGTTCTGAATAAAGACGGAAAAATAACCTCCGATGCCACGGGAATTACGGTTCAGGGAGCCTCGGAGGTAACGGTTTTGCTCGCCGCTGGCACATCCTTTCTGAACGATTATCGCAAAGATTTCAAAGGCGAACATCCTCATGCTGCCTTGACCAAACGTCTGTCAGATGCTTCGGCAAAATCGTATCAGCAACTTCGGAAAAATCAAGTAGCCGATTACCAGGAATTGTTTAACCGTGTGAACCTCAATTTGGGTGCTACGCCCGGTCAGCCCACCATCGACCGCCTGAATGCCCATAAAAACGGGGTGAAAGACCCGGCACTCGAAGCCTTGCTGTTTCAGTACGGCCGCTATCTGCTGATCAGTTCGTCGCGCCCCGGAAGCCTGCCTGCCAACCTTCAGGGAATCTGGAACAACGAAACCAAGCCGGCCTGGTACTCGCAATACACCACCAACATCAACGTCGAAATGAATTACTGGCCAGCCGAGCAAACCGCTTTGCCGGAGTGCCATATGCCGCTGTTCGACTGGATCGAAAATTTTGCCGCGGTTCAGAAAAAATCGACCGATCCAAAGCTTCAAACCAAACGCGGCTGGATTTGTTACAGCACCAACAACATCATGGGCGGCCCGTCAACCTGGGGAATTCACCGGCCGGGAAGCGCCTGGCTGAGCCAACATTTCTGGGAACATTACGCGTTTACCGGCGATCCGCAATTCCTGAAAACCCGGGCATACCCGATGCTGAAAGATGTTTCGGGCTATTGGGAAGACCATTTGATTGAAAGCAAAGAAGGCAAACTGATTACCCCCGATGGCTGGTCGCCCGAACATGGCCCCGGAAATGTGGAAGGCGACCGCACTCCCTATCCCGGCGTTTCGTACGATCAGCAAATTGTGTACGACCTGTTCAGCAATTGCATCGAGGCGGCAGAGGCACTGGGCGCAGATGCCGATTACAGCAAGGAGCTCACCGCGAAGCGAAACCGCTTGCTGGGTCCGCAAATTGGTAAGTGGGGACAGTTGCAGGAATGGATGGAAGATGTTGATTTGCAGGATGACCACCACCGCCACAATTCGCATTTGTTTGCAGTTCATCCCGGAAGGCAGATCAGCCCGCTGACAACGCCCGGTTTTGCCAAGGCCGCCATGGTTTCGCTTAATGCCCGTGGCGATATCAGCACCGGTTGGAGCACCGCCTGGAAAATAAACCTCTTTGCACGTTTGGGCGAGGGTAACCGCTCTTACGATTTAATCCGCCAGCTTTTCCGGCAGTGCATCGTCGAAAATCTGTTCGACACGCATCCTCCATTTCAAATGGACGGAAACTTTGGCTACACTTCGGGCGTGGCCGAAATGTTGCTCCAAAGCCAGATTAAAGAGGGAAATCATTATATCCTTCAACTGCTGCCAGCTTTGCCCGATGCGTGGATTAACGGCGAAGTAAAAGGCCTGAGGGCACGCGGTGGTTTTGTGGTGGATATGAAATGGAAGAACGGGAAATTGATCGACTGCAAAGTGAAATCATTGCTGGGAAACGACTTGAAAGTTGTTTACAACGGTAAGAAATTCATGGTAAACACTGTAAAAGATAAAATCTATATTCCTGACACGGTTTTAAATTAAACTTCTGAATGCAGCCTTTCCGGATAAAATTATCGCCCTTTGTATGCCTTGCCTGTTTGGTGAGTCTTTCTTCGCTTTCGACCCAAGCCCAAAATCCTGTGGTTGATAAGCAAAGCCTCATCGCTGCCAGCCAGGCCGGGGCAAGTCCGCTGTATTTTTATCCTGAAGCGTTTGATTGGCCGGGTATTCAGCCTTCAGGCTTTAGCAATCTCGTTGAATTCAACGAGAGGGATGGGTTGCCCAATTTTTTCAATAAACTGAAATCGAATAAACCTGTCATCATCGGGTACCTGGGCGGAAGCATTACACGTGCCGACAATCAATACCGGGTGCAATCGGCAAAGTTTGTACAAAGGCTGTTTCCAAAAGCCAAAATCACCGGCATCAATGCAGGCGTTTCGGGAACCGGAACCGATTTGGGAGCCTGCCGACTGCACGAACAACTGCTGAAATACAATCCCGACCTGGTTTTTGTGGAGTTTGCCGTAAATGGTGCTTTTGCCGAAGGTATGGAAGGAATTATTCGGCAGATATGGAAGTTTAATTCCAAAATTGACATTTGCCTCATTTACACCATTACCGATGGATTGGGAAAGATTTATGCCGGTGGTGGAGTTCCGCAGCACATCGCCAAACTGGATCAACTTGCCGGACATTATGACATTCCATCCATCCATTTGGGCATGGAAGCCGCTTTTCTGGAAAAAGATAATAAGCTGATCTGGAAAGGAAATCCCGATCAGGCGAAAGATAAAATTGTTTTCTCTGCCGATGGGGTTCATCCCTTGCAAGCGGGCGGAAACCTCTATGCAGAAGCCATCGCCAGGGCCATCATAAAAATGAAAAACCAGCATTCTCCCCAAAAGCATTCTTTGCCAAAGCCATTGCTGCCCGACAACTGGGAGGATGCCAAAATGCTGGATCCTATGCAATTTACTTCGTTCAGTGGAGCCTGGGAAAAAATCAATCCGTCAGGGATCGACTACTTAAATCAGTTTGCAGGATGGTTTCCTTATTTGATGAAAGCCGAAAAGCCGGGTGCATCGTTTTCATTTCAGTTCGAAGGAAATATGTTCGGACTGTTTGATATTGGTGGCCCGGAGGTAGGTCAACTCGAAATTGAACTGGATGGCGCGAAAGTGAACTTAAAGCACTTGAACGCAGAGAACTATGAGGTAACAACAGACACCTCAACCATTAAATTCATCAACCGTTTTAACCGGTTTTGCAATAACCGCTATCGTGGTCAATGTGCTTTTATCAAGGTCCGTCCGGGTAAACATCAGGTAAAAATAATTATTTCAGAAATTATTCCCGACAAGAACAGAATTTTGGGTGAAAACCAATTAGTCGATATCACCGAACACCCGGAGAAATACAACCGTACGGTAGAATACCTTGGGGAAATACTTATCCGAGGTGAGCTTTTAAAAATAAAGAATTGATAGTATAATTTTTAGGGAAATGAAACGATTATTAATGCCATTTTTATTCTTCTTAACCTTGGCAGTTCATGGACAAACCAAGGGTCTATTACAAAACGAACAGTCTTCTTATTTAATTAATTTGAAAAGCGAGTTGCAGGTTGAATGGCCAAAAAACCGAACCATCAACATTGTATTCCATGGTCATAGTGTTCCTTCCGGATACTTTAAAACGCCGTTGGTAAATACAATGGGGGCATATCCAAATTTGTTTCTGAAAAAATTGAAAGCAATCTATCCGTTTGCAGTGGTAAATGTTATTGTAACCGCCATTGGTGGTGAAAATTCGGTGAAAGGGGCAGCACGTTTTGAAAGTGATGTGCTCATTCATAAACCCGATATTGTGCTGATTGATTATGCATTAAACGATCGTAATGTTGGATCGGATAAAGCAAATGCTGCTTGGACGCAAATGATAAAACAAGCGAAAGATCGGGGAATTAAAGTGATTTTGTTAACTCCTTCTCCGGACCAAAGCGTGAACTATGCTGATCCGGATAACGAGCTGAATAAACATGCGGATCAGATACGTCGTTTAGCAGAAGAGAATCAAGTTGGTCTGGTTGACAGCTATAAAGCATTTGAATTCCTTTATCAGGATAAGGAAAAACTCAGTAAATACATGGCTCAGGTCAATCATCCCAACGAATTAGGGCATGAACTCATTGCTGAGGAGATTTTAAAATGGTTTCAAATAAAGTAAAAAACATGAAAAAATTAGGATGCTTACTTTTATTTTTTTTTCTAATACAGACCATTGTGTCTTCCCAAAACCTGAAACATCCCGAGGAATCCCTTCCGATGGCTAAAGTTCCGGTAGAAATAGCGTCAGGCCCATGTGAACCCACGTGGAAATCGTTGGGCGATAACTTTAGATCGCCTGCCTGGTTTCGTCAGGCTAAAATCGGGATGTGGTTGCATTGGGGGCCCCAGTCTATCGGTGAAGACGGCGACTGGTATGCCAAGTGGATTTATATGCCTCAGTCTGCCTGGCGCGATTACACACGGGTCTATCCCCATCATCTTGAACGGGTCGGTCATCCCAGCAAATATGGGTATAAAGACATGCTCCCGTTGTGGAAAGCCGAAAAGTGGGATCCCGACAAACTGATGGCCTTGTACAAACGTGCCGGAGCCCGCTATGTAATTGCCCAGGGGATGCACCACGACAATTTTGATCTCTGGAACTCCAAATACCAACCTTGGAACTCTGTTAAAATTGGCCCGAAACGCGATATTGTCGGCGGATGGAAAGCAGCCGCGGATAAAGAAGGAATGAAATTCGGCATCGCCTTTCATGGCGATTATTCGCTTTTCTGGTTTCAACCGGCTTTCCTTAGCGACCTGGAAGGACCGATGAAAGGTGTGCCTTACGATGGCGCTCAAAACTACGATGGCAAAGATACCTGGTGGAAAAGGATGGGACTCGACTTGAAAGATCTCTATGGTATTGATTTGAAAGAGGATGTGGTTTATCCGGCTGATTTTAAAGGCGATTCGGTGGCTTTCCGGATGAAAGACCCACTGTCTCATGGCATTCCCGATGGTAACCTGAAAAAGAACATCGACTTTGCCCGATGGTACTGCACCAAATGGACCAACCGGGTAGTGGATGCCATCGACCAGTTTTCGCCCGATTTTATCTATTTCGACGGAGGAGGCAGTTACCCATTTTGTGGTTGGTTCACCGGTCGGGGCTACCGGTCTGATGCTACACCTCGCGTAATAGCACATTTGTACAATAAAAATATGCAGAAGAATGGCGGTAAACTGGAAGCCATGGCCTTCACCAAAGGTAATGAAGATCATCGTGCAATCGCCGTGAATGTGGAGTCGCGCTTCCCTGAAGGAATTAAAAAAGATCAGCCCTGGCAAACCGAAGTTGGTATGGGCGAGTGGTTCTACTTCAAAGGAACTTTTTACGAAAGCGGCATGGTCATTCACCAAATGCTGGAAGCCATTTCGCGCGATGGGAATTATGTGATCAACATCCCTCTGACCCCTTCAGGAGAATTGGATCCGGGCGGTGAACAAACCCTGAAAGATATGGGCGACTGGATGGACATCAACGGCGAAGGAATCTACAACTCTTCAGCATGGAAGGTTTGGGGCGAAGGGAAAATAGTGATGGAACGTGGGAACCTGGGGCCCAAACAGGCTGCAACTCCTTACACCTCTGAAAACATTCGCTTTACAGTGAACAACGGCAACCTCTATGCCTGGCTCATGGCCTGGCCAACTGACAACAAGGTGGTTGTGAAATCGCTTCCGTTATCCTCCGGAAAAATAACTGCTGTGGTCTTGCTGGGCAGCAAGGAAAAGCTGAAATGGAAACAAACCGAAAAAGGATTGGAAGTAACCTTGCCAGCCAAACAGCCCTGCAAATTTGCTTTTGGATTGAAAATAAAGGAAATGTAGTAAAAAACTTTAGAAAATAAACTAATCAAATAAAACCGTTAAATGGAAGGGAATAAGATGAAAAAACTATTTTTCACATTGCTAATTTTAATATCCATTATCACAAGAGGTCAGAAGATTGAACCAATCTTAGCAAATAATGCAACCTATTTAGTTGATTTGAAAAAGGAGTTGCAGGTTGAGTGGCCAAAAAACCGAACCATCAACATTGTATTACATGGTCATAGTGTTCCTTCTGGATACTTTAAAACGCCGTTGGTAAATACAATGGGGGCCTATCCCTATTTGTTCTTTAAAAAGCTGAAAGCAATCTATCCGTTTGCAGTGGTGAATGTCATTGTAACCGCCATTGGTGGTGAGAATTCGGTGAAAGGGGCAGCACGTTTTGAAAGCGATGTGCTCATTCATAAACCCGATGTTTTGCTGATCGATTATGCATTAAACGATCGAAATGTTGGACTAGAGAAAGCAAATGCGGCCTGGACTCAAATGATAAATCAAGCGAAAGCTCTGGGAATAAAGGTAATTTTACTGACGCCATCTCCAGACCAAAGTGTCAATTATGCCGATCCTGATAACGAACTTAAAAAGCATGCCGATCAAATTCGTCGGTTGGCCGAAGAAAATCAGGTAGGTCTGGCAGACAGCTATCAAGCGTTTGAATTTCTCTATTCAGACAAAAAGAAACTCGGCAAATACATGTCCCAGATCAATCATCCCAACGAATTGGGGCATGAATTGATTGTAGAAGAAATTATAAAATGGTTTAAATAAATAGTGCGATAACAAATAAAAAAAATCAGTCATGTCAGTAAAAAACTTCACCGCGTTTGTTTTCATTCTTGCATTTCTTGCATCGAACGGACAAGATAAAAAACTCCCTCCCGGTTTCCCGGATCGTTCCCCGAACCTGAATGTTCTTCCCGGATTTAAAACCCCTCCGAAAGGTTACGGTGAAGTATCTTTCTACTGGTGGCTGGGCGATACCCTGACCAAAGAAAGAATAACCTCACAGTTGGATCAACTCAAAGACAAAAGCATCACCGGATTGCAGATTAACTACTGCCATACCGATAAAGGGGGCGCCAGTTATGGCTTGACTTACCCCAGTCAGCCGGCCTTGTTCAGCGCAAAATGGTGGGAGCTGTTTCAATGGTTTTTGAAAGAGGCCAAAAAGCGCGACATGTCTGTCAGTCTGAGCGATTATACCCTCGGCGCTGCCGGCCAGGGTTGGTTTGTGGATGAAATGCTGAAAGAGAACAAGAATTACGGCTCAAAACTGGAAGCCAGGCAATTTGATGCAAAAGGCAATCAAAATTTTAAAACCACGGTGCCTGAAGAGGTGATTACGGCCATCGCCTACCCGGTTGCAAACGGCATTTTGTCTTCCTCCAATTCGATCGATCTGAAATCTTCGATCAAAAATACGGAATTGGAATGGCAGGTGCCTAACGGAGATTGGAAACTGATCGTGGTATACCGAAAGACTGTAAAAACCTCGTTCGACCCGATGAATCCAATCAGTGGTGCACAGGTTACCGAAAAATTTTACCAACGTTTTGAAGATTATTGTCCGGGCGAATCGGGCAAAGGTTTGAACTTCTTTTTTTCCGATGAACTTCAGTTTGGCATCCGGGGATTTTTGTGGAACGACCAGTTTGCAACCGAATTTAAGAAACGGAAGGGATACGATCTCTTCCCCGAATTGCCCCATTTGTTTGCCAATCTGGGTCCCCGGTCATACAAAATTCGCCTCGATTACAACGATGTAATGGTTGCCCTTTCGGAGGATGGGTTCTTCAAACCAGTGTACGAATGGCACAACAGTCGCGGCATGTTGTTTGGCTGCGATCACGGCGGTCGCGGCAGGGATGTAACCGAGTTTGGCGATTATTTCCGCACCCAGCGCTGGTTATCCGGTCCGGGTTGCGACCAGCCCGGATTAGGCAGAGACATTGTAAAAAATAAAGTAGCCAGCTCGATCGCACATTTGTACGAGCGCCCGCGAACCTGGCTCGAAGGATTTTATGGCAGCGGGTGGGGAACCAGCAGCGAAGAAGTGGCTGATGCAACCTTTGCCAATTTTGCGATGGGGCAAAACCTGTTAAGCCTCCATGGCCTATATTACACGACGCATGGCAGTATGTGGGAATGGGCGGCGCCCGATAATCACTGGCGTCAGCCATACTGGAACAACATGGGTGATTTTCTGAAATGCTCCGAGCGACTGAGTTACGTGCTTTCCCAAGGGCATCATCGTTGCGATGTGGCTTTGATCTATCCCGTTGCTCCGGTGGAGGCCAACCTCAAAGGAAAGGAATCAACTGAAACAGCTTTTGCTATCGCCCGCGACCTTTACCCTGCCGGAATCGACTTCGACTTCATGGATTTCGAATCACTCGGCCGCTGCCGTATTCAGAATAAAGAACTGAATGTCAGCGGTGAAAAATACAAGGTATTGGTATTGCCGGCTTTAGCTGCGGTGCGGTATGCGACCATTGAAAAAGCGTTGGAATTCTTCCGCTCAGGCGGCATCGTTCTGGCAGTTGGCGCCTTGCCCGAAGCCAGCGACCGGATTGGTGGAGACGACACACAATTGCAATCGATGATCAAAGAAATGTTTGGAACGACATTTTCTGAAAAACATGACACAACCGTAGTCTATTCCCAAAAAAGTAAGGCCGGGGGGGCCGGCTTGTTCATTCACAACCCGATTGAAGTAAAAAAGGTCATCGACAAGTTGATTCAACGCGACTTTAAAGTATTATCCGGAGAGAATGTTCCCGGAATTCTTCACCGTAAAATTGGAAACCGCGATTTGTATTTTGTGTATGGCCTTGCGAAAGGTACAAGCTGTGAATTCCGGGCTACCGGAAAGGTTGAACTCTGGAATCCCTGGAATGGAAGCACAAAGCCGTTGAAGGTAACTGCTGTTTCTGAAACAGGGACAACAATTGCGCTTCCTTTGGAAAAAAGCGAACCGCAACTGATTGTTTTTAGTCCGGGGAAACCTAAATTAGAAAATGCAGCTTCCGCTTTCAGCGAAAAACTAAATACTTTGCTCATTGATAATGATTGGGAATTTGAATTGAAACCCACGCTCGACAACCAGTATGGTGATTACCGCCTGCCGGCTTTCGATGGCAAACTGGGAGTTGAAGTCTGGAAAATGAAATTTGCTGAAGAAAAAGCTGCAGTTCAGGGGCAAAATCCAACCTTGGACGACAGTGGGTGGACTACTGCAACCGTTGGATACGGACCACAATTCTGGAAGCTTGGCCCTATGCCTAACGATATGGATTCGGTCGCCGTAGAGGCAAAGTTGGCCTCTCTGAAACAAGTTAATCCGGACGAGCCTGTTGAGGTAAACGGAAAGAAATATTACTGGAAGCCGTATGAATTCTCGTGGCGCTGGGGTTTGAAGGAGGATGCCGGGCATCAGGGATACCACGGCATGAAAGGAGAGGTAAACAATGAACTGATTTCTTTGGGTGCCATCGACAAATCGCGGAAACATATACCTGTTTATCCGCTTTCCGCTGAACCTGACGGAAGCATCTATTACCTTTGGTCGACAGTTTCATCAACCAAACCGATGCAGGCCAAAATCATAAAATCCGGACTTTTGCCTGTAAAAATATACCTGAACAATCGTTTGACCGATAGGGAAACGGACATGATTGACTTACATGCAGGGAACAATCCGGTATTGCTCAAATACAACAAAGTTGGCCGTGGGGTCTTTGTTTTTCAAGATGCTCAGGCTGATGCACATTGGAAACAGTCCGTTCCATTGGCCACAAATTGGTACCTGAATCCGGCAATACTTCCTTACGATTGCAATCCGCAGGCAAGAGGACAATTTGGTTGGTACCGGTTTGTATCGCCTCCCGGAACCCAAACTTTTTATGTCACTTCACAAGCAAAGCCCGAAGTATGGGTCGCCGGAAAGGAATATCCTTGCGAGCCCGGGCAACTGCAGTCCGGAAGAATCGCCGATGCGAACCTCAAAACCTGGAAAGTGAATTTGACTGAAACGATGCCGGTATCTGTCACCATTGCACTAAAAATGGAGCAACTACCCGGATTCTTTGGTGGTTCGGCGATTCCTGAACCTGTAATTTTCGAGTGCGAAAAGGGAAGAATCCAATTGGGCGATCTGGGCGAAAACGAATCATTGAAAACCTATTCAGGGGGAATGTGGTACCGTAAAACCATCAAAATGTCGCCGGAGCAGGCTGATTCAAAACAGATTGTCCTCGATTTAGGGCGGGTCGTGGCTTCGGCCGAAGTGATTGTAAACGGCAAAACGGTAGGTTCAAAATCTTCGTCACCATGGACATTCGACCTTTCAGGAAAAGTGATTTCTGGAGACAATAAAATTGAAATTCTTGTTTATAACACGCTCGGCAACCATTACCTGACCACGCCATCGCAATATGTTGGAAGGATCAATTCAGGGCTGATTGGGCCTGTAGATATTAATTTCTCAATAAAATAAAAACAATCACAATGAAGAATAAAACTTTTTTCCCTGCTTTAATATTACTGGTTTGTTTAGGCCTGTTTGCCAAGGCTCAAACCAAAGAAACCACTCCGGTTTACAAACCATTTGTCAACCAGGCCGGATACAATCTGGGTGAGTCGAAACGATTTGTCTGCTATGGTGCGCCAGACAATACGCCGTTTAAAATTATGGATACCAAAACCAAACTACCAGTTTTTGAAGGCAAAATGCTGAACAACGAAGGCTGGTTTTCAGAACTTAATCCGGTAACTTCCGGTGACGAATATGTGGTTGAAGTGGCTGGTTACGGCCAGTCGAAATCCTTCTGGATTGCCGACCATTTGATGGAAAAAGTATCGTCAAAACTGGCGTATGATTTTTTTGTGGATGTGCGTGGTTACGACGATCTGGACAAATACGATATGTCGAAGGTGTATGGTGGCGGCCCTTCGCGCGATGGTGGCGCTTATGGTTTGGAAGCTACTTTCGAAGTGTTGCAGTATGCGGCCAATCCGGCTTTGTACGACAACTGGAAAACAGAGTTGGGCGATAAAAATGTGCCCGATCTGATTGATCTGATTCTCTGGCATGCTGAATATGCCTACAAATATGTGGATTACAATGGCCCCACCGGATACCGTCATGGAACACTTGGTTATGAAGGTCAGCCACGTATGAATTACGATTACTGGAATACGCTCGATCATCTGGCTGCTGTTTGTGCCGCCTATCATTCTTTCCTGAAACCATACCTTTCAGAAGAAAAATATCAGAAGTACCGCAAAGCCTGTCTGGATAACTGGGAGAAATACGACCGCCATAAAGTAGTGCGCTACTGGACTTACAGCAGTAAATGGGTTGATCAGGGATTTCAGGAATTTAACGAGATGGGTAATGCTTTTGGGCAATCGGTTTTCAGTAACCTGTTTATGTATTTGTGCGAGAAAAACGAGAAAAATGGTCAGCCCGATAAGTTTTTGAAATATGCACAGGAAAGTGCAACGGATATCATTACCAATTGGGATTTCAACAACCCGCGGCAGATGTGGTGGATTCGCAATGCCGAGCACATCACGCCACAAGCATTGGCCTGGTTCCTGATGGTGGCTCCTGATAAGGCACCTGCCGGATCGCGCGAAAAACTTGCCGCATGGGCTAATCACATGAAGCAGAAAACCAACAATTTCTGGAAATACCGGATGCACAGCGAAACCGAATGGGCACATGCCAAAACAAAAGAATTAGGCGGGGCACCTGCTTTGGGCGGTTCGATGTTTGCCGTGGCCTATTTGTTAAACGATAAGGCATTGCGCGATTTGGGCTGGGCACAGGTCGATTTCGTTTTTGGGGTAAATCCGGTTGGCACACACCTGAGCAATAAAAGCGATGAACGGGTAAAAATCGGCGGTTTCTGGGAAGGTGTTGAAGAAGGCTGGCCACAGGCTCATCCCGATGGCTATGGAAGGCTTGGGCTGGTTCGCGGAACGCTCGATGGTACTCCGTTGGACAGCCAATTCCCTATTGCCAAAACAGTTGAAAAGATAGTGGGTCAGAATGAAGGACAGATTTTTGGCAAAAATGCCTACGCCACCGAGGGCTGGTGCGTTTCGAACCGGGGTTGGGAAGCAACCGTAACTTTTGCCACATTGGGAAGTCAGCAAATTAAACTGTACGATGCCGATTATAAAAAGGAAATAACAAAGGCCAAACCGGGACAAACCATCACTGTTGAACTGAAAGCTGCCCTAAACCAGGATTGGAACAAAGTGGATCAGGGCTGGGTCGAAATCAGCACTGGAAACGAAGCTGCCAAAATGCTGAAAGTGAGCGAAACCGGCGCCAATACCGGAATCTTTACGGCTAAATATGTCACTCCAAAGGTTAAAAAGGGAAGTCAACTGGAGGTATCGTACGGCTATTTTGGATTTGGGAAATTAATTAGGCTAACAATTCAATAGATGTCATAATGAATAAGCCGGTTGCTGAAATTTTCATTTCCCTGATGAATTCGAAAATAAACAATTCAGGTTTCGCTTCAGGTCTTCAACAGCACACTTCAATTCCAATATAGGACACTTCACTCGTTTTTTTTCGCAATGAAGGTTGATAGTCTATATTTTTGATCGTATATTCACTTTTTAAATTTAATACCAATCATGAAAAAAAACAGTTCAAAGATTTTAGGTGTTTTTTTGGCTATGTGCCTTTTCATCCTCACAATTAGCGGACAAGCCTTCGATTCCGGATCAGGATCATCAACGCGTACCTGCTCCAATGTTGCCTACGCCAGCCTTTCGCCAGCCCAGGTGATGGATATTTATCTGCCCGAAGGCGATGGCCCGTTTCCTGTAGTGGTTTTAATTCATGGTGGCGCTTTTAAAATGGGCGATAAAGAAATGGAATCCCGCAATGCCGAAGCCTTGGTTGCCAAAGGATACGCAGCCGCGAGTATCAATTATCGGTTAAGCGGCGAAGCTAAATTTCCGGCACAGATTGAGGATTGCAAGGCTGTCGTCAGGTTTTTACGGGCCAATGCCGCCAAATATCGCCTGAATCCCGACAAGATTGGTTCGTGGGGTGCATCGGCTGGTGGCAACCTTTCGGCTTTGCTCGGAACCTCTTCCGGAGTGGCCGAATTGGAAGGAAAAGAGTTGGGCAATTCCGGAGTCTCTTCCAAGGTAATCGCTTCGGTTGACTGGTTTGGCCCCATTAATTTTCTGACCATGGACGACGAGGCTAAGGCGCTTGGTTTCACCGGACGGACTAACAGCGAATCTTCACCCGAATCGCAACTGATAGGCAAGGCAATTCAGTCGGTTCCCGAATTGGTTAAGAAAGCCAATCCTACCACTTACATTACTGCTGATGATGCGGCTTTTTTCATTCAGGTGGGAAGTATGGATCGCAACATTCCGTATTCACAAAGCCGGAATTTCTACGATGCTATAAAACCAGTGATTGGTGCTGGTAAAGTGTCGTTTGAGTTACTGGAAGGAGCAGGCCACGGAGGACCGCAATTTTCAGCTCCATCGAATATTGAAAAGGTAATTGCCTTTTTTGATAAGTATCTAAAATAGATAAATTAAAGAAAATGAATTCAGGCCTGGTTGTTTTTCCTACGAACAATCAGGCCTTTTTTCTTTTCAATTCTTTTCAATTACACTTCAACCGCGAATAATTACGCTTCACGCAAATTTTTCTAAAAACCGTCAAAACCAGGGCTAGTTTTGGGCATTGTTTAATTTTAAAACTCAGGAAAAATGAAAAAGTTAATAGTAAGTTTATTATAAACTTTAAAACCACCTCCTTTGGTGGTGGTTATGTATAAGCGGCTATGCCTGAAAATTAATTATTTTGTGGCATGAGCAATTTCA
>JAAFHB010000177.1 GCA_010906965.1 Mariniphaga sp. | reverse complement strand
TGGAAGTTTATAATACCCGTATTCGGAGCAATCTTAAGCTGGATTCTGATTCCAAATGAATCACCTGATCTGGTATCAATTGCAGGAATAACCACTACAGCCATTGCGTTGGTTTTGTTTAACCGTCAGAATGCAATTCAGTCAAAAGATCCAGCTAGTTAGCTCATTTTCCTCAAAATTAATGATGCTGATATTGAAAAGGTAATCAATTCTTTAAAAGATACTTTCAATGAAATCAACAGTCAGTTGCTCAATGAAAATGGAATTTTTGAACTACAATTACAAAAATTGGCTTAACAAACCCATGCATTTTATAGGAGAACGATTGTTGACAATTGCACTTTCACCCAAATGGAACGAGCATTGGGGAATAACGACATTTTAACCGTTCCTATTCGATTCTATCCGGTTATAATCGACTAAGCTATTCAATTGACAAATAGGCTATTATATACATTAAAATGATCTAATCTCAAAAAGGACTCTATTTCTCCCTAAATAGCTACATTTTATTTCAATCGTAAAATATTTCTTCTTGTAGTTGTGATTTATTTTGAATATTTTTACGATGTAAATATATATTTTACATCTAGGATAATAATTCAATACTTCCAATTATGAAAAAACCGATAGATCTCGTGACACAATTAACGACGGCAATTGAGACAAATTCCGCTGATGCACAAGATTATTATAAAAGAGGTATTGCAAGATTTGAATTACAAGATTACCATGGTACAATTTCAGACCTTACGAAGGCTTTAGAGATTGACCCAATGAATAAATGGAGTCATCTCTACAAGGGAATTGCAAAGATGGGTATTGTTGACTATCAAGGTGCAATTGCCGACATGAATCAGGCAATAGCGTTAAGCCCAATGTTTACAGCAGCATACTATAGCAGGGGACTGCTGAAAATGGAACTTGGCCAGACAGATGGCGGAATTTGCGATTTAAACAAAGCCGGAGAGCTAAGTAACTCAGAAATACATGAAGGATTTAGTTTCAACAACAACTAACTGATATTAAAATACAAAACCACCTAATTCCAATTGTTCCGCCCATCCGGTCAATCAATATCGCGAAGAACATAAACCTGCCCGGCTTCATGACGAATAACCCGGATTCTTTCCCCTTTTTCGATAAAAGAGCCTTCTGACATTGCATCATAGATTGCTCCTTCCACAGAGACCTTGCCTGACAGACGAAGTACGGTCTGAGCAATTCCTCTTTTCCCTACCAAAGATTTATCTTCCTGATCAACACCCACATAACTTCTCTCAGTCGAAATAGTGGTATGTAATGCGAAATTTCTGAAAATTCCTTTTCGTGAAGCAAATAATTTTGAACTTGCCCAAATTGAAAGGAAGAATGATAGCAATATCGAGATCAATACAGTACCAACTGCTGCCGAAATACGCGCAGGTTCAACTTCGTTGAAATCGAAGATCACATTATCCAATAAACTAAGAATCAATCCAGAAACCATTAGAATAATTCCTGAAATGCCAAAAACACCAAACCCCGGGATGATAAAAATTTCCACCCCGAGCAAGATGAGGCCGACAAAAAAGATGATAATTTCCCAATTTGCGGCAAGCCCTTCGAGGTAAAGGGGCGCAAAATAAAGGAAGGCCGCCGTTATGGCCAGACCAATCGGAAAGCCAATGCCTGGAGTTTGTAATTCGAAATAAATGCCGCCAATCATGGCTATAATCAAAATCCCGGAAACAATCGGATTGACGAGGAAACCTATTATTTTGTCGATACCCGACTTTTTGTATTCACGTATTTCGTAATTCTTTATACCGGCTTTCTCAATCACCTCGCGAACATCCTTTCGAACACCTTCACAAAATCCGTATTTTATCGCTTCGGTCGGGGTCATCGTCAAAACCTTTCCTGTATCAATAATTCCGGCAATATAAATAGAAGGATCAACCATTGCCTCAGCGATTTTGGGATCTCTGCGCCATTGAATCAGCGTGTCGCCGCCCATAATAGCAGTGTCCTTCCCTTGCGCCTCAGAAGTTGAACGCATGATCGAACGCATATAGCTCTGGTATTTATCGGGCATTGCCTGGCCTGTTGCATTTACCACAGTTGCAGCTCCCATATTTGCCCCTTCTCGCATATAAATACTGTCGCAGGCAATCGAAATGAGTGCTCCGGCAGAGGCAGCATTGTTATCAATAAAAACATAAACAGGGATTTGAGAATTCAACACCTTTGTGCGCATAGAATCGGCATCAAGAACGGTTCCTCCATAGGTATTCATATGAAGCACAATAATATCTGCTTTTAAGGAATCGGCTTCAGCAAAGGCTTTAATCGTCTGTCGCCAGATTCCGGGACCAATATTTTCCATAACAGGAAAAATATACACCAGCTTCTTCTGCTGCTCAACTTTTGCCGGTTCAGCAATAAGCGAACAAACATTAAAAAACGATAATAAAGTAATTAGTAGGTAACGCATGGCTAAAAAGTTTAAAAACGGCTGAAATTCATATTTTATCCTGAAGCAAGTTATGCAAAAACAAACATACAAAAGTTTTCAGTAATTACTTATGACAAAGCGACGACCAAGGTAAACTATCCCATTTCACAGATTTTACTACCTTTGCATCAAATTGAATAAGTTTAAAAAATGGAATTACAGATCTTGACTGCCATTTCTCCGGTCGACGGAAGATACCGTGACAAAGTAGTAGAACTTGGTGATTATTTTTCGGAATTTGCCCTGATAAAATACCGCGTATATGTTGAAATTGAGTATTTTATTGCGTTAACAGAAATACCGTTGCCCCAATTGAGCAGCTTTGATCCGGAGCGAAAAGCTGACCTGCGCAACATCTACGAATCGTTTGATCTGAACAACGCAAGTCAGATTAAAGAGATCGAAAAAGTGACGAACCACGACGTAAAAGCCGTTGAATATTTCATAAAAGATAAGTTTGAAAGTTTAGGCCTTGAAAAATTCAAGGAGTTTATTCATTTCGGACTTACTTCACAAGACATCAATAACACCGCTGTACCATGCTCATTACGCGATGCAATTCAGAATGTTTATATCCCTTTAGTTGATGAACTGATTGCGAAGCTTGATGCGATGGCTTTTGCATGGGAAGATGTTTCGATGCTGGCCAAGACGCACGGACAACCTGCCTCCCCCACCCGACTTGGAAAAGAGATTAAAGTATTTATAGAAAGACTTAATGTTCAGGTTGAACTGTTGAAAGGGATTAAATGCTACGCCAAATTCGGGGGCGCAACGGGAAATTTCAACGCACACCACGTCGCCTATCCATTAATAGATTGGGTCGATTTTGCAAATAACTTTGTACGCGATGCCCTTCAACTCGAACGTTCGCAAGCAACCACGCAGATTGCCCATTACGATAATTACGGAGCGATTTTCGATAATATGAAGCGTATCAATACAATATTAATTGATTTTGACCGCGATTTCTGGACCTATATTTCAATGGGCTACTTCAAACAGCAAATCAAAAAAGGAGAAATCGGTTCGTCGGCAATGCCGCACAAAATCAATCCGATCGATTTTGAAAATTCCGAAGGAAACCTTGGAATTGCCAATGCAATTTTCGAGCACCTGTCGGCTAAGCTGCCCATCTCTCGTTTACAGCGCGACCTTACCGATTCGACAGTTTTACGCAATATCGGGGTACCATTAGCCCATACCATCCTTTCTATCAAATCAACTTTAAAAGGGTTAGGAAAACTGCTGCTCAATCCGGAAGTAATCGACCGCGATCTTGAAGACAACTGGGCTGTTGTGGCCGAAGCTATTCAAACCATCCTTCGCCGCGAAGCATATCCAAATCCTTACGAGGCGTTGAAAGATCTGACGCGTGTCAACCGTAAAATCGACCGTGAAGTAATGCATGAATTCATAAATAAACTGTCAGTTAGCGAAGAAATTAAAGCTGAATTAAAACAGATTACTCCCCATAATTATACCGGTGTATCCATCTGATTATATATCACTTAAATTCGATATGATTTTAAGCTGAATGATTCTGGAATTTAAAATTAAAACTAAATTGTAGTGAAAGGTCTTTACGTTCTTTTGAAACGCTTTATTCCGCCTTATAAGAGGTATGTGGCGGGAAACTTTATATTTAACCTACTTGGAGCAATTTTCGGGGCCATTCAGCTTTCAACCTTAAAACCGGTGCTCGATGTTCTGTTCGCAACACCAAAAGTCATTGAAAAACCCATCGGGTGGTCGTTCTCTATAAAAAGTATTGGCGATAATCTGATGTATGAACTAAGTAATGTCATACTTGAATATGGTAGTGCAAAAGCACTTATTTATCTTGGCATTTTTATGCTGATTATGGTTTTTCTTAAGGTTGGATTCACCTATCTCGCACTATATGTGATGGTACCATTACGTAACGGGGTAGTCCGCGATATCCGAAACCAGATTTACAAAAAGATTCTTGAATTGCCAATTGGTTTTTTTTCAGATGAACGCAAAGGGGATATTATTGCCCGAATGACAGGTGATGTTCAGGAAATTGATAACTCAATTATGAGTTCACTCGAAATGTTGCTCAAGGATCCACTGATCATCATTATTTCATTGTCATGTATGATTTATATGTCTCCGGAGCTCACCCTTTTTGTCTTTCTTCTTTTACCTGTTGTCGGTTATCTAATAGGTAAGGTAGGTAAAAGTTTGAAAAAACCTTCCATGCGTGGACAAAATAAAATGGGTGAATTACTTTCAACGATCGAAGAATCACTCTCAGGACTCCGGATTATCAAAGCTTTTAATGCCGAAAAAAAAATCAAAGAACACTTCAGCAATCAAAATACTGAATATTACCATATAATGAATAGCTTAATGTGGCGGCGATACCTGGCCCACCCGATGAGCGAATTCCTTGGAACAGCGGTTATTGTGATCATCTTATGGTATGGCGGAAATTTAGTATTGAACAACAACAGTAATCTGAGTCCTGCAGAATTCATGGTATACATAGCCTTCTTTTACACCATTATTAATCCTGCAAAATCATTTACAACTGCCATTTATGCCGTCCAGAAAGGGCTTGCCTCCATGGAACGGATCGACAAGGTGATGTTGGCCGAAAATAATATCATCGATAAGGAGAACCCGTTGACTGTTAAAACTTTTACATCTCAGATCGAATACAAAGATGTAACTTTCCGCTACAAGGAAGATGACGTACTAAAGAAGGTAAGCCTTACTATTCCAATCGGTAAAACTGTTGCTTTAGTCGGGCAATCAGGTTCAGGGAAGTCGACTTTTGTTGATTTGCTTCCACGCTTTTACGATGTCAGCGAAGGCCAAATCTTAGTTGATGGAATTGATATCCGCGATTACAGGATTGCCGATTTACGCGGGCTGATGGGAAATGTAAATCAGGATCCGATACTGTTCAACGACACATTTTTCAATAATATCTCATTCGGTGTTGAGAATGCGACACTGGAACAAGTAGAGAATGCAGCAAAGGTCGCCAATGCACATGATTTTATTATTGCCACATATGATGGTTATCAATCGAATATTGGTGATCGTGGCGGAAAATTATCGGGCGGACAGCGTCAACGTGTTTCAATTGCGAGGGCGGTACTAAAAAACCCGCCAATTTTGATACTCGACGAAGCTACATCTGCCTTGGATACGGAATCGGAAAAACTGGTTCAGGAGGCGCTCGAAAACCTTATGAAGAACCGCACATCAATTGTTATTGCACACCGTTTGTCAACTATAAAAAATGCAGACTTGATATGTGTATTTCACGAAGGCGAAATCGTTGAAAGGGGAAGTCACGATGAGTTAATTGCACTTGATGGAATCTATAAAAAGCTTCATGGAATGCAAAATTTTTAGTATCAATAAAAAAGAGGGCCTCAACCCTCTTTCTTATAATATTACATGCAGTTACTGAACTTCGTCGTTTAGTTCACTGCCAGCCTTGAATTTGATAATTTTCTTCTTTTCGATTTCAAGTTTTGCACCAGTTTGTGGATTTCTCCCTGTACGTGCTGGTCGTTCCAAAACTGAAAAAGTACCAAATCCAACAAGGGCAATTTTTTCGCCCTGTTTAAGCTGTTCTCCGGTCGTCTTAATAAAAGCATCAACTGCTTTTCTTGCGTCCACTTTTGTCAATCCTGACTCTACAGCGACTGCATCAATCAATTGTGTTTTGTTCATAGCAATAAAAAATAATTTTAATAGTTAAATGAAGATTCAGATTTGCCGAAATTTAAGGAAAATCAGCAAATTATGCAAAATATATTGTGAGTATTTTTAATTTATTGACCAAAAGATGTTAAAGAACATCTTTCAACCGAAAATTTCACAATTAATTAAATTTTTGGCAAGTTTAAAAATCAATTTTGAATTAAAAATTTCGCTGAATTTATTTATTTAAAAAGCTATTAAAATAAATCGCAAATATTTTTGATGAATCAAAATAAAGTATACTTTTGCACACGCTTGGAGAGATGGCAGAGTGGTCGATTGCGGCGGTCTTGAAAACCGTTGTACCGAGAGGTACCGGGGGTTCGAATCCCTCTCTCTCCGCTGAAAGGCTAAGACAAAAGAAGCCAAAAGTAAGCCAAACCCTACAATATTAGTGTATTGTAGGGTTTTTTTTATTGTTTTTGACCTATCTATTAAGCCATCAAAAAGCCAAAGAAAGCCACCCTTTTGGGACTAATTCGTGACCTATTCCAAGTAAGACAATATAGGTCACAGAAAGTCCAAATTTGGCGTTGAGTTGTCGCAATTTAGCATAGCTGCAAACATTTCATTTTAAGTCATTAAGAGTAATTTTGTAATGTAAAAAATGAATGTTATGAAGAGTACATTTAAGACCCTTTTCTATTTGAAAAGAAATGCCATAAGAAAAGATGGCCGAATGCCGATTATTGCCAGAATAACGGTCGATGGAAAAATTTCACAGTTCAGCACGAAGTTGGAAATTAATCCTCTAAATTGGAATGTAGATTCCGGGAAAGCCCTTGGTCGTACCCAAGAAATTCAGCAAATAAATACTTTGTTGGATGAAATCAAGGCTTCGGTTCACAAAATCTATCACGAACAAAAGCTCAGGGATAGTGCGGTTACATCGGAAAAAGTAAAGAATGAATTTCTGGGGATGTCCCAAAATCAGATGGATTTATTGAAATTATTCCAAAAACACAACGATGATGTTTTCAGACTTATTGGTAAAAGCAAAACCAAGGCAACCTATCAAAAGTACGAAGTTACCAGAAAGCATGTTCAATCTTTCTTAAAAACGAAGTATCATCTCTCCGATATTTCCCTCAAAGAGATCAACCATATGTTCATCACAGACTTCGAAGTCTACCTTATGACCACATGTAAGTGCGGAGCGAACACGACTGCTAAGTTCATGCAGTTTTTCAAACGTATCATTCTTATCGCTAAAAATAATGGCTGGATCACCACCGATCCATTCGCCAACTACAAAATACGTCTGAAACGTGTTGATAGAGGTTATCTTACCCAAGAGGAGATTGGTAAAATAATGAAGAAGTCTTTCCCAATAAAACGACTGGAACAAGTGCGGGATATTTTTATCTTTTCATGCTTTTGCGGGATTGCATATATAGATGTCAAGAAACTTCGGGCAGAAAATATTCGCACTTCGTTTGACGGAAATCTATGGATAATGGGCAAGCGAGAGAAAACAGACGTGAGTTTCAATATCCCCCTCCTGGATATTCCCCAAAAGATTTTGGATAAGTACAAAGGGACGCTTCCAGAAAACATGATTCTTCCTGTGCCAAGCAACCAAAAGGTCAATGCGTATTTGAAAGAGATTGGGGATGTGTGTGGAATCGACAAAGACTTAACCTTCCACTTGGCACGTCATACCTTTGCAACTCTGACGCTCAGCAAAGGTGTATCTATCGAAAGTGTCAGTAAAATGCTCGGACACACCAATATAAAGACAACACAAATCTATGCCCGAATAACAGATGCCAAAATAGGTAACGACATGGCAGAGTTTGCGGGTAAGCTCAAAGGGATTGAGGGTACTTTTAATATTAATCTTCAATAACATACATCACAGAACTACAAATAATCCAAAATAAGATTTACGAAATCAGAGGGCAAAGAGTCATGCTTGACTTTGACCTTGCAGGCGTGTACGAAGTGGAAACTCGAACGCTGAATCAAGCCGTAAAGAGGAATAATACTCGTTTTCCTGTTGATTTTATGTTTCAATTATCGGAGGATGAGTTTGAAAACTTGACATCACAAATTGTGACATCAAGTTGGGGCGGTACGCGCAAACTACCCTTTGCCTTTACTGAACATGGCGTAACGATGCTTGCCAGTGTACTAAGGAGTGAAAAGGCAATCGAGATAAACATCAAAATTGTTCGGGCGTTTATCGCCTTGCGCCAGTATGCATTGGGTTATGCGGAACTCAATCAGAAACTCGATACTTTTATGATTGATACCAATATGCAATTCAACGATATTTATCAGGCGTTGACAGAACTCGCTGCCAAAAAAGAAGAAGATAATAAACCCCGGCGACCTATCGGTTATAACTCACCTGAAAACGATCAACTATGAAAACCGGACAATATATCACGATCGAGCAGGAAATAGATTGCGTACCGACTATTAAAACACAACTAATAAACGGAACTTTGTGGCTGACCAAATCGCAGATTACAGATTTGTTCTGGGCGTTCACTCAAAAAATTGAAGGCTGTCTGAAAACAGGTTTCAGTTCCGGCACAAAGGTTGAAAAAGATGTTTGCCGGGTACATCGCTAAACCGGCAAGCAGGGCGGAGAATTTTAGACGGTATTCTACAACTTGGAGTAGTGGATATATGTGAGTTAAGGCATTGCTTCGCATAGTGCCACAGTATTCCGCCCCCCGGAAAGAAGCATTTGATGCTTAAGATACGAAAAATATTGTACTATATCATCGTAAAAATCACTTTCAGAAGTTGTCCTTCAAAGAAACAATTCTTTCAGTTTCTGATCGCTCAATTTGAGCAAATCAGGGTAATCTGTCCCTATCGCAACTAATTGGTGTACATAGAAATTTGCCGTATTACGGTGAATAGTTAATATTGAGGAACAACTCCGGTTGCTTTCTCCCCCTGATTTTCAGCTGAATTAATTGTCGAACTTCCATGATGTCTATCTGTTTTACGGCCATACCCCTGATTTAATTTGTCAGGGATAAGATAGAGATCATTCCTTTTAATATTCCAGTGGCACAACTTGGACCGCAACAAAGTCTTATATGCTACAATAAAGTGGCACAGCTTCGACCGAAATGAGTGGTACACCTTCGACCGTTTTATCTACTTTGCACAACGATTAAATAAAGCACGCACGGACAAAGGTTGTCCCAAACCGGCCTTGCAAAACTGGTGGGGACCACATTACACCGAAATAGGAAGGTATGAAAAGAAAGGCGCACAGCCTGCCGCTGATATATTATCCAGGCTGGCCAATTCGCTCGGGGTCTCTTCTGAGTATCTGACCAATGGAACTTCTGATGATTTGGCCGAAAGTTCGTTGACAGACAAAGAACTGCTGAACCAGTTTAAAGCCATTGAAAAAATGAACGACAACGATAAAGGAGTGGTCAAAACACTGATCGACGCCTTTATCACTAAAGGTAAACTAAAACAGTTAGTGCTATAAAACAACAAAACCCGACCAATTTGGTAAACGGCGACAAGGCCAATAAAATAGAACAAACCATTGAGGATGCCGAACTGATCAAACATTTTAAACAGCTTGACCAACTGCCCGAAGAGGAGAAAAAATCTATCCTCAAAGTAATGGCTGCTCTTATCCGTGATTACAACGCTAAACAAGCTTACCTGCTATAAAAACAAAACCCGACCATTTGGCCGGGTTTTCTATTCTATTTTAATACTTAATTTTATCTGGATTCCAAGTTAAATTATCGATTGAAACCCAATTCTCCTTATCATTGTGAAACCAGATTACTGTTTTTTTATGATTACTTTTCCAGACAAGCTCCTTAATATGAATATTTTTACCTTCCGGTTCTGGATAATATTTTAGCAATCCATATCTATATTCAGGTAACTCTTTTGTAAGTGTAAATTCCACAGTATTATCAGGAGAACTCAATTTCTCTATTAAAAAATTAATAGACTTTCCATTTAACTTTTCATCTGATTTTTCCGACTTAGAACAACTCATATTCAAGACGAAAATTATCATTAAAATAT
>JAAFHB010000006.1 GCA_010906965.1 Mariniphaga sp. | reverse complement strand
ATAACTAGTAAATAGCGGAAAGTTTACAGTACTTTTTTTGTATTCCAATTGTCTCCAACCCGTTATTGCCTATCATTTTTAAATTCATTTTAAAAGTTTTAAAAGTAAGCGGTTATATTTGCAAAACAAAACTATTGTCCACTTATTTCAATCTTTTTTTTATTTCAAAATTTCCTATCGGTAATTTGTCCAACGGGCTGACAATATTCTTAACAGCTTTGGGCGTAATGTGCGTATAAATCATGGTGGTTTTTATGCTGCTATGCCCAAGTAATTGCTGTATGTAGCGTATATCTGTCCCACCTTCAAGCAAATGGGTTGCAAACGAATGTCTGAGCGTATGTACCGTTGCTTTCTTTTCGAGCCTGGCCTTTGCAACCGCATTCGACATTACTTGCTGTACTGTGCGTCCACTCAATGCTTCGCCCTTGTATTGCCCCGGAAAAACCCAATCATCACTCGGGTAAAGTTTTCGGTAGTCGGCTAAGTATTCAACCACCGAGTAGGGCAGCATCACAATCCGGTCTTTATTCCCTTTGCTTTGTTTTACATGAATTTTGTGCTCGTAAAACAAAATATCTTCCCATTTAAGTGATACAATCTCGCTTCGCCGCAGCCCGGCCCCATATCCCATCAACAACAATAATTTGTGCTTCGGATTATCTACATTGCTAAAAATCCGGCCACATTCGTCCATCGTCAGTACAGAAGGTAAATGTTGCTCCTTCCGCGGCCTTGGCAGTTTAATTTCAAACGTACTCCGTTTCAGAACCATGCGAAAATAGTATAGAAGGGCATTGACAAGCATATTTAGGCTCGATGGTGATAAACCTTTCTCTGTCATACAGGCAAGATGCCTGACAATCTGCATTTCAGTTAAAGTATCCGGGTTCTGGTATTGGTTAATCAACAAAAATAAGTTAAACGACTTTACGTAACTTCGAATCGTATTGGCACTGTAATTCTGTGCCATCAGGTAATCGAGCATAGCCAGCGTATAATTCTGAGCGATCACCGGTATTTGTTGCAATAAATTTTCCCTCAGATTGTGCATCTGCGACGCCTTTTTATTCAACGCCTTATATTTGCTTAAATATTTATCAGGTAGCTTATTGTGAATAGGAATATTTAACTCTCCGGCCAGTTTTTGCAGGTTTTCGAGCATGGATGGCGTGGCATTAAGCAGGTAAGCCGAGTTAGCTTTACTATACCGGCTTCCTTCCCAGCGTTTTACTTGTTCAATCAAATAAGGTATAGGCGGACAACTTAGTATCATCCATTTTTTATCTAGCTTATATTCATTTAGTTCAATAAAAGTATTCGGATTCGAAACAACAGTTTCAAGGTTGAAATATTCGTGCGGAAAAATTTCTCCGTTGCCCAACAAAGCTTCTACCTTCAGTTTCACATTGATGTGCCTGAGCACAAAAAAAGCTTTTTGCGTTTTATTCCAGTAAACCCCTTTGATGTCCATTAATTTAGGCGTAATTACCGCCTTGTATGGAACTGCCAATATCCAATATTTACCTGTATTACCCTTGAAAACAATTTTGCTGACAAATTCAGGATCGGAATCCTTATGTTCGGCCTGAATTTCAGACCGAAATTCGCTGACTACCTCAGCTATGTGAACATTTTCTTGCCGTATGACAGCAGGTTCATTATGTCGCTCAATGTTTTCATCTTTTACGATTTTAACTTTATCAAAGGTAAGAAGTATTTTCCTGTAATTCTCATTGTTATATAGCACATACCAACATTTGTTGGTTTGACTCCATTTGGCTCCAATACTTTTCGCTTTGGCCTTTAAATTTTCATCAAAACCAAAAAACAATCCTATCTGGAAGGCTTCGTTGTGGTATATCTTCTTGATTTGTACCATTTGATGTTATTGTTACACCAAATATACAAAATGAATTATTAAACATCCAATAAAACTAAATAAATTCGATATATAACGATAGATTCAGGAAAACGCGGTGGAAAACCATGCATCCGTGGTATGCGTATTACTTTTCAAACCGGTTCTATTCCTTTCTCTTTTAAAAGCTCAAGACTTAATTCCCGCAATTTGTACTTTTGAATTTTACCACTGGCGGTCATCGGGAATTCATCCACAAAAAAGATATACTTCGGGATTTTATAACGCGAGATTTTTCCGCGGCAAAAGTCAGTGACATCTTCTTCACAAAGTTCAACGCCCGGCCGTTTTTTAATAAATGCCCCCACCTGTTCCCCATATTTGGGGCTGGGAACTCCGGCCACTTCAATCGCCTGTATCTGTGGCATTGTGTAGAGGAAGTTCTCAATCTCGCGCGGATAAACGTTTTCTCCTCCGCGGATAATCATATCTTTAATACGCCCAGTTACTTTAAAATAACCATCGGTGTCCATTACGCCCAGATCACCCGAATGGAGCCATCCGTCACTGTCGATCGCTTTGGTAGTAGCGTCCGGATTTTTATAATAACCTTTCATCACATTGTAACCGCGACAGCATAATTCACCTTGCTCACCCGGTTTGAGTTCTTCTCCTGTCTCGGGATTGGCCACCTTCACTTCAACAGCGGGATATGCTTTCCCAACAGTGGTGCATCGGATGTTTGGAGTGTCGTGGTTTCTCGTTGCTGTCATTCCGGGTGATGATTCCGTAAGCCCATAGACGATGATGATCTCCGACATATTCATCTTGTTCATCACTTCGTTCATTGTTTCAATCGGACATGGTGCACCGGCCATGATTCCGGTCCGAAGCGACGAAAGATCGAACATGCTGAACATTGGGTGGTTTAACTCGGCAATAAACATGGTTGGAACGCCGTATAAAGCGGTACATTTCTCTTTTTGTATCGAAGCAAGTACGACTAGCGGGTCGAAATTCTCGACCATCACCATTGTCGCGCCATGCGTGATAATTGCGCAAAGGGCCAATACGCAGCCAAAACAATGGAACAAAGGGACGCAAACGCAAAGCCGGTCGTCGGCGGTGTAGTTCATACACTGACCCGTTGCAAATCCATTGTTCAAAATATTATAATGGGTTAGCATCACACCTTTGGGAAAACCAGTGGTACCCGAAGTATACTGCATGTTCACAACATCTCGACACGAAATGGTTGACTCGATTTCGTGGAACAACCGATCATCCAACTGGCTTCCAAGCAAAATGAGTTCTGCCGTATTAAACATTCCGCGATGCTTTTCCTGCCCGATAAAGATCGCATTCTTCAGAAAAGGAAATTTCTCACTTTGAAGGTAACCACGCTGGCTCTCTTTTAATTCGGGTACGAGTTCATAAATCATCTGAACATAGTCGCTGTCGCGCCATCCGTTGACAAGACAAATGGCCTTGAGATCGGAGTTTTTTACGAGGTAATCCAGTTCGTGTGTTTTGTAATTTGTATTGATTGTCACAAGCACGACCCCTATTTTGGCACACGCGAACATAAAGGTAAGCCAGTCGGGAACATTGTTGGCAAAGATTCCGAGCTTGTCATCGGGTCGCATTCCGATGTGCAACAGTGCTTTCGCGAGGTTATCGACGCGTATATTGAATTCAGCGTACGAAAAGCGAAGATTGCGGTCGGGGTAGACGATAAAATCTTTATCGGGTGTTTCGGCAGCCCACTGTTCGAGAAACTGGCCAAATGTTTTGTCAATTAATTCCATTTATTATAAAGGGATAATGTTGTTTTTAGATGTAACTGGCGACTGGCACCTGGTAATCTTTAAAAAGGTGCGTAAACAACAGCGAGTATTTTAGCCGGAGAATCATCTGCAGCATGTACATGATGGTCAACTACCGAATCGTAGTAGATACTTTCGCCTTCCGAAAGGGTGTAAATATCTTTGCCATACTTAATTTCGATATTTCCACTCAAAACATAGATAAACTCTTCGCCTTCGTGTGACGATTGTGTAAAGTCTGAAACGGAAGATGGATTGATCTCCACAATAAACGGCTCCATGTGCCGACCCGATTTGTCGCTTGCCAATGGGAAGAAGTCGAGGTTTAGACGGGAAGAGCTGCTTTTATTCGAAAAGCTGGTTCCCTTTTTCAAATCGCCTTTACGCGTAACCACAGGCCCGAGTTGATCCATATCGTCGAGAAAGGTGCCGAGCCGAACTCCCAAAGCACGTGCAACCTTAATCAGGTGACCCAAGGAAGGAATTGCTTCATTTTCTTCAATTTTTGCCATCATCGCAGTTGTGAAAGCGCATCGTTCTGCAAGTTCTTCTATTGTGATACTCTTCTGTTGACGTATTGACCCGATTTTTTCACCTACATTTTTAATTTCACTCATAATATATTGCTTATGATTTCAGTTTGCAACAAAAATAGTTGTTTTACTTAAGATCTAAAACAATAACAGCAAATAATTGTTATATTTTTCAAATTCAAAATATGTTTAAGAATGGAAATATAAATTAGTAACTAAATTTTAATCAAATGGCAGACAATATCCAGTTTACAAAAAATTTTTCGCTGCAGGAATTGCTTTTAACTTCGAACCGCAAGTTCGACGGGGAGCAATACAATCCGCCGGCAGAGATAATCGAGAATCTAAGAGCGCTTTGCGTACATATTCTGCAACCATTAAGAGATGCGCTGGGAACTCCTGTTAATATCAACAGTGGTTACCGCTGCCCCTCTTTAAATACTTCAATAGGTGGTGCAAAAAGCAGTCAGCATATGTCTGGGCAGGCTGCAGATATAATTGACCTTAATCACGGTAACGAATTTTTGTTTCTTAAAATTAAAGAATTGAATTTGCCTTTCGATCAGATGATTGATGAGTTTGATTTCCGATGGGTTCATGTCTCTTACGACCCGGCACGACACAGGGGTGAAATTCTGCAGGCAAAAAAAGATGCAAATGGAAAAACAATCTATGTAAATCCAGCATAACCGGATAGGTTATATGGGTGATTTCGTTACTGATTGAATGGTTCAGGGATCGCTGAACCATTCAATCGTTTTATAGAATGAGGTATATTCGACAATAATTCATTCTTATGTCAATTCAAAACAGGCATCTTTTTACGTTACTTATGACGCAAAAATAACAAACACCCCTGCTGCTAATGCTGCACCCAGCATTGGACCAAGAATCGGAACCCAGCTGTATTTCCAGTCGCTGTCGCGTTTGAGTGGAATCGGGAGCAGATAGTGCATGATCCTTGGACCAAGATCACGCGCCGGGTTGATGGCATATCCTGTTGGACCTCCCATTGACAATCCAAGACCAAGCACGACAATAGCCACTGGTAATGCATTGATTGATCCAAGTCCCACTTCAGGTACTGCCATGTAAAGCACTGCAAGTGCCAGGACAAATGTTCCGATGGCTTCCGTCAGTACATTGTACCAATAGCTCCGGATATTTGGTGATGTGCAGAAAATGGCCAGTTTTGAATCACCATCTTCAGTTATGTCAAAATGTTTCTTGTAAGCTAACCAAACAAGGAAAGCACCAAACATGGCTCCGAGCGTCTGGGCAAGGATGTACTCGGGCATCAGCGAGGGAGAAAATTTATGTGCTATTACCAGGGCAAGCGTGACAGCCGGATTCAAATGGGCACCGCTATAAGGTGCTGCTATCGAGACACCGGTAAACACCCCGGCTGCCCAACCAAATGTTATTACAATCCATCCGCTGTTATTTCCTTTGGTTTGATTGAGAAGAACATTTGCTACCACACCTCCTCCAAACACCAGGATGATGGCCGTTCCAAAAAATTCAGCAAAAAATGCATTCATAGTTTCAATGTTTATGCGTTTAGTTAATTATTACCAGTTGCAATAAAACAGTCAATTCAGTTCCTTCGTCGGCTATCCCGCATCGTCTGCCCATGCTTTGGCTGCATTTACTGCACGGTGCCAGCCTTTTATCAGTGCATGATTCTCTTCCGCTTCAATCTTTGGCGAAAAAGTGCGATCAATCTGCCATTGTTGCTTTAAGTCGTTGATATCGCTCCAGTAATTAACAGCAAGTCCGGCAAGATAGGCAGCACCCAAGGCTGTTATTTCAGTAATTTTTGGTCTTACCACATTCACCTGTAAAAGATCGGATTGGATTTGCATCAACTGGTTATTTACTGTTGCACCTCCATCCACCCGTAATTCGCGGATATCAATTCCCGAATCGTGTTGCATGGCAAGTAATACTTCCAATGTCTGATAGGCAATGCTATCAAGCGCTGCTCTGGCAATATGCGCGGAGGTTGTGCCCCTTGTAATGCCAACGATCGTTCCGCGTGCATGTTGGTTCCAATGTGGAGCTCCAAGTCCGGCGAAGGCAGGAACGAAATAGACGCCATCGCTGTCTTTCACCTTCGCTGCGAGTTTTTCAATGTCCTCCGATTTTTTGATAATTCCCAGACCGTCGCGTAACCACTGAACAACAGCTCCTGCAATAAAAATAGATCCTTCGAGTGCATACTGGGTATCATTTCCTATTTGCCATGCAATGGTTGTAAGAAGTTGACTCTTTGAGGTTATTGGTTTATTGCCAATGTTCATCATCATAAAGCAACCCGTTCCGTAAGTATTTTTTACCATTCCGGGTTCGATGCACATCTGTCCGAAAAGTGAAGCTTGCTGGTCGCCGGCAATACCAGCTATCGGGATACCATAGCCAAGCTGACCGGAAGTTTTACCATATATTTCGCTGGATGACCTGACTACAGGAAGCATACTTGCCGGGATGTTGAACATTTCGAGCAGGTCTTCATCCCACTTCAATGTGTGTATATTGAAGAGCATGGTCCTGGAGGCATTTGTCACATCCGTGATATGCAATTTTCCACGCGTCAGATTCCAAACAAGCCACGAATCGATTGTTCCGAATGCGAGTTGTCCGTCTTCGGCCAGTTGACGGGTACCCTTCACATTATCCAGTATCCACCTGATTTTTGTTGCCGAAAAGTAGGCATCAATGATCAGACCTGTTTTTTCGAGGACCACCGGACTCTGTCCTTCATTCTTTAACTGGTCGCAAAAATCAGCGGTACGCCTGTCCTGCCAAACAATTGCGTTATAGACTGGTTTCCCGTTTCTTCGGTTCCAGACAACTGTCGTTTCACGTTGATTAGTGATACCAATGGCAGCAATATTTCCGGCTTCGAGACCGGCTTTTGTGATGGCTTCAACGGCCACTCCTGCTTGTGTTGACCAGATTTCATCCGGGTCATGCTCAACCCAGCCTGGTTTGGGATAATATTGTGTAAATTCTTTTTGGGCTACTGATACCGGAAGTCCGTTTCGGTCGAAAATAATAGCCCTGGAACTGGTAGTTCCCTGATCGAATGCTAAAATATACTCTCCCATATCTTTCTAAATATAGTTTTTAACAAATTGATTGTATAATTCTATTTGCTCCTGCTGCCATTTTGCATCGTGACCGAATTCACTGGCCATTAATGCTGCAATTTCAACAGCAATTTCGGCGCTGGCACGTGCATTCTGAAATAAAGCCCTTGTTCTTCTCGAAAGTATATCTTCTATCGTCACGGGCATTTCATTTTTGCAAATCCATATAATCTCGGCCCTTGTATATGGAAATCGTGGATCAATCGGGATACCCAATTCCGGATGATCATGTATCAGCTTTTCAATTTCGGTGAACTTGTCGCCATAAATATATAAACGATGGGCGGCATAACCTGTTGTTAGTGTTGTCAGCTTAAGAACCGATGTAATACAGTTCCGCTTTTCGAGAAATCCTTCCTTTATTGCCTTATCAATCGTCTCTTCTGCCATCCTGCGATAGGTTGTCCATTTCCCGCCAATGATGGAAAGAAGTCCTGACGCCGAGAGCGTTATTTTATGTCGGCGCGATACTTCCTTCGTTGAGACAGGATTATTTGGGTTGGCTGCCAATGGACGTAAACCGGCAAAGACGCAGAGGATATCTTCACGCTTTGGAGGCTTCGCAAGATATTTTTCAGCATTCTGAAGGATAAAATTAATTTCACTTTCAAGAGCAACTGGTTCCAGACTAATGGTATCGAGTGGTTTATCTGTTGTTCCTACCACAACGACGTCGTGCCACGGAATGGCAAACAACACCCTGCCATCATCTGTTCTGGGAATCAACAGAGCCGTCTCACTTTGAAGGAAAGATTTATCAAGCACGATGTGCACACCCTGGCTTGGTTTTAAAGTTGGTGCTGCTCCGGGATTGTCCATTCTTGCAATATCATCTGCAAACACACCTGTTGCATTGATGACAAAATTTGCCTTAATGTTGAACTCTTCACCTGTAACGACTTCTTTAGCTTTTACGCCGTTAATCTTGCCATCTTCATTTTTCGACAATGCTGTGACTTTGAAATAATTCAGCACAACACCTCCTTTTTCGGAACACGTTTGAGCAAGTGACACAGCCATTCGTGAATCGTCAAACTGCCCGTCGTGATAAACAACTCCACCGATCAAACCTTTTGAATTAAGCATGGGTAAACGGATCAGCGTTTTTTCGCGATTAATAAAAAATGATTTTCCCATGCTCAACGGTCCGGCAAGAATATCATAGAATTTTAGTCCTACGGTATAAATAAAAGCATCCCATGAATTATAGATCGGAATAACAAATTCTTGGTTATAAGTGATATGCGGTGCATTTTTAAGCATTAATCCGCGTTCGTGCAAAGCCTCTACAACCAACGCAAGGTCCCCCTGCGCGAGGTAGCGGACGCCTCCATGAACTAATTTGGTGCTGCGTGAAGAGGTGCCTTTGGCAAAATCAGATTGTTCGAGCAAGAGCGTTTTATAACCACGCGAAGCACTGTCAAGAGCAACACCAAGTCCGGTAGCACCTCCACCAATGACTACAATATCCCATGTAGTCTCCGATTGCTTACGTAATTCATCAATAAATATCTGGCGTTCCATCGGTAGATATTTTAGGTTTTATCGTTTCCGCATGTACGGAAAAACGCCTCCGACAGCTTCATTTTTCATTGCGAAAAACAGTTTTCAGTATGCGTTATCAGTTGTTTGTTTGAATCAATAATGGTACGATTAACATTCCGGAAAAGCAAATTTATCCGGAGGTAAATTAGCATTAATTTTTTTTATTTCTAAATACGTAGTTGTTTATTGTAGAGAACTAACTAACTCCGCTTTCAGCTCGTCGATCAATGTTTTTACCGATACAATCTCGGTACAACGATAGGCATTCGATCCCGCAAATACAAATGCATTGTTCAACCTCCCTTTTGATGCATCAGTCAGTACTTTGGCGATACAAAAAGGGGCCGTGCGCGGATTGCACGATCTCAAACAATGATGCGGACATCGGAATGGTATCGTTTCACCTTTCGTAACTCTTTTTGTAAACTCATTCAGGATAACCCTCCCAGGCAATCCGACCGGACTATGGATAATTGCGATATCCTCCTTTTTAGCCGTAATATAGGCTTGCTTAAAGTCATCGTGAACATCACATTCGGTAGTGCATACAAACCTTGTCGCCATTTGAACACCAGATGCACCTAATGATAAAAATTTAGCAATATCATGTCCGTCAAATATACCTCCGGCGGCAATAACAGGAATGTTTTCTTCAAGTGTATTCACGTAATCAACCAGCTCAATCACCAGTTGCTCAAGTTTAGGCGCTTTATCACCAACTACATCATCGAAACCAAACCCAAGATGTCCTCCTGCCATCGGTCCTTCGAGGACCACCGCGTCCGGAACCTTGTTGTAATTTTGTTTCCACTTGCGGTAAATAATGCTGAAAGCCCTTGCCGAGGAAACAATCGGAATCAGTTTTATATTTGAACCTGCGGTCTGTTTTGGCAGGTCTAATGGAAGCCCTGCTCCGCTGATGATCATATCAACTTTTTCTTCAACGCAAACTTTCACAAGTTCTTCGTAGTTCGAAAGCACTACCATTACATTCACTCCAATTACCCCTTTCGAAAGCGAACGCGCCTTACGGATTTCCACCCTTAAAGCATCGTTATTGAGTTTAACAAATTCAGTTATCGAAGCATCCTCAAAAGCACCCAGGCCTACACTTGCAATAATGCCTGCGCAACCCTCATTCGCAACTGCTGAGGCAAGTCGTGAACCTGAAACCCTTACACCCATTCCTCCCTGAACGATGGGTGGATTAATTTCGAGATCTCCTATTTTTAGCGATGGTATTTTATGTGTTACCATAGTTTCCCGATTTTAAATTTTCTCAATTCGACAACAAGATAAGGAATTTCTTGATTATCCCCAACATTCAATAATTTGATTATTCTTAAGAAATCCTATATTTGTAATTACTACTAATTTAATGATCACTCATATGACAGAAAGTATTTTAGGTGTTGGCTCACGCGTAAAACACCCGCAAATGGGTAAAGGTGTAATTGTTCAGGTGCGTTCGGATGCCTACGAAATTGGGTTTGTCGATTTTGGAGTAAGACAGATCAAACGCGATTTCGTTGGATTGGAGGTTATTGAAGCCGTAGAAACCCCTTCAGATTTACTAACCTACGAGAAGATGGAGAAAAGCCTGATCAGGGTTCTTCACCGTTTTAGTGATATCCAGGAAACAGTTCCGCTTGGCCAGAAATGGAGTGGCGGAAAAATGATTCTTTTCCCGGGCGATAAATCGTTAAAAGAGAAGGAAGTTCCGATTGAGACCTTCTTTCATAAAATTGTGATGGTTCGCGACAGGGTGCGCGTGATGGAACAGCGCATCAATGCGAGTAACCTCACCGATGAGGAAAAGGTTGATCTCGAACAATATATCACAAGAATATATGGTAGTCTTACCACATTTAATGTTTTGTTCAAAAATAAGGATGACCAGTTTATTGGAGAGAGGGGAAAAGAATAGCCGATTCGGCAATTTACAGTCTTATGCAATAAACATTCATTGGCTATGGATGGATTTTTCAGACCAATAAAAATCACTGATTTTGATTCCTCTTCAGGTTCAAAATCAGTGATTCTATTTTGAAAGTGTCTCTTCAAATGCTTACTTCACAATCGGAGTTAAAACAATATTCTTGTACGCTACTTTTCCATGGTCTCCCTGTAAGTAGATAGGTCCGGGTGTATTGACATCCGATTTCATGGCACCTCCGGTAGGTCCGTAAACTGGTTGGTTGTCAATGATTTTTGTACCATTCAGGATTACGGTTACGTGGCGGTCACACAATGTAATATCCATGGTCTGCCATGTTCCTGCGGGTTTTTCAGCACCCACAGAAGGTGTAATACGGCTGTAAAGCGCACCCATATTGTGGGGGTCGAGTGGCTTTTTGTACGAATCAAGAACCTGAATTTCATACATTCCACGCAGGTAAACGCCGCTGTTACTTCCGGCAGGTACATTTACTTCAAGCTTGAGATTGAAATCTTCAAATTCCTGGTCTGTCCGAAGATTACCATAACTAATATGTTCCTGTCCTTCAACCTGTGCAGGATCTGTTCCCAGAACGCCATCTTTTGCGTAGAACCCATTTTTTTGTTTTTCGTTAATCAATTTCCATCCGGTAAGGTCTTTGCCGTTAAATAAGTTGATGGGTGTCCCAAACTTCAGGTTGGCCATATCGGGAGCAGCAGGTGGCGGAGCTAATTTAGTTCCTGTAAATGATGTTGAATCGACACCATTCCCATCGCGTTTAGGAATGTAGAGGAAACCAACAATTTTATCTCCCTGTTTAGATGTTTTCAACCAGTTGGTTACCTGGTGTGAACGAATCGGAGTTCCTTTTTCGTCCTTCGTGCGCACAACATTATCAATGCGTGTAACGATCAGGTTGTGATCATTATCAAGGTAAACATTGGCAACGGGCAATACACTTCCGCCAATCCACAAAAGGTCAGCATCGAGGTAATCTTTTTCCTGGCGTACTTCCAGCCAGCTGACGCCACCACCCTGAACATCAATGGTCCATTGACCCAGGTATTCACTTAGATCCGTTTTTTGAACAGGTACTACCGGTTCTGTTTTTGGCTTTTCTTTACACGATGTGACCGACACCGAAATCAACGCAACTGCAAATAGAAATTGAATAGCTCTCATTTGATTATTTATTAGTTAATAAAGATTTGCGTCTAAAATTATACATTCCTGAAAAATAAAATCATGTTTTGCGAAATTTTTTTTCAATTGTATTTTTTATTAAGCCAGTCGCTATTTCACATATTTTGCAATGAATATCAGGGCCTTGGTAATGGCATCGGTATTATTTGCCTGCGAAAATCCGTGTCCTTCATTGGGATAAAATATCAGTTGATTCGAAACACCCATCGAATTCAATTTGACAATCAGGATGTTGGTTTGAGCTGGGGTAACAATAAAATCCATTCCGCCCTGCAACGCAATTGTAGGCGGACTTTGGGCATTGATAAAATTTACGGGACTCGATTGGGTATAAATGGCATGATCCAGATCATAGGTTTTGCCTGTTGCAGCCATTAATGCAAGCTGATAAAGGAAACCTTCGTTCCATGCTGCGACAAGATCGGTTGGTCCAAAAAGGTCAATCACCGCTTTTACATGTTTGTTAGGATCGTTTTTATAGCTGTGAAGCATTGCCAGATGAGCTCCGGCACTGGCTCCCAGAACTATAATATCCTTCGAGATTTCATAGGTGGAAGATTTGCCGAGATAAAATTCAATGGCCGTTTTTACATCATTTTCCTGCGCGGGAAAAACATTGATCATATTATTGACTGCAAGGCGATAATTCAAGTTGATAAACGCATAATCCGGCAAACGTTTTTTCAGGGAATCTACAACCGCCGTCATTTCAGATTTATCGCCGCTTGTCCATGATCCACCATGAATGACGACCATGGTTTTTGTAGTATTAACAGTTCTCCCTGCCGGCAGGAATATATCCATCTTTTGCAGCGGATCGCTTCCGAATTCAACGTTGGCATAAGCGACTGATTCATTAGAGTTTGTGGTAAGTTCTTCAGTACTGCAGGATGCAAATAAAAGAACAATTGAGCAAATAATTATTAAGTGGCGCATAAAATATATTCTTAATTGAGTCAAAGTAAGACAATTTAAACTGAGGAATATCTGAAATTAAAATAAAAAGTTTCTACGGGAAAGAAGGCTTGGGTGTTACAATCGCAGCGTATTGTTGTCAAAACAGCGATCACTTTTCGGGTTTTTCTGGAATTGAGACGTTTTTTCTTTACATTAAGACTATCTTTGGAATGCCAAAGTTGAAACATCCAAAAGTCCTTTTATTAAATTTAGGACTGTTTAAATTATTAAACTATTATCCCTTTTCAGATGGAAAATAAACTATTCCTGATTTTAATTTTTACTGCACTAATAACCGTAAATCAGTCGTTTTCGCAATCGAAGAGATCGCTGAAGCAGCAGCAGAAATACATGAGTTCCTACGAGAACAGTACCCTCACAGGAAGTGATCTGCCAGTTTTAATGCCTTATAACAAATGGGTTGATCCGGCAGGCGAACAGATCTATTTCGGTGATAAAGAACTCGAGAACCACGCCCTCGATTGTTCTCTTTCGCCTGATGGAAAATGGATCGCTGTTGAAGGACGCTATTCAGTTGTTATTATCAACCCGGTGACGAAGAAAATCGCAAGCCGTTTCGTGCTGAAAAGCCATTTTGCGAATGATGGCCTGATGAATACCTATTCCGGTATTTCGTGGGGCAAAACAGCTGATGGATATGAACTTTACTGGAGTGCATGGGGGAAAACCAAGTCGGTTGTTGTTCAGGCTGCCTGGAACGAAAAGAAAATCAGTGTTTTAAAAACATTTTCGTTTGAAACTGTAAAACCTGCTCAAGCGGCCTTACCGAATGAAGTGCTCGTGGCCGTGGAAGCAGGTTCACTGGTACTTTACGTTGTACTAAATGGCAACAATACTGTTGAGAAGCTTGATATTAAAACCGGTAAGACAATTTGGTCTGCCCCGGCAGGTGTCGCGCCTTTTGGGATTGCGGCTGCAAATGGAAAGCTGTATGTCACCAACTGGGCTGGATCGGTTCCCGACAAAGGTGATGCCGATGTGGCTGGTGTGCCATGGGGATTAGCTAAAGTTGATCCACTGACCGGAGCAACCCGCGAAGGCACTGTGCTGGTTCTGGATCCCCTCACGGGCAAACCTTTAATAGAGATTAAGGTGGGTTTGCATCCCAACGATATTGTTGCCAGCAAGGATCAGAAATTCATTTTTGTAGCTAATGCGAACAGTGATATGGTTTCTGTGATCAATACCGGAACGGATGAGGTGAGTGAACAAATCTCTGTAAGGTTATCACCCGATAATAATGACTATTTCGGTGATTCTCCAAATGGTCTGGCTATTAACGACGATGGTGGAACACTCTATGTTGCTAATGGTATGGATAATGCACTGGCTGTTGTCCGACTTGGGAAACTCTCTTCTGCCACCGCTACTGAAAATAAGAGTAAAGTCTCCGGCTTTATACCAACAGGCGCTTATCCGGGAGGAATTGCCATTTATCGGGATACGCTTTTGTTTGTAGCAAATATTGAGGCGGAAGGATCAAGAATTCCTACTGTTTCTGAAAAAACAGGGAAGGCCAATTATAATTCTCACAGGCTAATGGCATCGGTTTCGGCGATCCCGGTACCGGAAAAATCAACGTTACAGAAGTATACCGGGAAAGTTGAAAAGAGCAACCAGCTTTTCAGGCTGGCACTTACCGAAAAATTACCCCGCAAAAATGCAGCGCCTGCTCCTGTTCCTGTCAGGATTGGAGAACCATCTGTATTTAAACATGTGGTTTATATTATCAAAGAGAACAGAACCTATGATCAGATACTTGGAGATGTAAAAGCCGGAGACGGAGATTCAACCCTTTGTACTTTTGGAAAGAAAGTCACACCGAATACCCATAAAATCGTAGATGAATTTTTGCTGTTAGACAATTATTATGCATCGGGGAAATGCTCTGCTGAAGGTCATCAATGGACTGATATGGGTATTGTTACCGATTATGTTGAGAAAAATGTCCGGGCATGGATCAGAAGTTATCCGCATGTTCAGACGGATGCACTCGTTTATGCACCAACCGGTTTTATCTGGGACAATGCGATGAGGGCCGGGAAAAGTGTGCGTATTTACGGAGAAGCGTGTGATGTTGAATTCGATAAAAGTCTGAACTGGACCTCTATCTATGAGGGATTCCTAAAAGGAGAAAAGTTCAGTTTCGAAAATAAGACGACCATTAAGCCTGTTGAAAATATTTTAAGTCAGAATTTTCCGAGCTCCGATGATCATCATATTCCGGATATACTCAGGGCAAAAGCATTTATAGATGAGTTGAATGCCTATGATAAAATGGAAGGGGACCAGTGGCCTGAACTTATGGTGATGGCCCTTTCAAATGACCATACCACCGGAACCCGCCCCGGTTTACCTACACCGCGTGCCTTTGTGGCTGATAACGATCTTGCGCTTGGTCAAATCATCGAAGCCATCTCAAAAAGCCGTTTCTGGAAAAACACTGCAATTTTTATAAGCGAAGATGATTCGCAGGATGGCTGGGATCATGTATCAGCTTACCGGACTGTTGGCGCAGTTGTAAGTCCTTATTCGAGACTAAAGCAAACGATCCGAACGAATTATAACCAGGTGACTTTGTTACGAACCATCGAACAGATACTGGGAATCCCGCCTATGAACATCAGCGATGCTACGGCCATGCCCATGTTCAACTGTTTTTCGTCGACTCCCGATTTCTCCCCCTTCTATTCAGTTCCCAATGAAATCCCTTTAAATGAAATGAATAAGAGTCTGGCTGAATTAAAAGGGGCCGCACTCTACTATGCCCGTAAAAGTATGGAACCTCAATTTGACCATATCGACCAGGGAGATGATGATCTGTTTAACCGGATCATCTGGTTTGCAATGAAAGGAAATGAATTGTACCCAAAGAAATACAGCGGGAAAGAGGAGAAAGAAGATTAACTAAAACTAAAAAATAACATGAAGTCATCACTCGTAATTGCTTGTATTGCCTTTGTTTTCTGCCTTTGGGGATGCGCCCCGGAAGGAAACCTAAATGTTTATGAACTGAAGTGCGAAAACCTCCAAAATCCTTTGGGGATTGATAAAACGGTGCCTCGATTTAGCTGGGAAATTCTGAGTAACAAAAACGCGACTGAACAAAAGGCCTTTCAGGTATTGGTTGCAAGCGACCCTTCACTGCTTGATAAGGATCAGGCTGATCTCTGGGACTCCGGAAAGTCTGAATCTTCAGTAAGTATTATGGTTCCTTACCAAGGGAAAGTGCTCGGTTCAGGTACGTCTGCTTATTGGAAGGTCAGGATATGGGATGAAGCAGGGAACGTTTCGTCATGGAGTCCGGTTTGCAATTTCAGCATCGGGCTATTAAATAAGGATGAATGGCATGCCTCCTATATTGGGTTTCCGACTCCTGCAGGTTACAACGAATGCCCCCAGTTGAAAAAATCGTTCGATGTGAATGATACGAATGGGAAATTGCTTTTGTATGTAAATTCGCTGGGATACCATGAAGTATATTTGAATGGTCAAAAAGTGGGTGACGGAGTTCTTTCCCCGGCCGTTTCACAATTCGACAAACGCTCGTGGGCGATCGCTTACGATGTTTCGAAGTTGCTAAAGAAGGGGCAAAATGACATCGTTTTATGGTTGGCAAGTGGTTGGTATACTAAAGGTTTGCCTGGAGTCGTTCACAATGGTCCTCTGGTGAAAGCCCAGTTAGAAAAGCTGTCTGAAAACAGGCGGGACATTATCCTTTCAACAGATGCTTCCTGGGTTGGACGAAAGAGCAGTTACACACGGCATGGTAGTTGGCAGCCTCACCAGTTTGGTGGTGAAATTGTGGATGGCACGGTGGCAATAAATGATTTGTCTGCAGAAGGAATGAATAGTAAAAACTGGAGTCCTGTTTCTGTAATTTCGGCTCCCAACTATGAAGTAAGTCCGCAAATGGTGGAGCTAAACCGCATTGCAGAAACGATCAGACCTGTCGAAATACGATCACTGTCAAAAGATACATTTCTGATTGATATGGGAAAAACCCTTACTGGCTGGATCGAAATCAATTTTGCAAAACTGCAAAAATCGCAGGAAATCGTCCTCGAGTATTCAGACCATCTGGATGATAAAGGGAAGTTCACCGATCAAAAACAAACCGACCGTTACATTGCTTCCGGAGAAGGTTCAGAAGTATTCAAAAACAAATTCAATTATCATGGTTTCAGGTATATCAGGATTTCAAAACTGACGGAAGCTCCTTCTGCCGAATCAATTAAAGCTTATCTGGTTCATACCGGCTTTGAACTGGCTTCCGGATTTCAGTGTTCCGATCCGGAGTTGAATAAAATCCACGACATGATTTTTTACACGCTTCAATGTCTTAGTATTGGCGGCGATCTGGTCGATTGTCCGACGATTGAACGCCTGGGTTATGGTGGCGACGGAAATGCTTCTACAGAAACGGCACAAACCATGTTCAATATGAACCCTTTGTATGCTAATTGGTTGCAGGCCTGGGCAGACTGTGTCCGCAATGACGGCGGGATGCCTCATACGGCACCCAACCCGTATAAGGCAGGTGGTGGCCCCTACTGGTGCGGTTTTATCATCACGGCTTCGTGGAAAACCTATCTGAACTATGGTGATGAAGCTATTCTTGAAAAATATTACCCTACCATGCAAAAATGGTTGCAATATGTGGATAAATATACGGTTGATGGTTTGCTGAAACCCTGGCCTGATACCGACTACAGAGGATGGTACCTGGGCGACTGGGCCACGCCAACAGGAATCGATCAAAAGGCGGAAGCTTCAGTTGACCTGGTAAACAATTGTTTCGTTGCGGTTTGCTACGATAACATGCAGAAAATAGCGAAGGTGCTTGGAAAAACCGACGATGCAGGATTGTATTCACAGAAAAAGGATCAGCTTCAGAAACAGATCCACAAAAGCTATTTCGATTCATCCAAAAATACCTATGCCACAGCTACCCAGATCGATCTTGCTTACCCATTGCTGGCAGGTGTTGTTCCGGAAGAATTGATCGCATCAGTTACAAAAAGTCTGTTCAACGAAACTACAACCAATCGCGGCGGCCATTTTGCCTGCGGGCTCGTAGGAATTCCAGTCCTGACGGAATGGTCTGTTAAAACCCAGTCTGCCGACCTGATGTATTCGATGCTGAAAAAGAAAGATTACCCGGGCTATTTGTACATGATTGAAAATGGCGCTACAACTACCTGGGAACATTGGAATGGGGAACGGAGCCGGATTCATAATTGCTACAATGGTGTCGGCTCGTGGTTTTACCAGGCGGTGGGAGGAATCCGCTCTGCTGAAAATGTTCCGGCCTACCGACAGGTGCTCATTCAACCCCAAATACCAAAGGGAATTACCTGGGCCAAAACATTTAAGGAAACTCCTTACGGGAAGCTTGTTGTCAACTGGGAATTAAAGGAAAAGGTAATGGAACTGAATGTCGAAATCCCTGTTGGCAGTGAAGCCGGAGTTGTAATTCCTTCAGGAATCAAAAAATACAGTTTGGACGGGAAAGAATACGAGCTTTCAGGAGAAAAAAGCGCTGTCGTTGCAGTCAAAAGTGGGAAATACAAGATCAACTATACACTTTAAAACGGCTCAAATAAAAAAGTTAAAAGCCGTGTGATTGTTCAATATTTGGACAATCACACGGCTATTTTTTCAAATCTTACCAAGTCTTTTTAATTCCCAAAAACATCGTGCAGTAGCATTGATATCCACCGATGCATTGTGTGCCTCTTCGAAACCTGTCCTGAAAAGTTTGTAATGCAACTCTGAGAGTTTTGGCCACTTGTAGCCGTACGGCCCCGGGATTGCACAGAAATTTGTAGTGCTTTGCATCGTGCAAATCTTTCTTTTGGATACCAGACTATCTTGCATCTTATTTCTCAAAAATTCAGCACCCACTATTTTTTCGTCAAAGCTCACGTTGTGGGCAACAAGATAATCTGCCTGATCGATTAGCGCTTGAAAGGACTGCAAAACAGTCAGAAGAGAAATTCCTTCCATGTTTGCCCTTTCAGTTGATATCCCATGAATCCGTGATGCATCAATAGGAATTGTAAATCCTTCGGGTTTAATGATATGGTCGCCCTCCGAAATTTTATTCCCTTCATTGTCATAGAGATGATAAGCTAATTGAACCAGACGCGGCCAATTGTTCAGATCCGAAACGGGCGCTTTATAGTTTCTGGGCAATCCCGTTGTTTCAGTGTCGAAAAATAAATACATATCTTATTCGTTTTTTATTAATTCAGAAGAGCTTAAGATTAACAGTATTAGTCAAACCATATTTTGTCTGTTTTCCTGCGATAACCTTGATATTTGGGTTTTTTTTCAGAAAACTTGTTAATTTACGACTGTCCCAATCCAGTTTCAATGCCAAAATAATCTCCCTTGTAGTGTAGTTTTCTTTTTTGAGCAGTTCAATAATTTCTTCTTCAACATTTTCTGGAGCATTCTTGTATTTTGTACCAGACTCATTTAATTCATTTTTTTCTAATTGCTCTTCAAATAAATTTTTAGCAGGAGTCGTCTTGAAATCAATTAGTACACCTTCATTGTTAACGGGGATTGCTCCAAATTCAATTAGTTTAAGGTTTGAATTCACTTCTTTTGGTTCCGGCTCTCTTACATAGATCTTTCGTTGTTTTTGCAAACCATCCATGGCTCCTTCCCATGTACCACCTTTATTATCAGTCTCTGCCACATATATCTCTTTTGCCAATCCATAGATATAGGCATTTCGCGCCATCGCAAATCCGACATCCCATCCGGCTTTTGGGAAAAAAGTACTCAATACTAGAACATTTCCGTTTACAATGGGCTCATAGTATTTTTTAAAACCTGAATTGAATGTGAGTATTCCCTGAGGCAAAACGATAATACTTTTCCCGTGAGCTTCAATTGTGCTGTCCAATGCCTGCTTATCAACTCCTTTGGCAAAACCGCTTACGACAACCTTCAATTCTCTGGCTAATCTCTTAGCTACCTGATCTGTAAAATTCAGTGCGGCTTGACCAGCGTTTCTGGAACCCACAATGGCCACCGGATCTTCTTGCAGCAACCCTCTTCGACCTTTAATGTAGAGTATCGGGGGACTGCTTTTTATCTTTAAGTTTTCTTTCAATACTGTTGGATAATCGGGAGAATTGATTGGTATAATCTGAAAGCCTTCATTTTGTAATTGTTCTGCAATAAATGCAATGCGGGGGAGATCATTTTTTGCATCTTCCAAATCTGTCAGCTCCTTAGCTGTAAATGCAAATAGCTCCCTCCACCCATTTTTCTCAAGTTCAAAGAAATCAACCCACGACAGTTTATTCTCATGGATAATCTCTATTATCAGCCGATTAATTCTTTCGGTATGCCATTTTGGTAAATGAGCAATTGAAATCCAGTAGGTATTTTCAATGTAACTATTCATGCTAATTGGTTTTTAAATATCACCTCCTAAAGTCCTGGCAATCGCGAGTGGAGCAATCAGTTCTGCTCCGATATTGGTTAAATACTGACCGATCTCCTTGATTGTATTGCCGCTATCAAAAATATCATCTATTAACAGAATTTTTTTACCTGCAATGTCATCCGGTGATTCGTATGCAAATTTATTTTTAACATTGTCTTTCTTTAATATCCCACTATGAAACATCTTTTGCGGTAAAGTTGGCAAATTTTTCACGAGTTTATGAGATATTGGAATATTAAGAGCAGCAGAAATCTTCTCTGCGAAATTTCTTACCAGATCCCCTGATTCTGTTGGTGGTACATAAAGTATCAAATCAAAATCACCTTTTTCATAGTGTTTGCGATAGGCCCTAAGGGTCAAATCAAGCAGCCAATCGGGGAAGTCGCCGCCACTTTCGTATTTTGAATGATGCAACGCTGCCCCAACATTTGAAATACCATAATAAGAAGCCGCAACTCCATTTACTATTCTGCTCCTCTGTGTTTCAACTTCTAACAACGGGAAGTATGTCTCCCTGAATTCATGCAATTTAGCTGTTAAAATATCCGTTGATGTAATGTTTACCTGACGATTTCTGTCATTATCGCAAATTCCGCATGTATTTTGATGAATATCGCCAAGATAACTACACAGGTACTGCATCCGGCACGATTGGATGTTGGTATATTCGATCATTTTTGCTAATTCTTCATATTGAATCTGGCGCAATAAATCAAAAGCCCATAGGTCTAATTCAGGAGCATCGGGATTGTAAAAATACTTTTTGCATTTGTCCTGAAGTTCATGGATAATCCCCTGTTCTATCAAATCTGCCAAAATAACATTCACCTGTGTTTGCTTGAGGTTCGTGGCTTTAATAATTTCATTTCTGCCCAATGGCAAAAGCTTTCTTGTTGTCTCTGCCGGCACGGCCAATTTCCTGATAATAATGAATCGGTAACTGGGTGATTTGAGTGTGAATAATAAAGCGAATATCCGGCTTGTCAATTCCCATGCCCAATGCATTTGTAGCAACCACACAATCATATTGATTGGCATTGAAGCCCTGTTCAATTCGGATACGCGAGTCTGCATCTAACCGGCCACTGTAAGCTGCTGAATTGAAGCCCAGAAAATGGAGCCAGTTCGAAAAAATATCGGTATTGGCCTGGGTTCCGGTATAAATAATACCAGGTTTGGCTAGTTTGGGTAAATATTCGGCCAGCCAAAAAAACTTTTCATCTTCGGTTTGAACATGCACTACAAATAAACCAAGATTGAATCGTAATAGCTGTCCCCTAAGCGGGATTAAATCGGAACCGACCTGTTCAATTATATCGGCCTGTACCCTCGGCGTAGCTGTGGCAGTGGCCGCCAGAACAGGGAAGTTCTTCGGTAACAGTTTCACCAGGTTTACAATTCTCCGGTAATTGGGTCTGAAACTTTGACCCCATATCGAAATACAGTGTGCTTCATCGATTACCACCATTGCAATTGTGATTCCCTTTAACTGGGTGGCAGGAAATTGAAAGCACAACGATTTCCCGAAGCCTGTTTTTTCGATTAACAAAATCCTTTTTCCAGCAAGTAATTGTTCAATTACCTGCCATTGTAAATCATGAAAATGCTGAAAACCAAACAAAAGCTGCAGTTTTACCTCTGCTTCGGTGCGCGTCATTTACAGATTGGTTAATAAAATTACCACCAATAATATTAAGTATCAAATTTAAGAATCATGATGGAGAGTTGGGGAATTTGTCGCATAAATATTAACTCTTTTGGCTTTAATATTCTCAAATCATTTCACGGACCAACGATGCAGCTGCAAGATCTAAAAGCAAAACCGCATTAGCCTGTGTTCGCAAAATAGTTGCCGGACATTCCGGTGAAATATCGTTCACTAAAGTGTCGCGAACTGCGGTAGCTTTTCGCTCGTCCGGAACGGTACAGATAATGGCTTTCGATTTCATAATCTGCCTGATTGACATACTGATTGCCTTTTCGGGAACATCGTTAAACGTTGGAAACCACCCTTCACCAAGTTGCTGACGACGGCAGGCATCATTCAGTTTTACAACAAGGTACGGCTCTTCTGTTTCGAAATCTGCCGGAGGATCGTTAAAAGCAAGGTGTCCATTTTCGCCAATGCCTATAAAGGCGACATCAATCGGATGTTCGCTGATTAATTCACCAAGGCGGATACATTCCTGATATGGGTCTGACTCACCATTTACGTAGATAAACTCCTTTAGTGAAATGAGGTCAACAAACCTTTCCTTGAGGTATTTGCGGAAAGATGCCGGGTGATTTTCGGAGATTCCGATGTATTCATCGAGGTGAAAAGCGGTTACTAAAGACCAGTCGATATCCTCTTTTACGAGCTCGTTCAGCATTTCAAACTGAGATGCTCCAGTCGCAACGATTATATTTGCTTTCCCGTTGAGGCGAATTGCCTTGCGAATGAGTTCTGCACCCCTGTTGGCGGCCTTTAACCCAAGCAATTGTTTGGTATCTGATAGAACGATTTCCATATTCTGTATGTGTTAAATAGTTGGTTTAATGTGTATATAATTCAGTTTGTCATCCAGCGGGGTCATCTTTGGCATCAATAAATGAACAAAGACGAGAATAACAAGGTAGGACGAACCCGCGATTACAAAAGCCCAGAAATAACCCGAGTTATTGGCGGTGTCCAGTACTGCTCCCAGGGCAATATCTGCGATTATTGCAACAGCCACACCAATCATTTTTCCGATTCCTATCACTGAGGCGATTGCTTTTTTAGGGAATACATCTGGAACCAGTGTGTAACTGTTTATCGACCACGACTGGTGTCCTGCAGCACCAAGTCCGATTAAAAAGACTGCAAGCCATTTGCTGGTAATCACCGGAACAAAGGATACAGGTAAAATAATGATCGCACAAACCAGCATGGTTACTTTCCGTGCTTTGTTGATTGACCACCCTTTCTTTATCAGTGCGCCGGAAGTATATCCACCGATGAGACTTCCGGCATCTGCCATCACAAAAATGATCAGGAAGGGAAGTCCTATATTCTTAATGTCTACTCCAAACTGCTCGGCAAGGAATTTGGCACCCCAGAAAAGGTAAAACCACCAAACACCATCAGTTATTGTCGTTAAAGAGAAGGCCCAGGTCTCCCGTTTGGGCAGCAGTTTTAGCCAGGGGATTTTTTCAGATGTCTCCTCTTCGGAATCGCTGTTAATATACTCTAACTCTGCTTTTGAAAGTTTTGGATGCACCTCCGGTTTTTGATAAGTTCTCAACCATAGAAATACCCAAAGTGCACTTAATACTCCTGTGAAAAGAAAAGGAATTTGCCAGTTAGCTCCTTCAACAGAAACGATTGCACCTACAACGAACGGAGCTAAGATAGCACCAACACTCGTAGATGCATCAAAGATACCTGTGGCAAATGCCCTGTCCTTTTTGGGAAACCACTCGGCAACTGTTTTTATTGCAGCCGGGAAATTCCCCGACTCCCCAATTCCAAGTCCGAAACGCGCCACAATAAACCCGATTAAACTAAACGCCGGTCTGATAGCCGCATGTAACATTCCGAAAATGCTCCAAATTACAATCGAAATCGTATATCCTATTTTTGTACCAAGTTTATCAATGATACTCCCCATGAACAGTAATCCTATTCCATAAGCAATTTTAAAGGAAACCATGATGGCGGCATAGTCTTTATTCGTCCAGTCGAATAGTTTTTGTAATGTTGGAGCCATCACGCCAACAATACTCCGGTCGAAGTAGTTGATCGTTGTGGCCATAAACACCAATGCCAGAATTCGGTAACGATAATTACCAATGGTTTCCTTTACTACATCCATTTTAGTAATTCTTTATTTTGAACTGTCATAAACTAAATTTCCGGCAACAAAGGTTTTCCTGATCGTTAATTCAGAATCTCCTAATTCAAAAAGGATCAGGTCGGCACGTTTACCAGGTTCGATGCTTCCGCGATCGGTTAATCCATAAAGTCTGGCAGGGTTTGTACTTGCCATTTGAATTGCTTCACCTAAAGAACAACCTGTTACCTTCATGATATGGATGACTCCTCTTGAAATAGGTGATGCTGAACCATACAGTACATTTTGTGCCGGGTAGCGAAGCATTCCTTCTTTTGTCAGTTCGATTGTTTCACCCTCCTCATTTTTATATTCTCCTGGAGGTAAAGCGGCAAAACTGGTGACGTCTGAAGTGATGATCGTTTTCTCAGGACCTTTCACTTTATAAAATACTGCGATCTCTTCGTCGCGCAGGTGGAATCCATCACAAATGAGGCTGGCCATCAATCGGTCATTGGCCAGTTGTGGCCACAAAGGATTGTTATGCCGGTTGATCATATTGGCACAACCATTCCCAAGGTGGGTGGCAATTTTTGCCCCATTCATAACCGCCTCGTCAATGATCGCTTTGGGCGCATTGTGATGGCCGATCGCAACAGTGATACCCATTGCTGTGCATTTTCGAATGAATTCCATTGCTCCTTCAAGTTCGGGTGCAATTGTGATTGTCAGAATGTTCCGGCCCGAAGCTTCGTAGAATTCCATGAATTCCTTCCAATCGGGTTTATGCACATATTTGAGTGGATGGGCTCCACGGTAACCGTCCTCGGGTGAAATATAGGGACCTTCAAGGTGATATCCAGGAATGGACCCAAGCAATGCTTCGTTATTTTTTGAGTCTGCCAGAAGTGCAAAATTACAGAGCAGAACATCTTTATTATTGGTTGTAAGCGTCGGCAAGTAGGTGGTTACTCCTTTTTTCCACAATTCGCGGGTTGCTTTCAGGATGCCTTCCTTATTTAATTCGCCACCGCCAAAGCAAAAGGAAACACCAGCAAAGCCGTTCACCTGGTTGTCGATCAGTCCAGGTGCAATGAAAAGGGGATGGCGCTCATCCGATAACTTGTCAATCGGCTGAACACTTAAGATCTTACCATCTTTTATCTCAAGGGAAACAGGATTGTTATCAAGATATAACAATCCTTCTATTCTGGTCTGGGCATATGAAACGTTAATGGTTACCATCAAAATAATAGCTAATAATTTTTGAAACAGATTTTCTAAAAAGTACCTCATTCTCCTATTTTTTGAGTTCACATTTTTACCTCTTCCCATTTTTCATTAGTCCCTGACCTTTCAAGCGCTTCAAGAACGGCAATGCATTTCAGAATGCTTTCATGTGCAAGTGGCTCTTTGCCAGTCCTGAACATTTCAACCATGTCGGTATAGTTTTTCCCTGGAACACTGTCTTCGATGCGTGATTTCAGTTCTACTGTTCCTTCTTTGGTTTCTGCAAATGTCCGCCATCCATACGAAAGGGTTTTAAAGATAAGTGTTGCCAGCATCTCGTTTCCAAAAACGAGGGTTGCGGTGGTATTTTTTCCACTTCGGGTAACCCTGACTCTTCGGATGTCATCTCCGAAAATATACATAAGTGGTTGAACCATATGAATACCGTAAAAGAAAACACCGCCATAAGGTGATTCAAGATCGGCAGGTCCGCTGATTGTTACGTGGCTAATGGCACCCATCGTTTCAACCTGTTTTTTGACGTCAAATGTTCCATCTTTATGTGCCTCTGAACTATAGGATGACACGGGCGTTCCCACACGGCGGGCCATTTCGAGAAATTCCCTTCCTTCTGAAACCCTGTAGCAAAATGGTTTATCGATGAAGGTCGGAATCCCAGCCTTAACAAAAGGTTCAGCAGCCTTCAGGTGATATTTGGCATGACGGTGATCAACAATTAATGCGTCGATCTTGCCCAGCATTTCGAGCGGGTCTTTCACAATATTGGGGATCTGGCCTTTCTCCATCGCTATTTTGGCAAATTCTTCTGTTTCGCCCCAGACGTATTTCACCTCTACTCCGGGGAACTTTTTATCGATATTGAAAAGCTTTCCATAACCAATTGTATGTGAATTTTCGGCTCCGATAATCCCGATACGAATCGGTTTTTCCACCGGCAAACCCTCCTTAAGGAATAAGGCAGTGGTTTTTCCTGTTGCGTTTAAGGCCAAAGCAGACAGGGTTGTGCCTGTTCCAAGGGTTTTGATAAAAGATCTTCGCGTTTTCATCTGTATCCGTTTTTGGTTATAAATGCTTTTCTAAAGCGTCATTTCCCAGCCATTCTCATAGTCGCGCGACCAGAGTTTCATGGCCTCCGGATCGTTCAATATATGCCCGTTCTTTGAATCAATATTCAAGGTGCGTCCTGTACGTTGAGAAATATTTCCCAGTTGCATTAGCAAGGTACTTTTGTGTCCACCGTCAATACCTGAATGTAACGCTTCACCTTTCGTGATCCCGTCAAAAAAATTCTGAAGATGCAATGCATCAAGTTTTTCTCCCGGATTCATAAGGTTCGAAGAATCAATTTCAACATCGCTTTTTACATTTTTAATCACTTTGTTGTCTAATCCGACGATTGTATAATCGTTGCCGCCCTGCATTACCATGGTTCCTTTTTCGCCATAGAAAACAACACCCACACTTGTTCCTTCTATGTTATGAGGATTGCAACTACGACCTTCCCAGGTCAGCGCAGTATTGTTGTCGAATTCCATACTGATCACCTGCGTGTCGGGGGTTTCCCAATCGTCATTAAACCGATATCGTCCTCCTGCAGAGTTCACTTTTGTGGGAAAATCCACGCCTAAACCCCAGCGCATCAGGTCGACCATATGGGTTCCATTATTAAGTGCCTCACCGGTTCCCCAGTGCCAAAACCAATGCCAGTTGTAGTGAACGTAATTATCTTTAAATGCTTTACGCTTTGCGGGACCCTGCCACAAATCCCAGTCCAGCCAATCTGGGACAGGTGCCTCTTTACCAATACCGATAGAAGCACGGTTATTGGCATACCAACCTTTTGCGAAGTAAACCCTGCCGATTACTCCTTCTTTAAGCTCCTTAATTCCTTGAGCTACATTGGGCCACGATCGACGTTGGTTACCCATCTGTATTACGCTTTTGTATTTGGCCGCTCCCTGAACGAGCATTTCTCCTTCGGCCGGAGAATAACTGCATGGTTTTTCGAGGTAAACGTGTTTGCCTGCTTTCATTGCGAGCATGGCTGCCGGAGCGTGCCAGTGATCGGGCGTCGCAATAGCTACCGCATCAACATCCTTGTTTTCAAGTGATTCTCGGAAGTCTTTAAATCCTGTCGGTTTATGCCCCGTTATTTTTTCAATATTCGCGGTGCATTTTTCAATAGCTCTTGAATCTACATCGCATATATGAATTACTTCACAAGCTTCGAGTTTGGAGAAATTCTGAGAAAGGGCATACCCGCGGGAGTTTACACCAATGACGGAGAGTCTGATCCGCTCGTTTGATCCAACAATCCGGTTATAACTATTGGCACTGAATCCAGGCAGGATGCCTCCGATTGAAAGCATTGCTGATCCTGCAATAGTTTTTTTGATACATTCGCGTCTGGTTGTCATGGTATCTAAAGATTAAAAGATTTTAAATTTTAAGATAACGTAGCAGGGTGAAAAATAATCTCAGTCAATCCTATGAAGTTTATTGCGTTGGTGCCGAAAAAAATTGTCTGGTTGACACCAACCAACGTCAAAGTGATTCCCACGCCCAAATTACCAAATATCAATGAAGAACTATAAAAAAATTTTCATAGAAGATTTTTTATTCGCTTTGAGAATTATCCAATATATTTGTCTTTTACGATTAAGAAAGATTTATGTGGAGATAAACTTAACGGAATGAAAAAGATTCAAATTACTTTAATTATCGCCTTTCTGATTGGTTTTACAATCAATGGTTTTGCCCAGGACAAAATGTTATGTCAGGGAAGCTATTGGACAGAGGATCAGGCAAATGTTTTCATGAAAAAATGGGCCAAAGAATGGAAAACAAAAGCTGACTGGGAAAAACGCGTTGAAGTGATCCGGCAGGGAATATTCAAAGGGATGAAACTAGACCAGATGCCCAAAGTTGGCAACGAGTTTAGTGCCATCATCAGGAATACCCGTTCGATGGATGGTTATATTGTTGAAAACATTGCGATTGAGAGCTTCCCCGGTTTTTATATCACGGGAAACCTCTACCGGCCACTTCAGGCTGAAAAAAGATGTCCTGCTATTTTAAGCCCCCATGGCCATTGGGTCAATGGGCGAATGAGTCCTGATGTTCAAACACGCTGTGCCAGTTTTGCGCGGATGGGAGCAATCGTTTTCGCCTACGATATGATCGGTTTTGGCGACTCAAAGCAAGTGAACCACAAAATTCCAATTGCTCTTTTGCTGCAAACATTTAACAGCAAACGCGTTATTGATTATCTTGTCTCACTTCCGGATGTTGACCCCGAAAGGATTGGGATCACGGGCGAATCAGGTGGTGGTACCCAAACCATTATGATTACTGCCATCGACAATCGTATCAAAGTTTCAGTTCCTGTGGTTATGGTGTCGGCTTATTTCTTTGGCGGTTGCACCTGCGAAAGCGGAATGCCGGTTCACCGCAGCGCTAATCACCAGACAAACAATGTTGAAATTGCAGCCCTATGTGCGCCACGGCCCATGTTGCTGATTTCGGATGGAGGCGATTGGACCAAAAATACACCGCGCATTGAATTTCCCTATATTCAGAAAGTTTATGCCTTGTACGATGCCGAAAGTAAATTCGACAATGCACACTTTCCTGCTGAACGACATGACTATGGCTCGACCAAAAGGTTTCCCGTTTATAATTTCTTCGATCATTATCTGGGCATGGATGCCGGGAAATTGCCCTATAAATACGGTTTCGACGAGCACTTTGTGACCATTTTACCTCAAGAGGATTTGATGATTTTTAATGAGCAGAATCCCATTCCGGCAAATGCTTTAAAGGGCGATGATGCGGTAACAGCTTATTTGAAATTACATTAACCGGTTGTGATTTAATGTTTTCAGCGCTGATTTTATTTAGCCCGTTTTTTAGGAATATGGGTATTTTTGGACAATAAAAACTGAAAACGAAAGGATACTTGCCATTTTAAGACTGACGAATACACTAAACAAAAAATGATAAATTATGGAAAGAAGAAATTTTATAAAAAATGCATCGATTGGTTCAGCTGCTCTTGTTTCTGCTTTTAGTATTCCGGCTTTTTCGCAGGACAAGAAGTTAAAAATCGGATTGATTGGTGCCGGCTGGTACGGTATGGTCATTGCAACAGCAGCATTAAAGATCGGTGGGGTTGAGGTGATTGCTGTTTGCGATGTTGATAGTGAACATTTGAACAGCAGCGCCGATGAGCTGGCAAAACTTCAGGGTACCCGGCCTAAAACTTACAAATATTACCAGGAATTACTTGATATCAAGGGATTGGAAGCCGTATTTATTGGCACGCCTCCTCATTGGCATGCACTTCAGTTTATTGCGGCATGTGCGAAAGGGCTGGATATCTATTGCGAAAAACCACTCGCATACGACATAAAGGAAGGTTTGGCAATGGTAAATGCCGCTCAAAAGGCAGGTAATATTGTGCAGATCGGTTTTCAGCGCCGTCAGAGTGACGCATTTAAAAAGGCAAAGGAATTGATCGCAGATGGAACAATCGGGAATGTTCACCAGATAACGGCACAGATTCATTATGTACCTGGTCCACAGGATACAACGATCCAGTCGCCTCCTGTATCACTCGACTGGGAAGAATGGTGCGGTCCGGCCCCAAAACTCGACTATCGGCCAAACATTGGTCACAAAGCATGGCGTCTCGAGAAAGAATATGGAAATGGTCACCTTGTTGACTGGGGCGTTCATCACATCGATATCATCCGCCGGATCATGGGGGAATCGATGCCAACAGAATTTTATACCCGTGGAGGCATATTGGAACTAAAAAACCAAATAACGACCCCTGATACGCTCACGGCAAATATGGCTTTCAATAAAGCACCCGTTGTCTGGCAACACCGCCTTTGGGGTACCGGAGATCCGAACAAGGAATTTAACAATGGCATATTCTTCCATGGTGACAAGGCCACTCTTTTTGCCGAGGATTCAAAAGTAGTTCTGTTTCATGCAGGGAAAGATGGGAAAAGAGAGGAGCTATTAATTCCAACCGAAATGATGCAAGAGAAACATGTGGCGAATTTTTTGAATGCGGTAAAGAACAAAAATAAAAGCCTGATTGATTGTCCTCCTGAAGATGCATTTCAGTCGACTGCTACTGTTCAATTGGCTATGATTTCATATTACACAGGATCTATGGTGAAGTGGGATCAGGCGAAAAATGAAATTATGGACAATAAGCTGGCATCTATGTTGTTGCAACGAGATTACCGTGCGAAATATAAACACCCATAACTGATTGGCTTTATCGATAAGAATATCAGGTGGTAAATTTAGCTGAGGATAAAACTTGAAGAACTACTGAATTTATTGCTTTAAATTAAATATCTCATAATAGTTGCAGGAATGAATCAAATGATGAAGATCAAAAGTGGAATCAATAAGATTCCATTTATCCTTTTGTTACTAAGCATATTTGTGCACTATTCATTTAGCCATCCCGTAAGCGCCCAGGGGGATTTGGAGAAAAGCAAGCCTCTCCCCAAAATTGTAAACATCATTAATTTCATTCGGTTACTTGAACCACGCGACGCTAAGATTACGGAAGAAGTGCTTTATGAAACAGTGGTTAAGCAAATCGAAATGATGAAAAAGTACAGGCTTGGCGGTACTTTTTTGTTGCAATACGATGCCTTGATTGATCCCCGTTATCAGAAGCTTTTAAAAAGCCTTCCAGACCGTTCTTTCGAAATCGGTGCATGGTGGGAAATCCCCCAGCCCCTTGTTGAAAAGGCCGGACTCAAATGGCGGGGTCGTTATCCGTGGGACTGGCACGCAGATATTGGGTTCTCAACAGGTTATACGCCTGTAGAACGGGAGAAGCTCGCCGATGTTTATATGAGCGATTTTAAACAAATTTTTGGTTACTATCCCAAATCGGTTGCGTCGTGGTTTATTGACGCCCATACCTTAAATTATCTTTATCAAAAATACAAGATCGTTGCTTCTGCTAACTGTAAAGACCAGTATGGTACTGATGGTTACACAATGTGGGGAGGTTATTGGAACCAGGCCTACTATCCCAGCAAAATAAATTCCTACATGCCTGCCCAGAATGAAAGTAACCAGATTCCCGTGCCGATTTTCCGGATGCTTGGAAGCGATCCTGTTCGTCAGTACGATACCGGACTTGGATCAGACAGGCAGGGCGTGATTACCCTTGAGCCTGTCTATAAAGAAGGGGGAGGAGATTCTGCCTGGGTTAACTGGTATTTTAAAGAGTTTGTCGGGGGGAGCGCGATGGAGTATGCATATGTTCAGGCCGGACAGGAGAATTCGTTCACGTGGGATGCAATGTCAAAAGGATTTGAAATACAATTGCCGCTGATTGCACGTTTGAGGGATGAAAAGAAAGTAACCGTTGAAACCCTGGCCGAATCAGGTAAATGGTTTCGCGAAAAGTATAAAACCACTCCTGCAGCCTCAGTTACCGTGAAGGAAGATTTACAGGGAAGTGACCGTAAAACGGTATGGTTCAATAGCCGGTTTTACCGGATTAATTTATTGTGGGAAAATGGCAACCTGCGCATTCGCGACATTCATTTATTTGATGAAAAATTACAGTCAGCTTACTTCGCTAAAAAAGCCACGAGCAACGAATGTTCTTTTTTTACACTTCCTTTTGTTGACGGATATATCTGGAGCACACCACAAAAAATTGCAGGACTGAGATTTAAAGCAGTAATAAACGGAAAAGAAACATTGATCGAAGGTAAAAATCCGACAATAACGGATTCCACACCTGGGAAACTGCATATATCCTGGCCACTGAAGTCGTTTGACGGAATACTCGTGATGGACATTGACGAACGACAAATAAAGATGAAAGTTGAAACTGAGAAATCAATTGACTGGTTTCTTGATATGACCACTGCAGATAATATGAAATTACCTTTTAAAATAATAAGCGCCAACCGGATTGATTGTGAGTTTGATGTCATGAAATACGCGATTACAGCTAAAAAAGGATCTTTCTCGGTCCCTGGGAATGGTGTAGTTTTCAGAATTAAGCCGGACAAAAATACTTTGATATTGGGATTAACTGAGTAAAGACATCTCAAAATAAATGGGCGAAAGTGATGTCTTTTATCGATTGTCCATTTCAACTGTTACAGAACTAAAAAGCCATTTATGAAGAAGAATCATTTGCTTTTGAAGTTGATATTCATGTTTGTTCTTTTCGCCAATTTATCAGCCGAAGGTCAAATCAGTATAAAAGATCGGTCAGCCGATAACGTCATTGTATTTGGCAACAGCAAACTCAGAATCACACTCGATTATGCTTCAAAGTGTGTTGTCACCGGCATGGAAGTGAACGGCGAAGCGGTTCTTTCAAACAAATCGGGAATTTATTCAGAGATCCGGACTTCTGCTGCCACCTATTCAACCCGTAAACTGGCCACATCGCCCAAAATAAAAACTCAAAAGAACAGTGTGACGCTCTCCGGCATTCGTTATGGCGAAGATAAGGCACCCATTAACGAAGTGTGGACTTTCCTGATCACAGAGACCGATATCAGGTTTGATATTGAACGAACAGTTTCAAAACCCCTTGTGGCCGAAGAAGTTTCCTTTCCGATGGTCAACTTTAGCAGTATTCATACCTGGGACGGTTCCTTTCTTGGTTACGGCGGATTGGCCTGGTTTTATCTCTTCAACGAAAAACTATGCACTTATGGCGTTCATTCTGGCTCTTCAGTTTTCTGGAACAGTAGGACAGGGAACGGATTAAAAGTAGTCGCTTCGGCACCCGGAAAGCAGGTTGCATCAAAATTCACACGGTCAAATGATGATCAGTTGATGTACGCTGTTTCAGTGTCGGATAGCGATATGAAATACCGGTACGATTCAGGTACCAACAGAAGGAGATTTGTAAGGGGAAAAACAGATGTATGGGATTCCTTTCAATTATCAGCAGGGAAATATATTGAATCAGTTACCTTTTCGTGGGTAAACTATAATGAGGAATATAACCGCGGTCATTTGGCAGGGATTAATGGCAAACAGGTTACCAGCCTCGCAAATACAATTGCAAGGATTGGCGTTATTGATGCAAAGCATTTCGGAGGCAATAGCTGGCACACACCTTACGGACCAATCTGTCTGCATGAGCAGTACATCGGCCAGATGGGTATTGCCATCGACGATCCCAGTTATACAGAAGGATACAAGCAATGTTTGGATTATTACAGAGATAATGCAATTCAGCCAGATGGAAGGGTGCTGTCGCGATGGGCCTATACCGATGAAGATGCGATGCAGGGAACCGCAACCCCCAAAGGTTTTTACGAAGCACAATGGGGATATTTGCTGGATTCTAATCCCGACTTCGTTACCAATGTTTCAGATCTTTACAATCAAAGTGGCGATATAAATTGGGTCAGAAAATTCAAACAACCTTGCGAAAATGCACTGGAATATCTGTTAAAAAGAGACACAAACGGAAACCACCTGGTTGAAATGATGACCAACAGTCACGCTGAAAAAAGAGGTAGCGACTGGATTGATATCATCTGGGCATCGTATGAAAACGCTTTTGTAAATGCAAAACTCTATTATGCGCTCACCTTATGGTCGGATATTGAGAAACAGCTTGGTGATGCAGAAAAGTCAGGTTATTATTCAACGTATGCATCCGAACTGAAAACCAGTTTCAACAAACCGACTCAGTCAGGTGGGTTTTGGGATGAGAAAAACAAGTGGTATGTTCATTGGCTTGACAAAGACAAATCGGTTCATGGCAATAACCTGGTGATACCTGTAAACTTCATGGCGATCACCTACGGAATTTGTGACGATTCGCAACGTAAGAAAGACATTCTGGATAAGGTTGAGGAACAAATGCAAAAGGAAAAACTGTTCGCCTGGCCTTTGTGTATGTATTCTTATGCCAATGGTGAAGGAAACGACTGGCAATTCCCATTTCCCAACTACGAAAACGGAGATATATTCCTGTCGTGGGGAGCAATAGGCGTTGAAGCATATGCCTCCTATAAACCGGAACTGGCATTGAAATACGTTGAAAACATCCTTGCACGGTACGAAAAAGATGGATTGGCGTTCCAGCGCTATGGCCGGGTTAAGCAGGATGGATTGGGCGACGACATACTTTCAGGTAACAGCCTGGCCATTATCGGTCTATACAAATCAATCTACGGGATCAATCCGATGTATAACCGGATGTACCTCAACCCGCACATCCCTGAAAAACTTGCGGGGACAACATTGAATTATAAATTCAGGGGAGATAATCTGGTAATCGGTCTGGATAAAGGCCGCTATTCTATTTCAAACGCTCAGTTTAAGCTGACCTCCCAAAAGGACTTCGGCTTCAATGCAGGCAAGAATGAATTGGAATACTTCAATTCCGCTAACAATGCCTGTTCGCTGAAAGCACAACTTACTAAGACGGGTAAACTCTCTGTTGAAATTGTCAAATGGGATGAAAAAGAATGTGTCTGGAACCAGATTGCATCCCCGGGTGCAGGAAAAATAACCTGGTCGGTATCCGAATTAAAGGCTGAAAATAAGTATGCTATTTCAATCAATGGTCAAATATCCAAGACACTGAAAAGTGACAATGAGGGCCGTTTGGAATTTGATGTAAATGCGAAAACCGATTCAACAGCGATCAGCATTCAATTATTGAACAATTAGATATTCAAATTATAAACGTATGAAAAGAGCATTCGCACTGGTTTCGGTTCTGGCTGTAGCATTCATTATTGCATCAGGCCTGACGGATAAAGCAAAGGTAACAGAAAAGGCTTTGGAGCGTGGTTTCATTACTCCGCCCGATTCGGTGCAAACCAGCGTTTACTGGTATTGGATATCCGACAATATTTCAAAAGAGGGAGTTGTAAAAGATCTGCAGTCGATGAAAAAGGCAGGCATTAACCGGGCATTCATCGGCAATATTGGCCTTGATGATATTCCTTACGGGAAAGTCAAAATGTTGAGTGAAGCCTGGTGGGATATCCTCCATGTAGCGTTGAAAACTGCAACTGAGCTGAACATCGAAATCGGAATATTCAATTCGCCGGGATGGAGCCAGTCGGGTGGCCCCTGGGTGAAAGCGGATGCTGCCATGCGTTATCTGACTGCTTCGGAAGTTCGGATTAAAGGACCTCAGAAATTATCCCAAAAACTGGAAAAACCAATTGCTATTTTTCAGGATGTCAAGGTGATTGCCTATCCGGCACCCAAAGATGACCAGCTTGTTCTGAATGCTAAAAATGGGAAAGTAACTTCGTCTCCAGGCGTTACCAATCTGGATAAAATTGTTGATGGTGACAATAAAACAGGAATCAGATTTCCTGCAAATGGTGAATTTGTGGTTGATATACAAGCCAATGCCCCATTTACCGCACGTAGTCTTTCTGTTCGTTCTACCGAACAACCGATGAATTTTACTGCTGCGATTCAGGTTCAGGAAACCAGTGGCGAATACCGCACCCTTTCTGAGTTTCAGATCAACCGTTCAAATCCGGCACTGAATGTTGGTTTTGAACCGTATGCTCCGGTGGTCGTGTCATTTCCGGCTACAACGGCTAACAACTTCAGGTTGGTCATTAAAAATGCAAATCCCAAAAGTGGTTTGTCTGAAGTAGTACTGGCGGCATCACCCAGGGTAGAACGTTACAGCGAGAAAACGCTGGCCAAAATGCACCCGACACCATTGCCTTACTGGAAAGACTATCAATGGGCACAACAACCCGAAACCAATGATCGGTCTACTGTGATCGATGCCTCCAAAGTGATTGATATTTCGAAGAATTTGTCTGCCGATGGCGTCCTTACCTGGGATGTCCCCGAAGGTGAATGGGTCATCCTCCGTACAGGAATGACACCAACCGGAACACAGAACGCACCTGCTTCGCCCGAAGCTACTGGTTACGAAGTGGATAAGATGAGCAAAAAACATGTCGCCATGCATTTCGACGGGCACATGGGCGAAATACTGAAACGAATTCCCGAAGCCGACCGCAAATGTTTCAAAGTGGTGGTTCAGGACAGCTACGAAACCGGTGGACAAAATTTTACGGATGGTTTTCTGGATGAGTTTAAACAGCGATATGGTTACGATCCGATCCCATACCTTCCGGTTTACAAAGGGTTGGTTGTGAATAGCGAACAAGCATCTGACCGTTTTCTGTGGGACATGCGGCGGATGGTAGCCGACAAAGTAGCTTACGATTATGTGGGCGGACTTCGCGATGTCAGTCACAAACATGGATTGCGCACCTGGCTCGAATGCTACGGCCACTGGGGTTTCCCGAGTGAGTTCCTGATGTACGGAGGTCAGTCGGATGAAATTGGCGGCGAGTTTTGGAGCGAAGGGGAACTTGGGGATATAGAGAATCGTGCTGCGACTTCTTGCGGTCATATCTATGGAAAGACAAAAATATCTGCTGAGTCAAATACTTGCGCCGGAAATCCATTTTCCCGATATCCGGGCGTAATTAAGCAACGTGGTGACCGCTTTTTTGCAGAGGGAATTAACAACACGCTGCTACATGTTTATATCACACAACCTTACGAGGACAAAAATCCAGGGATGAATGCCTGGTTTGGAAATGAGTTCAACCGCAAAAACACCTGGTTTTCGCAGATGGATGTATATACGCAATACCTGAAGAGGACAAATTTTATGCTTCAGCAGGGATTGAATGTGGCCGATGTCGCTTATTTTATTGGCGAAGATGCCCCAAAGATGACCGGAATCACTGATCCTGCTCTTCCGGTAGGTTACCAGTTTGACTATATGAATGCCGAGGTTATTGAAAAACAGATGTCGGTGAAAGACGGGTTGATTACTTTGCCACACGGCACCCAATACCGGATGATGGTCTTGCCTAAGTTGGAAACCATGCGCCCCGAAGTACTGTCCAAAATCAAACAGCTTGTCAATGATGGCGCTGTCATTTTAGGACCTGCCCCGAAGCGTTCACCGAGTTTACAAAACCAGCCTGAAGCCGACCAACAGCTTCAGAAAATGGCTTCCGAATTGTGGGGAGAAGTGGATGGCGTAAATATTAAATCCCGAAAATTCGGAAAAGGGATGATCATCAATGGCATGAACATGACCGAAGCTTTTGCTTTGATCAACTGTGTGCCGGACTGCAAATTACCCGAAGATCTTTCGATTCACTACGGTCACCGCACAATGGGCGGTAGCGAAATCTATTTCGTGACAAACCAAGCGGCAGAAACCAAACTTATCACCCCTGAATTTAGGGTCAAAGGAATGCAACCCGAACTTTGGGAAGCCGCAACCGGATTTATCCGTAACCTCCCTGCATTTGATAAAAAAGCAAACTCAACAGTAGTTCCGTTAAAACTGGAACCATACGAAAGTGTATTTGTCGTCTTCCGCAATACTTCTGGCAAAACATCGGCAAACGGTGTTGAAGCCAATTACCCGGTACCAGCCGTTCTCGCGAACCTTAATGGCCCATGGACAGTTAACTTCAACGCCTCGCAAAGAGGTCCGAAAGAACCGGTTGTTTTCGAAATGCTACAGGATTGGACAACATCGAAGGATGACCAGATCAAATATTACTCGGGAACTGCTTTTTATACTAAAAAATTCAGGTTGGATAAGTTGACTGCCAACGAAAAGATAATCATCAATTTGGGCAGTTTTACGGCAATGGCTAAAGTAACAGTAAACGGAACATATGCCGGTGGATTATGGACAGCCCCATATCAACTTGATATTACCAAATTGGTCAGAGCCGGTGAAAACGATCTGAAGATAGAAGTAGTTAACACCTGGGTGAATCGTTTGATTGGAGATAGCAAGTTGCCAATCGGTCAGCGTCCTACCTGGTGCCCCGTCAATCCTTATAAACCAGATAGTCCATTGCAGCCTTCCGGATTGTTCGGACCCGTAAAGGTTTTGAGTGTTAAGTATTAATATCTTGTTGAATACAACTGAAAACATGAAAACTATTTTTGCACTATCTGTTTTGATTTTGATGGCATCCTTGGATACCATAGGCCAAAAAACATTAAGAGAAGCAACCAAAGGAGAATTTCTCTTTGGTGTAGCTGTCAATATGAAACAAGTAAATGGCGTTAATCCTATTGAAACAGAACTGATCACGAAAGAATTCAGTGCGATTGTTCCTGAAAATATCATGAAGCCACAACCTATTCATCCGGAAGAAAACAAATATAAATGGGACGATGCCGATAAATTCGTTGCTTTTGGAGAAAAAAACAATCTGACGGTAACCGGCCACTGCCTTATATGGCATTCTCAGATAGGCAAATGGTTCTTTGTTGATGAAAACGGTAAAGATGTATCTCCCGAAATTCTGAAAGAACGTATGCGTCAGCACATCAATGCAGTTGTTAGCCGATATAAAGGTCGAATTAAAGGTTGGGACGTTGTTAATGAAGCATTTGAAGACAATGGCACCTATCGTAAAAGCAAATTCTACCAAATTTTAGGTAAGGACTTCATTAAATATGCTTTCCAGTTTGCACACGAAGCTGATCCGAATGCAGAATTGTATTACAACGATTATAATGTTGAAACTCCGGCCAAATGCGATGCGATCGTTCAACTGGTGAAAGAACTAAAGGCCGACGGCTGTAGAATTGATGCCGTTGGTTCGCAAGCACACATGCACATGAATTCTCCTACACTTGATGCTACAGAAACCAGCTTCAAAAAGCTTAAAACAGCGGGTATTCATATACTTATTACTGAATGGGATATTTCTATTCTTCCAAGTCCGTATGATGGGGCAAACGTTTCTGCTAATTTTGATTATTCCAGGGAAATGGACCCTTATCGTGAAGGTGTACCCGAAGCTGTTCAACAGCAATGGAATAAACGCATGTTGGATATGTTCGGACTTTTTCTCAAATACAGTGATGTAATTGATCGCGTTACCGTTTGGGGTCTGACCGATAACGGAACCTGGCTTAATAACTTCCCGATCCGGGGACGAAAGGATTATCCCGTGCTTTTCGATCGAAATAATCAGCGAAAGAGTGTGGTTGACGGTATGATTAAAATGGCAGAAAATTACAAATCAAAAAAATAAAAAAAGCGAAATACCTGTTAGAAAATGATTTTATGGCCGATCCGGCTGTTCACGTCTTCGAAGGGAAATGGTACTTGTTCTATCACGACAGTGTTCCATCGGGCGGCAAAACCTGGTTGCGAAGTCTAAAGGTTGTGGAATTAGAATACAATTCTAACGGTACAATCAAAACTATTGCAGGAGGTGGAGAATAACCTGAACAAAAATATCTGTCGTGTCTTTGGAATGACCCATTCAATTTTGCACATTTGTTCTCTAAATAAAAAGTTAAGTTCAATGAAAACACTAAATCGAGTTCTGCTATTCTTTATTTTTTTGACAGTTGCACTTGCTTCTAACTCACAAAACAATTCGAAGCAAACAACGCTCTGTAACCCGGTGAACCTGAGTTACCGTTTTTGCCTCGACGAACCATCAAGGCGCGAGGCAGCTGATCCTACTATGGTTACATTCAGAGGAGAATATTATCTGTTTGCCTCCAAATCGGGTGGGTATTTTCATTCAACTGATTTAATCAATTGGGATTTAATATCAACCAAAGATCTGCCTTTGGAAGATTATGCCCCAACTGCCGTTGTAATGAAAGACACCTTGTACTTTATGGCATCTGCTTCGCCTACCGTTAAAATATTTAAAACAGCAGATCCAAAGTCAGGAAAATGGAAAGTAGCCAATGCTTCTTTTCCGATCGGGATGATCGATCCTGATTTGTTTGTCGACAACGGGCGTTTGTATTTTTATTATGGTTGCTCCAATGTAAATCCAATTTATGGTGTAGAACTGGATGCAAAAACACTTAATCCGATTGGAAAATCGTTGGCACTTTTTAACAGCGACAAAAAAAATTACGGATGGGAAAGATCGGGCGATTATAACGAGGTAGGCAATAGTCCGTGGATCGAAGGTTCCTGGATGACCAAACACGATGGAAAGTACTACCTTCAATATGCAGGGCCAGGCACTGAATTCAAAAGTTACGGCGACGGAGTATATGTTTCCGAAAATCCACTGGGGCCATTTAAGCTCGCAACACATAACCCTGTTTCGTATAAGCCCGAAGGGTTTGCCGCTGCAGCCGGACACAGCAGTACTTTTCTGGATAAATATGGCAACTACTGGCATATCTCCACCATGACCATCTCGCAAAAACACATGTTTGAGCGTCGGTTAGGCATTTTCCCAACCTTCTTCGATCGTGAAGGTGTGATGTATGTTTACACCGGTTTTGGCGACTTCCCATTTGAAGTTCCGACTAAAAAGATTTCTGATCCCGAAGAGCTGTTCCCAAAGTGGATGTTGCTTTCATACAACAAGTCGCTGGAAGTATCCTCGGAACAACCAAATCATCCCAAAAGCTATGCTGCCAATGAAGATATACGCACGTTCTGGAGCGCCAGAACTGGTGATAAGGGTGAATGGATAAGGATGGATTTGGAGAAGGAATGTACTGTAAATGCGATTCAGATTAACTTTGCCGAAAATGAAACGAAGATCGTTGGACGTCAACCGGATATTTACTACCAGTATCTTCTTGAATATTCAGCTGATGGAAAAACATGGAAAACACTGGCTGATAAAACACAGAATAAAACCGATGTTCCGCACGATTACATTGAGTTAACAAAATCAGTAATAGCCAGATATATAAAACTTACCAATTATAGGATGCCAGGTGGAACTTTTGCAATTACGGGTCTGCGTATTTTTGGCAATGGTGGAGGAAAAGCTCCGTCAGCAGTAGAAAATTTAAATATGATGCGTAACACTGACGATCGTTGCATTATTAAACTAAACTGGAATAAAACACCGGGTGCCGTGGGTTACAACATCCGCTTCGGAACCAGTAAAGAAAAATTGTACCATAATTACCAGGTTCTTGACGCTGAATTACTGACAATTCGAAGTTTAAATGCTTTACATAAATACTATTTCACCATCGACGCTTTTAATGAAAATGGCATTACAAAAGGGAAAAACACATTAGAAATTAACTGAAAAATGTATGGTTAAGAATTTTTGTTTGGGAATTATGTTTTCCTCACTTTTAATAAGTGCCTCCTATGAAAGGAATTATCATCACAGCAAAGCATCATTACTGACGGACCAGTGGTGGCTGAAGTTAAAATTCCCAAATCAATAACTTGTGTAGATTTAATGCCATAATATCCTTGCTAAGATATAGAACGTAATAAAGCTGATCAACTTTGGTCAAAAAATATTTGTCGCGAATTATTGTCAGAAATCCTTACGTTTGTATCGAAAAAAATGGGGCAGCATGGATATCTATGATAGTTCGTTAATAGTGAAATTGAAAAACGGTGATGTTTCCTCGTTTGAAGTTATCTATAAATCGCACTACCGGCGTATTTTCCATTTTGCACTTCAGTATCTTCGAGATGAAGAGGCCTGTTCGAATATTATCCAGGATGTGTTTTCTTCCTTATGGGATAACAGGGAGAAACTAACCATGGATTCCAACCTCAATGCATGGCTTTTTACTGTGACAAAAAATGGTTGCCTGAAATATATCCGTGATTTAAAATCTGAGGAACGGCATCTTGATCATTTAGCGAGTCAACGTTTGGACCTGAATTATGACGCACTGACAAGTTTGAGCACCTCGTCCATAGATTTTGAAGAGATTGAAAAAATTATTCAGAGAACATTGAACAGTCTCTCTCCCCAGTGCCGGAGGGCTTTCGAAATGAGCCGTTTCGATGAAATGAAATATTCAGAAATCGCTGTAGAAATGCAAATTGCGCAGAAAACTGTGGAGACCCATATCTCCAACGCCCTTAAAATATTCCGGTTAGCACTCAAAGATTACCTTCCCCTGATGATTTTTCTCTTTCGCTAACAAAAATATTTGTAATTTCCGCTCAGGGTAAAATCCGACAAGTGGATTATACGTTACAAATACCAAAAAATGAAGGACGAACAGCTTATCGATTTTATCACTGGAAAGATTACCGATCAGTCGGAGATAAAGGCTGTTATGGATTGGATTGAAAAAAGTCCCGAAAATCGCAAAACTTACAATGATATTTTAAATAGCTGGGCACTATCTGGCATACGTTATGGAAACCATATCGTGGATGTTGACCTTCCCTTCAGGCAGTTCAAACGCAGGAATTTCAAAACCAGGCTAATTACTGAATTTTTGAAATATGCTGCCGCTATCCTGATCATTTTTTCAATCGGGGCATTGTCCCAGTACTTTGTTTCAAATAATATTCTCAGGCAAGATGTTGCCTGGCAGGAAGTAACTGCTCCTTTTGGGCAGAGTGTCGAATTATCGATGAGCGATTCCACCAAAGTATGGCTCAATTCCGGGACAAAACTACGCTACCCTTCTAATTTTAGCTCAAATAAAAGAGTTGTTGAATTGAATGGTGAAGCATTCTTTGAGGTTACCTCCGATAAAAAACACCCGTTTATAATAAAAACCACCAGTCTGGATGTCAAAGTGACCGGTACACGATTTAATGTGGATGCTTACAGTGAAAATGATAAAGCAAATATTACACTGGTTGAAGGTAAGGTGGCAATACAGAATAAAAACGGCAGTATGATCACCGAACTAAATCCAAATATGAATGCCGAATTCATTAAATCTACCAATAAATTAAAACTCAAAAAGGTTAATGTGGAATTTTATACCAGCTGGACAACAGGGACAATTGTTTTTCAAAAGGAATCTTTGGAAGAGATTGCAAAGAAATTGGAGAAATGGTATAATGTTAAAATTGTATTTGATCAGGTTGATATTAAAGACATCGCCTTTTCAGGCAGTATATTGAAAAACAAGCCAATAGATCAGATTTTAGAGATTTTAACTTACACCTCGCGAATTGGGTATCAAATGGAAACAATGAGTAATCAACCAAACATAATTCACCTCAAACATTTGCCTATGAAGAAATAGAAATCATAAAAAAGAGCCGGAAATATTTGTACTATTCCCGACCCTCAAAAGCCCTGATATAAAATGATCAGGCATTCCGATTAAATTTTGAAATGCGAATAATTATCCAAAACTTAATGTGTCAAAAATATGAAAATTTATTACCAAACTTCACAAATAAAGTGGAGATTAACTAAACTATTGCGAATTATGAGAATTACAACGCTACTTCTCTTAATAGGTTTGATGCAGACCTATGCAACAAACACCTATTCTCAGAATACTAAACTGTCTCTGAAAATGAAAGATGCCTCGATTGAGAGTATTTTAAGCCAGATTGAAAAGGTTTCAGAGTTCCATTTCTTCTATCGGAGCAACGAAATCGATCAAAATGGCAAATTTAATGTTGATGCAAATCAACAAACGGTTGATGAAGTACTAAATTCGTTGCTCAAAGATTCAAATTTGACCTACAAGATTTTCGACAAGTACATTGCGATCGTATCAAAAGAAAATGCGAACAAGAATATTGAAAGTCTTCTTCAACAAAAAACGGTAAAAGGTAAAGTCTCCGATTCGTCGGGTGGCTCGCTTCCAGGAGCTTCCGTTGTAGTAAAAGGGACCACAACTGGTGTAATTACCGACAATTCAGGAAATTATACGATTGGCGTACCTGAGAATGGCGTTTTGCAGTTTTCGTTTGTGGGAATGAAAACACAAGAGATTGCTGTAGGTGGCAAAACAACAATCAACATTACTCTTGCAGATGAAACCATTGGTATTGAAGAAGTTGTTGCAATAGGTTATGGTACCGTGAAAAAAAGTGACTTAACAGGATCTGTCACCTCTGTAAAAAGCAATGAGATAAAGGCTTTTGCTTCTTCTAATGTGATGCAATCACTTTCCGGTCGTGCTCCGGGAGTACAAGTTTCACAAAATACCGGAGCTCCGGGAGGATCAGTAAGTGTACGTATTCGTGGTACAAATTCTATTCAAGGCAGCAATGAACCTTTGTATGTAATTGACGGGTTCCCGTTTTCAGGAAGCAATCCTACAGTTTTGAGTAATAGTGACATCGAAAGTGTCGAAATTCTTAAGGATGCTTCGGCTACTGCTATATATGGTTCACGCGGAGCCAATGGGGTTGTATTGATTACAACAAAACGAGGTAAAGCAGGGAAAACTACTGTTGACTTTGAATCCAGTTATGGAATTCAAACTTTGCGCAAAAAGCTTAAAATGATGAATGCTAAAGAATATGCAACATTCTATAATGAACAGGCAGCAAACGACAAACTAGCTCCTTATTTCACCCAAGATCAGATCAATAGTTTTGGTGCTGGTTTCGACTGGCAAAACATGGCTTTTGAGTCAGCCCCAATTTCAAACAATACCTTATCGATTAATGGCGGTAATGAAAAAACAAAATTCTCAGTATCCGGTACAGTCTTCGATCAACAGGGAATTATAAAAGGCAGCAATTATAAAAAGTATTCTCTGCGTGCCTATTTCACAACCGAAATTAATAAAATGTTATCGTTCGAATATGGAGCAACATTGACAAAAAATACAACTTCAAGTCGGAATTCATCAGGTGGAAACAGAGGTCAATCGCTTATTGGAGGAGCAATATCGGCACCTCCTACACTTACTCCATATAATGATAATGGTTCATACAGGGTATTAGCAACAGCTTATCCGTTTATCTCTAATGTAATTATCAATCCATTGAATTTTATCAATGAACAAATAGATAATGGTGAGAGCAATATCGTATTGGCTAATGCTTCATTAATATTCGAACCTATTAAGGATCTTAAATTGAAAATTTATGGTGGAGTTGAAAATACAGATTACAGAAGTGATTATTATCAAACTACTAATTTCGTAAATTCACAAGGAAATGCTTCTGCCTCATCATCAAATAATATGAGCCTTTTAAATGAAAATACATTAAGCTATAACAAGACAATCAACGACAAACATAGCATTGGAGCCGTGATTGGATTTACCTATCAGGACTTTTTGTATCATTATTTGGGTGGATCAGGAATTGGCTTTTTAAGTAATGTTACTGAAGATTTTGATCTTGGAGGAGCCAGCACACCGGGTATACCAAGTTCAAGTTACTCTAAATCAGTTTTAATGTCGTATCTCGGACGTATCAATTATTCCTTTAACAACAAATATCTGTTTACTGCAAGTATTAGGGCTGATGGATCTTCAAAATACAGCGAAGGTAGTAAATGGGGCTATTTTCCATCAGGTGCATTTGCATGGAAAGTTAAAGAAGAAGGATTCATGAAAGATGTTGAATTCATTTCTGACTTAAAGTTTCGTTCGAGCTATGGTTATACGGGAAGTCAGGCTATTAATGCCTATGCCACACTGAATCAGCTATCTTCCAGCAAAACTATATTTGGCGATGCTTTATATAACGCAATTGCGCCCGGAACAACACTGCCGGGTGATCTGAGATGGGAAACAACTGAACAAGCAGATATGGGATTTGATATTGGCATATTAAATAACCGGTTTCGCCTAAGCGCTGATACATATTTGAAGAATACCCGCGATTTATTGAACTCAGTTAAACTGCCTTCGTCACTTGGTTTCACCCAAACTATTCAGAATGTTGGACAAATCCGAAATAAAGGATTAGAACTCTCTTTGGACGCAAAAATATTGACGGGTGAATTCAAATGGGATATGAATGCCAACATTGCTTTTAACAGGAGTAAAGTAATTAAGCTTTATGGTGGTCAGGACATTCTAACAGGCAGCATCAATGTAACATTTATTTCCGATAATTCAAGCTTGCTTAGAGAAGGTCTGCCAATGGGTGTTTTTTATGGCTTTAAGAAGGATGGATACGATGCAACAGGCAAAGAAATATATAAAGATTTGTCAAGCGCAAATGGAACTCCTGATGGCCTAATCAATCAATTTGATAAAACAATTATTGGCGACCCAAATCCCGATTTCATTTATGGGTTAAATTCAACAATGGGCTATAAAAATTTCGAATTGACTTTGTTCTTTCAGGGATCGCAAGGCAATGATATTGTCAATGTGAGCGGTGTAGGTAATACCCTCGATTATGGTTTTGGTTTGAATATGACCAAAGATGTATACAATGACCACTGGACGCCAACCAATACCGATGCAAAATACCCGGTACTGACACGAAGTTCATCGATGAGATATTCAGACCGGTTAGTCGAAGATGGTTCTTTTCTTAGGTTAAGAAATATTCAGCTGATGTACACTTTACCTACTCAAAAATTAGGGATGAAATGGTTTCGCAATTTGCAAATTTATGCCAGTGGCCAAAATCTTCTGACATGGACAAAATATTCGTGGTGGGATCCTGAGGTAAACTCACAGGGAGGTGCAAATTCGACAGCACAGGGTATTGATCACTACTCATATCCGACATCAAAGAGTATAACACTAGGAATTAAAGTAGGTTTCTAATCAGTAAAACGAAGAATCATGAAGAAATTATTATATGTCATACTTGCATCTTTCATCCTTTTCTCCTGTAAAGATGCCTTGATTGAAGCGCCAAAATCATTGGCAGTGGAAACCTTTTACAACACACCTGCAGAAGTTGAAGCTGCAATCGCAGCGATATATTCTCCTTTACGTGATGGCGGATGCATGGGTGGACTTTATCCAACTCAGCTGGAATGCTATACCGATTATGGGTATGGTCGCGGAAGTCATGCGATGTTAAGTAATTTTCAGGGTCTTGACGGAACAAATCAAACCAAGACAGATGGATTTTGGGGCTATTTTTATTTAAGTATCAGAAACGCCAATATAGTTATTGTGAATACTCCAAAAGGCACAAAACTAACGCCGGCCGACACCTGTAAGTATATTGCAGAAGCCAAATTTTTACGTGCATTTGCTTATTTTACAATGGTTCGTAATTGGGGTGGCGTTCCTGTCCGCACTGAGAAGAACATGACGATACAAAACATCAAACGCAATACAGTTGATGAAGTGTATCAATTAATCTATAGCGACCTGAAATTTGCAGAGGAAAACTTACCCGACAATGCTCCTTTAGCAGGAAAACCATCAAAATGGTCCGCTAAAACTTTGTTAGCTGATGTTTATTTCAATCAGGGAAAGAATGCTGAGGCTCGCGATAAAGCCAAAGAAGTGATATTATCCAATAAATATTCGTTAATTCCGGTTACTACTGCTGATGATTATTCGAAAATTTTCGGACCGGAAGTCATTACCACCTCTGAAGAGATCTTCTATTTGAAATTTTCAAGACTTGGAAATTCTTTGGGATTTGCATATTTGATGTATCTTAATCATCCGGGAACAAAATACTACGGTGGTGGAGGTTATTATACGGTTTATAGTAGTACTGATAATTCAGTAATTGCAAGTTGGGATAAGAAAGACCTGCGTTATTCCTTGTGGTATTCCTATAATATCGGGCTTGGTGCCAATACGATACTAACCAAGAAATTTATTGATCCGCTAGCGCCCAATGCCAATGGCGGAGGTAATGATTATCCTTTGTACCGTTATGCCGACGTGTTATTAATGTATGCGGAAGCAGATTGCAGAGCATCCGGTGCTCCATCGGCCGATGCAATCGAGAAACTCAACATGGTGCACAGACGAGCCTATGGAAAAAATCCAACAATAGCTGATACATCAGTTGACTTTAAACTTACCGATTATAACAAAGACACTTTTAATGATCTTGTTCTGAGAGAAAGAGGCTTCGAAACACAATTTGAAGGCAAACGATGGCTGGATTTGAAACGAACAGGTAAAGTTAAAGAGATCATTTTAGCTGCAACAGGTAAAGTAGTAGCAGACAAACATCTTCTTTGGCCAATCCCAGTTTCGGAGTTAAACTATAATTCAGCAATTGATCCCACAAAGGATCAGAATCCGGGCTATTAATACAATGATTCATTATTAAAATAATAGGGCGATCATAAATCTGACAATTACTTTTAAGATCGCCCAATTATTCTTACTTTCAGAGTAACTATCCTAAATCAATTAGGCATGAACAAAATTCCTTTTTACGTTTTTATAGCCTTTGTTTTTCTTTTGAGCAGCTGCACCGGCAAATCGAAAAATTCAAATGAATACGAGGCTGACATCATTATTTATGGTGGGACATCGGCCGCCGTAACAGCCGCGGTTGAGGCAGTTCAGTCTGGTAAAACCGTCTTGGTGGTGTCGCCCGATACCCATTTGGGTGGACTTTCTTCCGGCGGATTGGGTTTTTCCGATACTGGCAATAAATCGACCATTGGCGGATTGTCGCGGGAGTTTTACCACCGCGTTTGGTTGCATTACAACGATTCTTCCACCTGGAAATGGCAAAAGCATTCGGAATTTGGCAATAAGGGGCAGGGAACAGTGGCTATGGATGGCGAGAACCGCACCATGTGGATCTTTGAACCGCATGTGGCCGAGCAGGTTTTTGAAGATTTCATTACTGAAAATAAAATCACAGTTTTGCGAAACGAGTGGCTCGACCGGACCAATGGAATGGTTAAAAAAGACGGAAATATCGTTTCATTTAAAACGCTTTCCGGAAAAATATTTTCCGGAAAAATGTTTATTGATGCTACTTACGAAGGCGACCTGATGGCTGCTGCCGGAGTGTCGTACCATGTTGGCCGCGAAGCCTGTTCTGTGTATAACGAAACCTGGAATGGAGTTCAGGCTGAAGTCTTTCAGCACGGACATCACTTCAAAGATAAAATTGATCCGTATCAAATTCCGGGAAAACCTGAAAGTGGACTGCTATACGGCATTTCGTCTGAACCAATTGCGGCAAATGGCACTGGCGATAACAAAATTCAGGCTTATTGCTTTCGGTTGTGTATGAGCAATCATCCGGAGAACCGTGTTCCTTTTCCAAAACCAGATAATTACAACGCTGCAAACTATGAATTACTGGGAAGGGTTTTTGATGCAGGCTGGAGGGAGTGGTTCAACAAGTTTGACCTGATTCCAAACCGAAAAACTGATACCAACAATCATGGTCCGTTCAGCAGCGATTTCATCGGAATGAATTACGATTACCCCGAAGCAACCTACGAACGCCGCAAGGCAATCATCAAGGCGCACGAAGATTACCAGAAAGGTTTGTTGTATTTCGTGGCCAATGATCCCCGTGTTCCGAAGGAAATTCACGACAAAATGCAAGACTGGGGTCTGGCAAAAGATGAATTTACCGATAACGGAAATTGGCCGCATCAGTTGTATATTCGCGAAGCACGCCGGATGTTGGGCGTCTATGTAACCAGCGAAAACGATGTGTTGGCCAAACGCGAAGTTCCTGAACCAATTGGTATGGGTTCGTATGCCATGGATTCACACAACGCTCAGCGGTATGTGACATCTGAAGGTTTTGTACAGGATGAAGGTGATATTGGCGTTGAGCCAAAAGCTCCCTATTCCATTTCGTACGGTTCAATTATTCCGAAGAAAGAGGAATGTACAAACCTGATCGTTCCTGTTTGCGTATCCTCAAGCCATATTGCTTATGGTTCAATACGTATGGAACCTGTCTTTATGATTTTGGGACAGTCGGCGGCGGTTGCGGCTTGTAATGCAATTGATGGCGGAATTGGAGTTCAGGACGTTGATTACAATGTGCTTAAGGAAACGCTGAAGAAAAAGAATCAGGTGCTTAAACTGCAGTAAAATCTGTATTTTAGCGAATGAAGATAATTACTTAAACTAGCTAACATGATTACCTTTTTTGTTTCGATTGCAGCTTTGGTATTGGGTTATGTTTTCTACGGAAAGTTGATGGAAAATATTTTTGGGGCTGATAAAAACCGTGAAACCCCAGCCATGAGCATGAACGATGGAGTGGATTACATGCCATTGCCTAAGTGGAAAACTTTTCTGATCCAATTTTTAAATATTGCCGGCCTCGGACCTATTTTTGGAGCTGTTGCAGGAGCCATGTGGGGACCGGTTGCCTTTTTGTGGATTGTTTTGGGGTCGATATTTGCCGGTGCTGTTCACGATTATTTCTCCGGAATGCTATCGGTGAAACACAATGGTTTGAGTATTCCCGAAATTGTTGGAATTTATCTGGGAGTTGGCACCAAACAGTTTATGCGCGGTTTTACAGTAGTTTTAATGGTGATTGTGGGTGCAGTCTTCATTATGGGTCCAGCTAAAATTCTGGAGAGCTTAACTCCGGAAACCCTAACGATGAATTTCTGGGTTTGGGTTGTCTTTATTTATTACGTTTTGGCGACTATGTTGCCTATCGATAAAATCATTGGGAAGATTTATCCTGTTTTTGGTTTTGCTCTGTTGTTTATGGCTGTTGGATTAACGGTTGCCCTTTTTGTCGAAGGTTATCGTATTCCTGAATTGACTTTAAGCAATCTGACAAATTTTCACAATCAACCCGAAAAGTTTCCAATTTTTCCGATGATGTTCATCACGATTGCCTGTGGTGCCATTTCCGGATTTCATTCCACTCAGGCTCCATTAATGGCTCGGTGCATTACCAACGAAAAGCAGGGTCGGGGAGTGTTTTACGGGGCGATGATCACTGAAGGAATTGTAGCTCTGATTTGGGCGGCTATCGGCATGGCTTTTTACAATGGAGTTGGTCCGCTTAACGATGTGATGGTTGCCAACAAAGGAAACGCAGCATTTGTGGTGAACGAAATTTCGAACTCGCTGCTTGGTAAAGTGGGTGGAGCGCTAGCTTTATTGGGTGTGGTTGCTGCGCCAATCACCTCGGGGGATACCGCTTTCCGAAGTGCCCGTTTAATCGTAGCCGATTTCCTGAGTTATAAACAAGGACCGATCAAAAATAGGCTACTAATTAGCGTTCCGTTGTTTGCAGTTGGTTATGGCTTAACTCTGGTCGATTTTGCTGTGATCTGGCGTTATTTCGCTTGGTCGAACCAAACTTTGGCCATGGTTGTACTCTGGGCCATAACAGTTTACCTGGCTCAGGAAAAGAAATTCTACTGGATTACGCTTATTCCGGCTGTGTTTATGACTGTCGTTATTACCAGCTACTTGTTATTTGCTCCTGAAGGTTTTGGGCTGTCGTACATGGTTTCCTTATCGGTTGGTCTTGTTATTGCATTGGGTGCGGCAGTCTGGTTTTTCTTATACATAGATAGAAGGAATAGATTAATTGAATCTCAGGTAATTGCATCCTAGGTAATGAATATTTTAGTCACGACAGGATTTTTTTGAAAATATATTTCTATAATTCTATCTTTATGGAACTTAAAAACCTTAAACCTAAATCTATGAAGAAATCACTTTTACTTGTTTTGTTACTATTTGTTGTTTTTGGACTGAATGCCAAATCCAAAGAATATGACTTAAAACATTGGCCTAACGGTAAATCGCCTTTAGAAATTGGTACCCGAATAGCCGAAAAATTTTTGAAAACTGCTCATTCCAAATACGGAAATACCCATCCGGAAACGCCTCCAACACAAATTACTTATCCTGATGTTTGCACATGGCTTGGAGGGATGTGGTTTGCAGAAGTAACCAAAAATGATGCTCTTTTTAATCGTTTCGAAAGTCGTTTTACTCCGCTATTCGATAAGGAAGCAAACCTTCTACCCAAACCAAATCATGTTGATAACAATGTGTTTGGATCGGTTTCACTTGAATTATATCTAAAAACCAAACAACAGAAATATCTTGACCTGGGTCTGAAATATGCCGACACTCAGTGGACGTTGCCTGAAGATGCGAAGTCAGAACAAAAAGATTTTGCTTCGCAGGGATATTCATGGCAAACCCGAATCTGGATCGATGATATGTTCATGATTACAGCCGTTCAGGCACAGGCTTACCGCGCAACCGGCGACCTTAAATACATCGATCGGGCAGCCAAAGAAATGGTACTTTACCTCGATAAAATACAATTGGCAAACGGATTGTTTTACCATTCGCCAGATGCACCTTTCAGCTGGGGGCGTGGAAATGGTTGGATGGCTGTTGGCATGGCTGAAATCCTTCGAATATTGCCCAATGACAATCCAAACCGAAACCGTATCATGGAAGGCTATCGTAAAATGATGGCTGCCTTACTGAAATATCAGGAAAAAGATGGCATGTGGCGACAAATTATTGACGACCCGGAAGCATGGAAAGAAACTTCTGGAACAGCAATGTTTACTTATGCCATGATTACCGGTGTGAAAAATGGCTGGCTCGATCAGAAAACCTATGGAACAGCGGCGCACAAAGGTTGGTTAGCATTAACCAATTACATTAATGCCAACGATGAACTTACTGAAGTGTGTGAGGGAACCAACATTCAAAACGATAGAAATCATTATATGCAACGCAAGCGTATTGTTGGAGACCTTCATGGACAAGCGCCTCTTTTGTGGTGTGCCACTGCACTTTTAAGGTAATTCAATTTCAACTAATTTTATCAGAAAAAATCACAGGATAGATTTCAATAATCGATCAGGGTGAAAATATAAAAACCTCTCAAATCCAACGATTTGAGAGGTTTTTATATTGAACTTTATTTTGTCGGGGTAGCCGGATGATGTTGTTTTGCTCTTTAGTGCTGAATATCAAATGTATATATGATCATTTTTAATCTTGGGCACCTATTAGGGTACAAGAATTTTTTATTATCTATTTTATGTAAAATTAATCATAAAAAGAACGATTTTCGATCAAAAATAGTCAAAAATTATTAAATTTCCATTAATTGCTAATAATAAATGAATGCTAATACATCCATGCAATTTTGGTGCATTGGCAATACATGTGGTGGAGGAATCATGTTCCATAATGGAACTTATTACTGGTTTGGTGAAATAAAGAGCGGGAAAACCTGGCTTGTTCCCAATCAGTCATGGGAATGTTATCGTTGCAATGCCGGTGGTATTTCATGTTACTCATCAGTAAATCTAACCAATTGGAAATACCTGGGTATAGCTCTTGCTCCAAATCTTACCGATTCAACTCATGATTTGCATACCAGTAAAGTATTGGAACGACCAAAGGTAATTTACAACGATAAAACAAAGAAATTTGTAATGTGGCTGCATGTAGATTCAGAGGATTATGCCTATTCGCGGGCAGGTGTAGCCACAGCCGATAACACTGAAGGGCCTTACACCTATCTCGAAAGTATGCGTCCCAACGGACAAATGAGCCGCGACATGACCTTGTTCAAAGATGACGATGGTAAAGCTTATCACATTTTTTCATCCGAAAAAAATGCAGTGATGCACATTAGTCTCTTAACCGATGATTATCTGGAACCAACTGGAATTGAAAAACGGATTTTCATAGATAAAAGCCGCGAGGCGCCTGCAATATTTAAACATCAGGATAAATATTACCTCATTACTTCAGGCTGTACCGGATGGTCGCCTAATCCCGCTATGCTTGCCGTTTCCGACACTATTTTAGGCGAATGGAAGAGAATTGTACAATCCATGTATTGGACCTAAGGCTGATAGTACATTTGTATCGCAAAGCACATTTGTATTACCTATTCATGGAAAATCAGACAAATACATATTTATGGCAGACAGATGGAAAAAAACAAATTTGGAAGATTCAAGATATGTTTGGCTTCCTTTGGTTTTTAGAAACGATTCTGCAGTTATTGAATGGAAGGATCGTTGGAATCTGAATGACATGTGAAAATAAATGCATAAACAGACCTGCTCCCTGGGATATGGCAAAAAATTTGCAACCACTGGTGACGAATTGTAATCGTCACCTTTTAACCAGAGATTTGTAATCACTTTTTAGCCAGTTGTTCGATCTTAGATCAAGTTTGTCCCTTTGCCCGGAATTCGGGTGAGGGGGTTTTGCCAGACTATAATATAGTTTTACAAAAACCACAAATTATCTTTTCCAAATGCCAAAATTTCGACCTCTACCAGAGTTATCTTAACAGATAACTAATTGCATAAAGCGGCAGGTTAATGAAATCATCGGATTGAATGAAGTTCCTTGGCGATACACGATATATTAATTATGGTGGCTCTATTATAATATACGGTTGATAGTTTGAGAATAAAAGTTATCTTTGTTGATCAATTCATTTTCAACATGGTAATACAAGAACAGATT
>JAAFHB010000176.1 GCA_010906965.1 Mariniphaga sp. | reverse complement strand
CACAATCAACACCAACTGACAGAAAAAGGTAACCTTCGGGATCGACAAACCACCAACGGCCATCTATTTTTTCAGTTCGAAAGAAGCCGGTTGACTTGACTTTTGAGTTGAGGTAACCTCCAAACTTCGAGTAATTATAGGCTTTTGTTGATACGATCTCCTTCTCTTCGGTATCCCATTCTTTTTTGAGCTGTGCCAATGATTTGATTTTTCCTTCAAAATCGCCCAGGTTCCATTGCCCAAATTCATCAACAACTGGAATTTCTCCAAGGTATTGGTCGCCTGGGTCTTCGACGGAAAGTGCGATTGAGCGGAGTTCGATAACCGGATTGCTGATTGGCGCATTCATCCTGATTCCGATTGTATCGACGCCTCTTAGTGGACCACGTTTCCCCCCGAGATTGATCCATCCTGTGTAACGGGCTTGATTGTAAGTGGCTGCGAGATCGAGTGCAGCGCCGGGCAATTCCCTGTAAAATTTTAATGGGATTGCAAGTTTGCTCCAGCCATTTGCGGTGTAACTCATCACCCGAAGTTCGTTATAGCCAGTTTCAGTGGTAAAACCAACCTGGAATCGTTGAGGAGTTGTCGATTTAAACTCCAGAACTACAAAGTTGTATTTGTCCCAGTTCGAGGGAATTCCGGGAGAGATATCCTTAATTGCAAATTTGTGACCCGAAACCTCTTTGTTGCTGTCAAACTGTATCTTGACAAGCTTTTGGGCATTGCACTGTGCGAGAGGCAATGCAAATAAAGCGGTAACCACCAGAAAACCGAAGAGCCATAACCTTTTCTTCATAGTATATTCAGTTAAATTAATCATTATTTGATAGTTGTAATTTATTTAATGCATTAAGAATAGCTTACTATTTCAACATGCCGTATCCACGCAAAGTTTGTTCTGCAATTTTCCGAAAGAAAATGGCATCAAGGTTATCGATGCTCATGAGCTGAACCGATTCTCCATCGATATCAGTGATCCCATACCATCCTGGAATTGAAGCAGGAACTTCACCGGTAATAGCACCAACAAAGACGTAAGCGGTTAAAATAGCGCCAAGACTTGATGGATGACTTCCATCAGGATCGTACAAACTAATCGTAGGTCGCAACTTCATTGCCAGTTCTCACGCTTCTCCCACCGGGACTAAAATGGCACCGTTGTCTTTGGCTATTTTGGAATAGACGTTCGTAATTTCATCCTGATATTGAGGAACTTTCTCTCTTGCCCACGTCATATAAAAATAGGGTTTGGCTCCTGATGACTTGATTAGCTGGCACAAAAGTTTTGCGTATTTGATTGTACTGTCGGGCTGCTGAATTGTACCCATGCTATTTTCCTGGAGAATGACTATATCAAATTTCCCTTTAGTTATGATTTCCTTCGTTTTAAGTCCTCTTTTTCCAAACCAGTGTTCGCTCAAAAATGCCCCTCCAACGGTTGATTTTCTTGTAACAAGCTTCGTTTTTGTGCTGTCGGATATGATCGATACTACTCGTGGAAGGTTCTGAACATAGGTGTAACTGTTCCCGACAAAAAGCACTTTAAGCGTGTCTCTTTTGACCTGAGCCAAAGACGAACTTCCGGAAACGATTCCAGAGATCAGTAACGCAACAAAAAGCAGGGTTTGATTTAATCTGGTCATTTGTCTGATTTTTCAGTTTATTTGGATATGTAAATATAACCTTTATTGTCAAATGAGAAGACCGTATGATGAACAGAAAAATAAATCAAATCAAATTTAGAATGGCTTAACCGATGCAAAAATGGGTGCTGCCGTTTTTTATGGCAACACCCATAATGACTGAAACGGGGCTGATATTTCTTTGAATATTGTTCTACTTCTTATATTTAGCAACTCTTTTGTCGTTAATAACGCCACTCCAGTTTAAGCCAAAAGCAAAATCATAAGTATTTCCTTCAGCATCAACATAGCATTTCATATCGCGCGGAACATCTTCAAATTGATCTTCAACGGTTTTCATATTAAGCGGCATCTGGAAAGGTAACAATCCGGAAGGTTCTGCTGATCCTGTCAAGATATCCATGATGGCCTGGTCCTGAACGCCCATATGGATCAAAATTGCACTTGCACTTTTTTCGATTTCTGTAAAAATCAAAGGATTCGAAACTTTAACAACAACAACTACGGGTTTTGTGCCCATTCTTGCCTTTGTTTCCGTAATTCTAACCTATATCGTTTGCATTTGAAGCCACGGTAGTTTTTCCTATGTAGGTGCGATTGGTAAAACTTTCGAGCGGACTTCCACCTGCAATACTTGTCTCCAAAGCCTCGTCAGCTTTGTACGGACTGTATTGTAAACTGATTGGTACATAACCATTTCCTTCCTTTTTTACATCTTCCTGCGAATAGCCGACCCCGCCTTTTGGACTATCGACACAAACAAGTGCAAAATCAGCATCTTCTGGTTTCTCTACAACTGTGAAATATTTCTTTGCAACTTCCGGATTGATGGCATCTTTCCAGCTTTCGGGTGTTTCTGCACCAAACCAGTTTAGTCCGCCTGGAACAAATTTCTTTGGGATGTAAACTTTCAGCTGTTTTTTCAATGGCAGGGTTTTTTGCTGATTTTTCAACATCACTACCGAACGCAACTGGGCATCAAAGCCAGCTTTCATAAATTCAGGTTTTCCCACTGTCGCTAAGGTTTCATTAACATCAAGATATGGGTTCTCAAACAGCCCGACTCGAAACACATTACGGTGCAAACGGATAGCTGATTGTTCAAAGCGCTTACGCATAAAGGCGGAGTCGTGTTTTGCAACACCCATCTTGTATGCTTCAATCACGGGACTCATTTCGTTGTTTCCTCCAAATTGGTCAACACCCGCCTCAATGGCTTTATAGTGACGTTCGACTTCGGTCAATTTTTCAACACCCCAGCATTTCCCCTGAAACTGATCAATGGCCATGACGTCTTTGGTGATCATCCAGTCGGTGCAAACGACACCATCGTAGCCATATTTACCGCGAAGCAAGTCTGTTATGAGGTATTTATTGTAGCTGTTTCCAACATTCTCGTTGTTCGCCGTATCCTGGTTAAACGAAATTGTGTAATATGGCATTACTGCCGCAGCCATTTTAGTGGCACCTTCGAGTTTGAAAGCACCTTCAGTAAATGGTTTTGTGTGATCTTTTAAATTATTCCCAGGATAAACAGCATAGGCACCATATCCAAAATGTCCGTCGCGACCGCCTTCTTCGGGTCCACCACCAGGCCAGTGTTTTACCATGGCATTAACACTCTTAAAGCCCCAGCCACCTGCTATTTCAGCAGCTCCTGTTGAGGTTTGAAAACCATCTACATAAGCCCTGGCCATATCGGTTGTCAGGTTTGGATCTTCACCCATCGTTCCATCAAAACGACTCCATCGTGGTTCAGTAGCTAAATCAATCTGAGGCGAAAGTGCAGTTGTAATTCCAAGGGCTCGGTATTCAGCAGCGGCAATCTCACCAAACTGTTTCATTAACTGCGGATCAAAGGTAGCCGCAATTCCCAATGTTCCGGGCCACATCGAGATTTTACCACCTGCCCCAGCATTGAATTCGGCATACGAATCACTGCCATGACGTGGATCTGAACTATTATTCTCCGGAATTCCCAGTCCAATACCTTCGACCAAAGCCTGAGCGTTATTATTCCATTGCGCTGCAACAGACGGACTTTCAACGGAAGTTATCAATACATGCCGAAGGTTGTCATTCGTCAGAAACTTCTTTTGCTGATCAGATAAGTCGCTGGCTGTGGCTCCACTTTCAGGAAAAGGTTTTCCATTGTAGGTTCCCCCGAAACGGCCACCTGCAGCAGATGGAATTGCCTGGTGACCACTGTATAGCATCAACCCGGCAATTTGTTCAACCGACAATTTGGAGGCAAGATCCCGGGCCCGCTCATCAACCGGTAAACGCCAGTCTTCGTAAGCATCAAGTTTCCCGTTTTTATTCAGGTCTTTAAACGCCAGACGGTCAACGGTCAGAATCTGCACTCCGGATGTTGGGGAATAGCCCAAAGTTTGTCCGCTTTCGTTTAATACCTGTTTAAATATTCCGTTGTCTTTTTCTGTCCATTTCGGACTACAACCGTAGCCTAAAAGGATAGTAAAAATAAGTCCGAAAACATAAATTTTTGTTGGTTTTTCCATAAGGGCATGTTTTTATCAGGTTCTATAATGTGTTTATTAACCACATAGACTCATAGTTCATATCGGAAAATAATGACAATAAACTAAAGTGTCGTATGTGCCTATGTGGTTTTTTAAGCTATTTAGGGATCATTTCGAAACCAGCTTGTTGATTTCGCGCGTTGGAGACAATGCTTTGGTTACTTTACCAGCTTCGAGTTCTTTAGCAATTTTGAAGGTTGCGGTTTGTTTGATAGCCAATGAAGAGGCACCGATTTTCAGGTTGTAGGTTCCGGCTTCGGCAATCCAGGTAGATGTGGTTTCGTTGAATGAGGCAAAATCTTTGGTCTCAATACTAAAACTTACTGTTTGTGATTCACCCGGTTTCAGTAGTTTGGTTTTACCGTAGGCAGCCAAAGTTTCCGCTGGTTTTTTCAATTTTCCTGAAGGTGAACCAATATACAACTGAACGACTTCGCGGCCTGCTACTTTACCCGTATTCTTCACGGCAACCGTAGCAGTAAGCTGACCTTTAAAATCCGATTTGCTTAGTTTGAGGTTGGAATAGGTGAAACTTGTGTAGGATAATCCGTAACCAAATTCGTATGCAACAGGGACTTTGAATGTATTGTAATAGCGATAGCCAACGTAAATATCGTCTTCATAAACAATTTCCCAAGGTGTACGGCGCATAAACGAGAATCCAGAAAGATCGGCAGCATCATCTTTCTTATCCGATTTTTCAGCTACTCCAGGGAAATTCTTTGCAGAAGGGGCATCGGAGTATGACATTGGAAAAGTTACAGCCAGTTTGCCTGAAGGATTCACCTTGCCCGACAACACATCCACAACCGAGTTTCCCCCTTCCTGTCCGGGCTGCCATGCAACAAGAATTGCATCTGGTACATTGCGCCAGCTTGCTACTTCAACAACACCAGCCACATTCAATACCACGATCGCTTTTTTACCTTTGGCATGAAAAGCTTCTGTAACATTTTTCATCATTTCCATTTCTGTTGTTGACAGCCTGAAATCACCTTCGGTATCGGTCCGGTCCTGGCCCTCTCCGGCATTGCGTCCAATTGTAATTAAGGCCATATCCGATTTTTCAGCCATTGTTTTGGCCAGTTCTGGCGTAACGATCATTTCTGAAACAGGCTCTTTTGCTCCCATCATAGCAGCTATAGGGTTCTTTGGTTTACCTTGCTTTACTTTTGCTTCTTTTAAATATGAATTATAGGTATTGGTCAGTTGTGTATCAGGCGTATAGCCACCGTTGGTCAGACCTTCGAACAATGAAATAGTATACGCTTCGTTGACGTCGCCACTACCGGTTCCACCTGCAATAAAGTCGTAGGAAGCATTCCCAAAAGCTGCAATATTTTTTACTCCAGTATTAATTGGCAATGTATTTCCTTTATTTTCAAGCAAGACCATTCCATCTGTCGCTGCCTGACGGGTAATTTCGGCATGTGTTTTTAAATCAGGAGTATTCGAATATTTATAATTATTATAACGAGGAGCCTTCTCCATAATTTTCAGTATCCTGCTGATATTACGGTCCAGAACTTTTTCGTCGAGTTTATTGGCTTTTACAGCATCTATTATATCCTGAATATGCTTTGTCTGACCTGGCTGAATCATATCATTCCCGGCATTCATCTGGGCAACCACATCGCTGCCACCGCCCCAGTCGGTCATCACATAACCTTCAAAACCCCAATCGTTACGCAGAATTTTAGTCAGCAAATCATTGCTTTCGGAAGTATAAGTACCGTTAATTTTATTATAAGAAGACATTACCGTCCAGGGTTGAGCCTCTTTTACAGCAATTTCGAAACCCTTCAAATAGATTTCGCGCAGAGCACGTTCGCTCACAATTGTATTAACCGACATACGGTTTGTTTCGGAGTTGTTGGCTGCAAAGTGTTTGATGGAGGTTCCAACACCATTCGACTGGATTCCTTTTACCATGGCAGCAGCTGTTTTACCTGCAACCAGCGGATCTTCGGAATAATACTCGAAGTTACGGCCACAAAGCGGGTCGCGTTGAATGTTCAGTGCAGGTGCCAGCAAAATATCTGAACCGTATTCTTTTACTTCGTTTCCCATCGCTTGTCCAACTTTATAAACCAGATCATTATCCCACGTTGAAGCCAATACGGTAGCAATTGGGAAAGCTGTGCAATAATAGGTCTTTGTATCACCTTTGCGGATAGGCTGAATTCGTAAACCGGCTGGTCCATCGGTTAAAACTTGTGATGCAATTCCCAAATCCGGAAATTCAGAAGAAACACCACCAGCTCCAGGTAAATACTTCCGGATCCGTTTAACCATCTCATTATATACCGGATCCTTCGTGTTGACATCACCGCCAAATCCCGGAGGCATTTTTGATTTCAGCGAATCCGGCATTTCAAAATACATCCCGGTGCCTATAACAAGTTGTGCTTTCTGGTCCAGCGTCATCTTCGAAATGATTTGTTGAATTTTCCGATCATCAGCAGATTTTACGGAACTGGCTTCGACCTGAAAAGCCATTATAAACGTGGAAAAAACAATGACAAATACCATTGCTGAACGAAGCCATTTGATTAACATGTAAATAAGTTTTAAGGGTAAAATTTCAATATGTCAGTAAGACACAATGATAATTTTAAATTTGCAGATTTCAAAATTGTAAGTGCAATAAATATTGCAAAGCGGTTCATTCAGCAAAACTCAAAATTTACCGGTGTTTCCGATACATCGGTACTGAAAATTTTTAGAGCCAGCGGGATGAAGATTTACCAACGCCCCGATTTCTGCAACTGGGATGTTCGAAATGAAAATCAGATTTATAACGGCTTTGAAGTAGAAAATACTGATATTTATTTACATCTGGACTCAATGGGCGTTTACCGTGCAGGTGGTCTGGCAATTGTATCCGTCAATGTGGAGGGTATTGGTTGATACCAGCACGGGCGAAGTAATTGGCACGGAACCCACAGTGATTTTCTAACAGAACATCATTTATTGAAGGTGATCCGGATCATAAACAATTGTTGCATCACCCAAAGTAACCATCATCGGGTTTCCGCTGCCAATTGAAACTTTTTGAGGGTGCGGTGTTGCTTTGGGAGCTGTCAGTTGGTCATTCCTGCCTAATTGCTGAGATACTACCCGCATCATTCAAACATTGACAGAAACATTAGTTTTTCAACCGTGTTCGAATAAATATTTTGAAAATTTCATTGAACAGCAACGGAACTAATCCTAAAGAAATGGCAATTATCCAACCTTCAAAATCAAGCATTTGCAAATGAAAAGCTTTTTGCATCACCGGAATTTCTATTACGATCAATTGAAGAAGCACTCCCAATAAAATGGCTCCTATCAGATATTTATTGGAGAAAACGCCAATCTGAAAAATTGATTTTGAACTATTCCTTACAGCCAGGGCGTAAAACAGCTGGCACATCACCAATACCATAAAAGCCATTGTCCGGGCGTATTCTACCGTACTTTCGGGGACTGATTCGGCAAACGGGCTGTATCCATGTTCATAATATCCAAACCAAAAAGCTAAAATTGTCAATATTGCAATTAATACACCACCAAGAATAACATGAAGACCTGCGCCCCCGGCAAAGAAACTCTCTTTTGCGTCACGCGGTTTTTCTTTCATCACATCCGGGTTTCCGGGATCCATGCCCAATGCAATCGCCGGGAAAGAGTCTGTGATAAGGTTGATCCACAGGAGTTGAGTGGCAATTAATGGTGCCTGCAGACCTAAAAGCAATGTTACAAACATCGTAATAACCTCCCCCAGATTACATGTAAGAAGAAATATAACCGACTTTTTGATGTTATTGTAAATATTTCGGCCTTGTTCGATCGCAGAAACAATTGTTGAAAAATTATCATCCATAAGGATCATATCCGAGGCTCCTTTTGCAACATCAGTACCGGTAATTCCCATTGCAACACCGATATCAGCCGCATGCAGAGAGGGGGCATCGTTAACCCCGTCACCTGTCATGGATACAATATTACCATTAGACTTAAGTGCGTGAACAATTTTCACTTTATGCTCCGGGGAAACACGCGCAAATACCCTATACCCTTCAACTTTTTCAATGAATTCCTTATCTGAAAAGTCATCCATCTCCTTACCTGTAATTGCCTGATCAATGGTTTCGGCCATCCCCAGTTCAGAGGCAATTGCGAAGGCCGTATTTTTATGATCGCCAGTAATCATCACAGATGTAATTCCAGCGCCTTTTGCTAATTGAATAGAAGCCTTCACTTCTGGTCGGGGCGGGTCGATCATTCCGACGAGCCCGGCAAAGATCAGGTCTTTCTCCATCTCCGAAGCTTCTATGACAGTACTTGCTGGTTTATAAGCGACTCCAAGTGTACGGAGTGCATTGTTCGACATTTTGTCTGTTGCAATTTTGTACTGTTTTTTGTATGTTTCGGTAATCGGAACTACTTCTCCTTTCTCTAAAACATGGGTAGAAATTTCGATCAGGTTACCGATTGCCCCTTTCGTATAAACGGTATACTTTCCGTTTTCTTCTGTCAGCGTCGACATTAATTTACGGTCGGAATCGAAAGAATATTCACCGGCACGTTTGTTATTGGCATTCAATTCTTTTCTGTCAATTCCCAGATCATCACCTAAAAGCAACAATGCAATTTCTGTTGGGTCGCCTGTTCCATGTCCGTTTTCGAAAGTCGCATCGGAACTTAGGATCATCGCTTTTGCAAGTAACATTACATCATCGGTGGCACTGTTTTTATTATTCCGTTCAACGGCTATTTCTCCCTCCAGGTTGAAATAGGTTGTAACCGTCATCTTGTTTTGAGTTAAGGTTCCCGTTTTATCAGAACAGATAATATTGACAGAACCGAGCGTTTCAACAGCTGGTAACTTCTTAATAATGGCCTTCTTCTTCGACATACTTGTTACACCAATGGAAAGCACCACTGCCACAATGGCTGCAAGACCTTCGGGGATGGCCGCAACTGCCAAAGAAACCGATAGAATAAACATTTCTGCCAGATCGCGACCCTGTAATAAGGCAATGATAAAAATAATAACACAGATTCCGATGGCAAACTTTCCAAGTGTTTTCCCCAAATGATCTAACCTGATTTCCAAAGGGGTTTTCGCCTTTTCCTCCGTGTTGATAAGATTTGCTATTTTACCAACTTCGGTATTCATGCCGGTTTCAATCACTACACCGACCCCTCTTCCACTGGTTACGAGGGTCGACATAAATGCCATGTTCGCTCTGTCTCCCAGCGGTGTTTTAGGATCGCTCAGAAGAAGTAGTGCATCTTTATCAGCTGGAACAGACTCTCCCGTCAGTGCAGATTCTTCTATTTGAAGATTGGCCGACTCAATTAAACGAATATCCGCAGCTATGATCCGTCCGGCATCAAGAATCAAAATATCGCCAGGGACAACTTCATGGGAATTAACCTCTTTAACTTCACCACTTCTGCGGATGAGCGCTTTTGGAAATGACATTTTCTGAAGCGCCTCAATTGCTTTTCCCGCTTTAACCTCCTGAATTACACCAAGAACAGCGTTTGTAATTATTACAAGGATGATGATTGTTGCATCAATATACTCACCCATAAACAGCGTAATAATTACAGCTGCAAATAAGATATAAATAAGCCATTCCTGAAGTTGGGCCACAAACATTTGGAAAATTGTCTTCTTCTTTTTACCCTGCAACCTGTTTTCGCCGTATTTCCCCAATCTGGCTTTTGCTTCGTCCTCTGACAGGCCTTGTGCCGGATCAACAATAATTTCTTTAAGTACTTCTTCTTTTGATTTTAAAAACCACATTTTTCAAAGTATAATTAATTTAAATTCGCGCTACACCGATCTTATCCAGTTCGCTCATTACAATCGTTATGCAACGATTACAAACCATATTTAGACAATATCACGTAAAAATAGGCGAAGTCCGACACATAACTGTTACACAATTCGTTTGCAGATTTACATGATTCATAGATTTGTTCTATAAGTATGTGTTATGTCGAAGCAATGATGGTTTTTTATTTCAGAAATCAAAAGAAGGAGGATAAAATTTTACTTTTGCTTAAACTTTAAAGGCAGTGACAATAGATACCAATTTTTACGATCAGCATTTTCTGAACCATATTTCGCTTGATTGCGTTGTTTTCGGTTTCCACGATAATCAGTTAAAAGTGCTGTT
>JAAFHB010000175.1 GCA_010906965.1 Mariniphaga sp. | reverse complement strand
CCGAATAAAGCGCTTCGGTTTCGCGATCCCAACCCCGCTGATTTTTCCAGACTGACCCGGAAGTTTGATTAGCCATCTTATCCGTCACAGAAAACTCAATCTCAGAGACAGTTTTATTGCCCAATATTAAGGTTGCTTTATATTTGCCAGCAGATACAGCTTTAAACTCATCAATCCGCCAAAAAGGCAATCCATCTCCATTTCTGGTTTTCTGCGATTCGAGAGAACCTGCCTGGCCATTGACGACAATCTTTGCTTTTGGGATATTCTTTCCCCCAACTGCTAATATGCGGAATGCCTCTCCGGGCCGGGGATTTTTCGGAGAAACAATCAGAGAGTTAACAACTTGCGATTCATCTGCTGAATTGTTGTCCTCGAGCAGATTTGCCAGGATCTCTGCACCCTTCTTAACTTCCTTTTTTGCGGATTGATTGCCACAGGATGAAATACCTGCGGAGGAAATAGATACTGCCATTGCAATCAGCACTAAACGAATAGCTATTCTGCCTATGGAATTTTTCACTTGAGTCTTTTTCAAAGATTTTTATTTAAAATTTTTTATAATTAATGCGACGTGCATTGTATCCGTATTGTAAAATAGACTTAATCGAAGTGATAGGATAACTTTCGGCAGAATGAGCTAAGGATTTTATTTTGTTAAACAACTATTTTTTAGTTGCGTTCCAATTCTTGCACAATTTTACGTCCTTTTGGAGTACTTATATCTATATGTGCTGTTACGTTCATAATTACAAAATTTTGCCAGACAAATATACGAACATTTCAGTCAGGTTCAGCGAATGAATTCAGCTCAAGATAATCCCTGATTTTATAATAAGGGAGTCTGCTCCCGATGCGTCGGGACCAGTCACTAATAGCCAACTGCAATCATTACAAAATTCAATTATTCGCGCCAAACAACTTATAGTCAATTATTTAAATGCGTACATCAAACCAAACCGAAAACCCGACTCCAACAGTCTTTGATGATTATCACCCGACGTAAAAGGAACCAAGGAATGTGCTTTAATATAGGGATTTGCAAAGACTGAGAGCCCTGATTTAAATTCATATTTAATTCCCAATCCTAAAATACTACCTATTCCGGTCTGGCCGTCTATCGGGCTTGAGGTACTTGCATCCATTTCAAATATGATTCCCCCATTTATAAAACAATATTTCAGGAAATTAAACCGCAAGGTAATCGGGATATTTACCAGGGATAAATTAGCGCTGTAATTTGGTGAATAAGTATCCATGTTTGGAATGACCATGGGTTTGATTATTATTTTATGATTTGAGTACTCAATGCCGGTTTCAACATCGAATGTGTTGTTCAGTTTATAAAGATAATTGATCCCAAAGGTATAAAACGAGTCTCCGCTTTTACTCGCGCTACCGATTAATTCCTGAGAACGGACCACGTCATTCTCTCCAAATGACGAAAATGTAATTCCGATCTGACCTTTGTGGGTTTTGCCCTCATTGTTTTGAGCATATGTACTGAATGAAACAATAATACACAGAAGGAATAATTTAATGCCTCTCATAGGTATAAGTCTAAATTATTTAACCAATTTAATTACAACATTACCGCTAATTGCATAACCAACATTTAACGCTGGGAAACTCGCTGATTGAATCAGTCCGACAGCGGCAATCTTTTTATTCCCTTTCCAGGACGAGCCTCCGTCAATTGTGAAATAAATCGACCCATAATTATGTCCAAAATCGCCACCAGAGTATTCGCCTCTTCCAAAAGCATAGCCGATGTTTTCGGATGTAAATAATAATTTGAAAATATCCGTTGGATAATTTGGAAGGTCCGACCATGTACTTCCAAAATTGGATGACTTCATCAGATTGGTATAGCCCGCGGTAAAAATTAAATTTTCATTTACTAATGCTAATGAATTTGCTCCTATTGCAGGGAAAGGACTTGAAACATTCCAGTTGATACCTCCATCTATTGTTTTTAGAAGTTTTCCAAAAGTACAAGCAATTAGACCTTTTTTGTCATTAATAAATTTAACATCCAACATTACTCCCCCAAGATTATTTATTTTTGTTTCCTGCCAATTCGCACCTCTGTCTCTTGTTGAAAGAATTAATCCATCTCCAACTGTAAATCCCAGAGAATCACTTGCAAAACAAATCGATCTCAACTCAATTTTTTCAGATGGAGCAAAAGATGATTGATTCCATGTTTGCCCTCCATCTTTTGTGTGAATGATAATTGCACCTTCAGGAACACAACCGGTCCCTCCGCAATTGTCCTTACCTCCCACTGCAAACCCTTCATTGTTATTAAGAAAATAAATATCATAAAGTGGCAATGATGTGTTCGTGTTTAAAGCTGTCCATGAATTTCCTCCATCAATTGTTTTGTACATGGATCCATCGAAACCGGCTATGTATCCAACATTTTCATTTAAAAAATAGATGGTTGCGAAGTTTTTTTGAAGATTAGTTTTAATGAATGTCAGCTCAAGGCCATCGACTTTATTTGGCTGTATAATTGACGGTATAATTGCAGCCTTTTTACAACTGGCGAAGAGCAAAACGAACAAAATGATTGCCAATATTTTTTCCATGACACTGTAGTTTAGGAACATAACCAATAAATAAGCAAATCAATATGCTGTTTGTGAAAATAATGAATTGAATCCGGCGACCATCATTTGACCACTTTAATCGAACTGATCTGCTTAATATCGTTCAGATTGGTGTAATCGTACTGATAAAAACCATCCTGACCAATCATCAACAGAGAGTTGCCAAGCGGAATTACATCATAGGCATTGATATCCTTAAACGTTGCAATCAGGTGTTCCGAAATAAGATAAGGATCTGCAGCATTATACACTTTCAAACCGGCAGTGCCATCACAAACAAACAGCACGTCATCGTCGATTCCCAGACCGAACGGGTTGGTCATATTATACGATCGCATCAATGTGGGATTTTTGAGATTTGTAATATCGAGAACATCAAGACGATTGATTGCAGTGTTTTGGCAGGGTGTTCCGCCTCGTATTGTGACGTAAGCACGGTTATTTTGTACAACCACAGGATCACAACCAGTGGCGTGCCAGAAATTGGATACGTAAGTAGGTTTGGTAACATCAGTAACATTGTAGATTAACATTCCATTTCTCGTTCCAAGGAACATATTGCTACCCGACAGAAACATCGTCTCAATTCCCCAATTAATGCTGGACTTAGTTTCCAGCAAAGGAGTGGTGGCGTTTGTCAAATCAAAATTATAATAAGTACTGTTATCAACAGCCAGCAAATGATTACCAATCAGTCCGAATCGGGCCATTGAACCTCCTATCCCGGCAGGGGAGGCTTGTTGAGCACCATTTGATTGGACGGCATCGGCACTTAAAGAGAAATTAGTAAACTTACTTCCAAAATATACCGGATAGATGGGGTAATCGATCTGTTCAATCTCTTTCCGAACTTTTTTAATATTCCAGTCAACGACAACACCTTGTGTGTCGTCTATTGTTCCGAGGCGGTAATACTGCTCGTATGGCGGAACAGAATAAGGGAATACGCTTTTCAAACGGGCAACTTCTTTGGCAGTTGCAGGATTTGTAATATCAATTCCGACAAGATCAATATAACTGTCAGCATACATGATGTTTCCTTTGATCACCATATCAACGTTTCCTGGAATTGCTATAAATCCAACGTATTGCGGAGAAGCAGGATTGGAATTGTTATATACATGAATACCTTTCATGATTTCATTAATAAACAGGTAATTATCCTTATAATAGATTTTACCTGGCTTCTGCAATGCGTGAGTGCTTTCAACTTTAACTGCCTCCCTGAAATCCTTGTAACTCAAATACACCGGTTCGAGAGAGAGGTACTGTTCTGTGTATTTATCTTCACATCCCGATAAGATAAAAATCAATGCCAGAAGTTTAAAAATTGTATTGAATTGTTTCATAGCTGAATTAGGTTGAATTTATTGAAATATCAAACCGATTTTAAGAGAAAGGCGGTTGTAGTCGATATCGATATCGTAGTTGTCTTCGCGGCAGTAGCGATGCCGCATGATTCGGTAACCGGCACTGAAAGTAAGTGCGAGATTGTCACCCAGTGGTGTGCAGATTCCGACAGAAGGGTTCACCATTAAACCACCTTTGGCCTTCATATCAAGGCTTTGTCCGCTTGGATTTCGCCATATATCAGTATTCCCATAAACATATTGCTTATCCGGTGTATCCAGTGCAAAGCTATAACCGCCCTGCAATCCGAAAAATGGATTTAATCCCTGACGTTTTAAGTAATACCTGAAATCGGCAACTACCGGAAGATAGGTTTCGCTGAAAAACTCGACGCCGGCACCAGCTCCGACAGAAAAACGGTTTTTGAATTGCCATCCGCTGATGTTCATCAACGAAAAAGGAGAAGAATACTTGTTATTGGAATTCCCGGCTAAAATACCCGCTTCGGTTAGGTTAAAATACCCGGTGCGAATTTGATTAAATGCATTGGCTGTCTTACTAATGCTGTCGATTTGGGATGCTTCAAAAACCCAAAGACTGTTGTCCTTCGTCTTTATTTTCACCTGTCCTGAAGGAAGCGAACTGATGATCTGACCATTAATCACACTACCGTTTTTAAGATAAATAACATCTTTTTTGCCTTTTCGTGCAAAAGATAGATTTACCAAAAACAGAAGTGCCATAAACACTAATGTTGATTTTTTCATAATAAGAGATTATAGTTTTTTTTCTATTGACGAAACAAAACGTCAAAAGGTTGCGCCCAAAACTATTTTGAACCAAAATCTTTAAGAAATAATTGGGAATTGTTGCGGATAGAAACCTTAACAGGCGTATATTCAAATCCTATCGTCCGGCAAACTTTCGATCCATCGTAATAATTAACTCTGTTGGCACTTTTGGCAGTTTCGCGTGTAATCGAAGGTTGGCTTCCGGTAAGGTAACTTTTAATTGAAGATAACCTGAAAGCTAAACTAAGCAGTAGATTGTCAGCAAAATATTTTGGTGGTTTTACATGCAGACACCCGGCAATCTGATTAAAGAAGTCGCGGAAAGCTATATTTTCAGCATTCAAAATATATCTTTGATTTTTAGTGACTTCCCAAACATCATCCGCTATTAAAAGTCGCATCAACTTTGTTACATCCCTGACGTCAACAAAACCAGTTCCACCTTTTGTATAAAATTTTAATCCTTTCCAAACAGTCGAGAACAGCATTGAGCTTCCTGATTTCCAGTCACCCGGACCAATAATCACCGATGGATTGACAATTACTGCATTCAATCCCAGAAAAATGGCCCGCCATACCTCCATCTCCGAAAGATATTTGCTTTCGCCATAAGCCGAATGATCAATGCTGTTGCGCCACGGATGATCCTCGTTTGCTTCAATCCCTTCTGGTGGTGAACCGATTGCAGAAATTGAACTAACATGGCAAAACCGGGGAATATGCAGCGATACAGCCAGATCAACAAGATTGGCCGTTCCTTCAACATTGTTATGGATCATTGTTTCCCGGTCGCGCGGATCGAAAGAAACTATTGCGGCGGTATGATATATCTGATCAACTCCGACCAATAGTTCCCCAAGGCCATCCTTATCGAGTATGTCACCATCTACCCATTCAATATTTTGCAGGAGTAACTGATATTCAGAGCTGTAATAAGAAAATATTTTTTCTGTTCTTAGTAGGTTGCTTCCAGGTCGTTTGAGTGCACGAACTTTCTCACCATTGCTTACGAGGTCGTAAAGTAAATGTGCCCCAACCATTCCGGTTCCCCCTGTAACAAATACCATAATTATCGCCTATTTATTAATTCGTCAATTTCATTTAAATGCAATTCTTTACGACGTAATTGTCCGCTGTCCGAGATGACCGCATAAAAGACCTTCGACTGTTTTCAGTTTCTGGTAACGCTTCTGAAATTCCATGATGGCTTCAAAATCATTGTTCTCCGAAGCTTTCCGTATCCCTTGCTCTGCCTGCGAGATCAGAAAGGAGATATAACGCAGTTTACATTCCTGCAACACCTTAGGAACCAACTGATGCAAAATATCCTGTTCCTCTTCTATAAAACTTCCCTTTTTACGCCAATACTGGCTCAACTTATTCTTTTCGGACATGATATCCGAAACCAACTGACTGATTTCATGATCAGGGTGATTTACAAAATATTTTATCGCATCGAAGTTTTCATCATCAAGATGCATACGGTAATCATCAAAGACAGCTTTAATTACCGGATTTACAGATTCCATCTGGTCGGCTTCGAGTTCCGTAAGAATATAATCGGCCACATAAATAATTTCAGTCTCGCTTGTCTCCGGATTTTCAACTTCAAATATTTTATGCAATCCGTATTTAATCAATAACTTCAGCAACTCACGCTCCTCATTTTCGCAGGGGTTGATTTCCGGAATCGGAACCGTTAATGGCTGACTTTTTATAGTGGTCTCTTTTAACAACTCACGCTCCTGGTGCTTAATCATTTCATCCTCAGACTTTACCTTTAACTTTCGGATTTCATTGTAAAGCACCGTTTCGCGAACGTCAAGCAGACGACTGCACTCTTTGAGGTATTCCGACCGTACAATTTCATCAGGAATTACCGAAATTGAACTCACAATATCGGTCACTAACTTTGCCCTGCTGATCGGATCTTTTTCAACACCAGCAAGCAATAATTTCGTCTTGAATTTTATAAAGTCAGTTTCGTTATCACGAATATAATCCTTCAGCTGCGTGGCACTCATCGATCGCGAGAACGAATCGGGATCTTCACCTTCGGGCAACGGAAGTACTTTAACATTGATGCCTTCCTCGAGAACCATGTCAATTCCGCGCATCGAAGCTTTTATCCCAGCCTGATCACCATCATAAATAATTGTAACATTGCTTGTAAACCTACGAATCATTCGGATCTGATCGATTGTGAGTGAAGTTCCTGAAGAAGCAACCACATTCTCGATACCAGACTGATGCAAGGAAGTTACATCGGTATATCCTTCAACAAGATAACATTTATCTTCCTGTATAATACTCCTTTTTGCCTGAAAGATTCCGTATAAAACCCGGCTTTTATGGTAGATATCAGATTCGGGCGAATTGAGATATTTTGCAACCGTTTTGTCTTGCGTCAGGGTTCGACCACCAAATCCAATCACGCGACCCGAAATTCCATGAATCGGAAACATAATTCGTCCGGCAAAACGGTCACGAACCCACTCTTCACGTTTGATTGTAAGACCGGTCTTTTCGAGATATTCCATCTTAAAACCTTCCTTAAGCGCGGCATTGGTCATAATATCTTTCCCCTCAGGACAATAACCTATACCAAACTTATTGATGATATCATCCCGCATTCCACGTTGGCGCAAATAGGAAAGGCCGATTAACCGGCCCGAATTGGTCTCCCACAGTTGATTGCTAAAGAATTTCTGGGCGAATTCCGAAACGATCAACTGGCTTTCGCGATCATTTCGTTCAATAACATCTGCCGGACTCTCCTCCTTTTCTCTAATTGGGATATTGTATTTATTTGCAAGCCATCGTAACGCATCGGCATACGACAAGTGTTCATGCTCCATAATAAAATTGACAGACGAACCCCCTTTCCCGCATCCGAAACATTTATAGATTCCTTTGGCCTGCGAAACATTAAACGAAGGTGTTTTCTCGTTGTGAAACGGACATAATCCGATCATACTCGTACCTCGTCGCTTTAAAGTCACGAAATCCCCAACCACATCTGCGATCTCCGCACTATCGAGTATTTGTTGTATAGTTCCCTGATCAATCATTCCAACAAAGGTAATGAAAACTGCTTAGCCGGGAACGGATAAATAATGTGAATCTAGCTTAACAATTTTTCAGTCCTTTTCTGAACTTTACAATGAACTAAAAATAAATTCAGCGAAGTTGTTCCTCTATTTGGAAACAACTTTAAAAATTACCCGTATCCTAAAAATTATATCCCATTTTTAAACCTAAATATTATTGCATTATGAACCTATTCGTGGCGAGGTTAAATTCCTCTACTACTACCAAAGATCTGCAAAAACTCTTTTCACATTATGGGTTGGTCTCGACTGTTAAAGTTATATTGGATCATATTACCGGCCAATCGAAATGTTACGGTTTTGTTGAAATGCCCAATACTCATGAAGCGCATGAAGCTTTAAAAGAACTCGATGAAACTTCATTTCAGGAAAACATTATTTCTGTACGAGAATCACAATCTACTAATGGTCATTCGATGCCAGGCAGACTAACAACCCAGGTCCGGAATACCACGGCCATATCCAGAAAAAGTAATAATAATGAATTCAACAACAGTCCGCATTCAACAATTAAAACACTTCGGGAAGGTAACGGCCTTCGAAATTTTGGATACCGTGGAAGCGGTTTCCGATCGTTCAGGTAATCTTGATTTTTACCGCTTTTTTCACTAAACTTGCATTACGGAATGTGACCATTGATCATATTTCATATTCACGTTTTCACTAAATTACAAATAATTGAATATCTGTAATATCATAATTGTCAGGCATCGGATTTTTAACTTTTTAAAAAAATTCCTTCCAATGCTCTCCGTTCTTATGGTGCTATGGTCATGTGAGGAGGTGATAGAGGTGAACCTGAAAAACGAAAGTTCCAAAGTGGTGATCGAAAGCTTTATTACAAATATAGATAATCCGTTTATGGTGAAAATTACAAAAAGCCAGGGATTCTTTGACCAAAGTAATTTTTCAACCGTTAAAAATGCTTCAGTACAGTTGCAGTATCTTTCGGTGAAGGAGAACCTTATTGAAAAGGGAGGTGGTTATTATATATCTTCCAAGACAAAAGCGATATCCGGACGAGCTTATACACTAAAAATCACCACAGAAGGTGAGACTTTCAGTGCAGCTGCTGAGGTACCTAATCCTGTTCCTATCGACACCGTCTATTTTCAACCTGGATTATTCGAAAGTGATAGTCTGAACGTTTTTGTCAGATTCCGTGATCCCGCCACGATTGAAAATTATTACCGCATCAGACTATACCGCAACCGTCGTTTTGCAGTAAATGATTACTTTCTGATGACGGATGCCTTTTCGGATGGTGAAAAGATGGTAGCCCCTATTTATTACCGCAATTTTGCACCGGGCGATAGTGTTATTGTAGAACTATTAAATCTTGAAAGGAGCACATGGCGGTATTTCAAAGGTATAAGTGAGTCGATTCAGCAAGGCGTCAATTCGCAGGCGCCGGGTAACCCACCGTCGAACTTTACGGGTGGTGCTTTGGGAATATTTGGGGCATGGAGTTCGTCTTCCTACCGGATTATTGTTCCCAGGTCAAAAGGAAAAAAATAGTTTGTTTGCCTAATTCATTACTGCTCATGCGCTATGACAGAAAACCTCATCCATAAAATTGCGTTATCGCTGATTCCCGGTATCGGAAGTATCACAGCCAAATCTCTGATCGCATATACGGGATCTGCGGAACAGGTATTTCGGGAAAAAGAGAATGTATTGCGTCAAATTCCTGGCGTGGGAACTATTCTTGCAAAAAATATTATCAGCTCGGAGGTGATGTCAAGAGCCGGACGCGAAGTGGAATTCCTGCAAAAAAACAATGTAAATGCACTGTTTTATCTCGACGAGGATTATCCGCAGCGTTTGTTGGGATGTTCCGACGCACCTATCATTTTATACGTTAAGGGCAATCCGTTTTTGAATTGTCCCAAAGTAATCAGTATTGTCGGAACACGCCATGCCACTGAGTACGGGAGAAGAATTGTTGATCAGTTCATTTCGGTATTGGCAGAGAGGGGTTATAAGATAATTATTGTAAGCGGATTGGCATATGGCATTGACATACAATCGCATAAATCTGCCTTACGAACCGGGCTGCCAACTGTGGCGGTGATGGGGCACGGTCTCGAAACAGTCTATCCCTCACTACATACCGCCATTGCGAAGGAGATGATCGAAAGTCAGGGTGGTTTGGTAACTGATTTTCTGAGTAATTCACCCATCGAACGAACCAATTTTCTGCGCCGAAACCGCATTATTGCAGGCTTATCTGATGCGACGATTGTGGTGGAGTCTGCCAAAAAAGGGGGCGCTTTGGTTACCGCTGATATCGCCAATTCGTACAACCGCGATGTATTTGCATTCCCGGGAAAGGTGGGTGATCCGTATTCAGAAGGGTGCCACTTTCTAATTAAATCGAATCGCGCAGTGCTAATAGAGTCTGTAGCCGATCTGGAAAATACCATGAACTGGAGTGCCGCCAAAAGTCAGCCTGATGCCATTCAACCCTGCCTGTTTTACGACTTTAATCCCGACGAAAAACTGATTGT
>JAAFHB010000174.1 GCA_010906965.1 Mariniphaga sp. | reverse complement strand
AGGCAAATATATTTTCGATGCTAAAGCGATAATGAAAAACCTTTTCCTCAATCCATGACCATTTTAAAAGATCCATTTTTTTTTCACGTTCAAGCAGATTAGACTCGTCGGCTATGCGCATTACCTCGTCGAGGTAGGGAAATATGGGTTTAATTCCAAAATCTTTTGCATTGCTACTACGGATCGTCTCTGCCAATTCGCCTGTTCCAACAATTGTTCCAGACAAATCGATGGTGAAATTTCGACTATTGATGGCTGTGAAAATATTGGTAATGTCAAGGTTAAACGCAAACCATTCGGATATAAATGAATTCCGGCATTGAATGGCTGTATTGAAATAGAGCGTTGTCAATTGATCTTCCCAACTTAGACTTGGGAAAATGGGTTTTTCATTCAAAAAAGCAGGGATAAATTCCCTGAAATAATAAGGGAAACGATCATCTTTAAAGGTCTCTTGCTCTTCCAATTGTTTTACAAACGCTGTAAGCATTTCAAAAGTAATACTTCCTCTTCGATCGGGTTGAGAATCAGATTTATTAAGAAACGCCAACAGATTAACATTGTCGAACTTCCGGTAGAACAACATCACAAGATCAAAATCATTTGGGTTGAGATTATCCTTCAGTATCTCCTTAAACTCCTCAAGATTATAAAGAAGCTTATATTCTTCAGCCCGAATTTCAGGAAGGCCTGCGATAAGACAATAGTACTTACTCACGGGAATAGGTTTTAATTATTTCTTATCGAACAAGAGCTCAACTACATTCGGACGAAGATATTCCTGGAAAAAGGTGATAAAATCCTGATCCGTAAAACTTATTTTGTAGCCACCCTTATCCGGAGCAACCTGAAAACCTGTCTTCACTCCATTTACCGTTTCAATCATAAATCCTTTGTCTAATAACCCCTTAGCAACTGAACTAAAGTACTCAATAATTGCCTTTTCATCTTTCTGAGGAATAAGGATTTTCATATCAGTTGTTATATCTGAATTGGTTGCCCAGTTTTTAACCATCATTTCGATGGCTTTTTGAATAAATTCGACATCACCCACTCCCGCCTTGATATCGGCAGCTGTAATAGCTCCATTAATCAAATTAACGACTTCGAGTTTTAAAGCTTCAATAGCTTGCCGGGCGGCAAGTTTGATTTCTGAATTTGTATTCTCTTTAATATCATTCGCTTTTTTGTTTGCGACAATTAAAATCTGATCGGCCTCAAGTTTGGAGTCAGCTAATATTTTTGCAGCTTCAGCGTTAGCTTTGGTTTTTATCAAATCGGCCTCCTCCTGCCCTTTTGATATTCCTTCCTGATATATTTTATCGGTGAGTTCCTGAAGTCTGTTATTCATAATCGTTTGGTATAAAAGAAGTTTTATTTCTGAACACGAAGCTGTCTCACAAAGAATCGTTGCAAATATTTTTTTTTGCAACAGATTATTTAGTCCGCTAATTTATAAACTTTTTTTACAAAAAACGAAGATGAAAAATTATGGGATATAGTAGATTGTTTGTTGAAAAATATCAGGCAAAAACGTAATGTATAGTCCGGCAATAATTGCAGTAATAAAAACATTGCGATAGAAACTGTTAAAAATGATCACAGTTCACCACAAACAGCCAAAAACATACTTGTAAAAGGATTTTTCAGAATATTAGGTAATATCCAGCATTAATTATCTCAGATTTGCACGCCACAACCAATACAAAGCATTATTTTAGTGTTTTTCAAAATAAGTACATTTTCAAATATATGAAATCGACAATCGCACTCTTAAATTAATATAAATCAACTATATATGCCAGAAGTTAAAATGGTTGTCACCGATCTTGACGGAACACTTTTGCAATCAGATCAGTCGATAAGCCCCACAGATAAAGAGACGCTCGAAAGATTAGGAAATTTAGGTGTTTGCAGGGTTGCGGCAACAGGTCGTAATCTTTATAAAGTGAGACAGGTTTTAAACGAAAATTCGCCGTTTGATTTTGTAATTGTTTCTTCAGGAGCCGGAATAATGGATTGGAAATCTCAAAAGCTGATCCGTGCGATGTCAATTCCTGCTGTTACGACAGGAGATATCATTAATTTTCTGATCAGTGAAAACCAAAATTTTAAAGTTTCGCGAGAGTTACCTGACAATCATAATTTTGCATGGTGGGAAAGCTACGATTGTCCGGAGATTACAAGGTATGTCGAGCATCACAAAAAATTTGGGGATGCGGTAAAGATTGACCCGGATCAACCTTTTATTTCGTCACAACTCCTCATGTTCTTTTCACGCGAAAGCAATCAATTTGAGCTTTTTAAAGAGAAAATACTACTAACATTCCCTGAGTTAAGTGTTATCAGAACCACCTCTCCTCTTAATCCGGATTACACCTGGATGGAGATTTTCCCAAATGGCGTTTCAAAAGCACATGGCATCGAGGAAATCTGCCGGATAACCGGTATTGACCAGAAAAGCACTTTGGGCATCGGAAATGATTTCAATGACCTTGAAATGCTGGATTTTACCCATCATTCGTATGTTGTGGACAATGCTCCCGAAGAACTCAAAATTAAATATCTGATCAGCCTTGCCCACGACAAAGACGGATTCAGTCATGCGGTAAATAATCACCTCTGATACCGGAGACGACCACAAAAACGCAATAAAGTTTATCTGAATTTTTGAAAAATAAAGACATGAAAGCACTAAATACTTTAATCCTTCTAATTATTTTATTGATTTTAAACATCAATGCATCAGCCAGTAAATTGAAAATATTGATTGTTACTGGCGGCCATGATTTTGACCGGGAGTCGTTTTTTCAAATGTTCGATTCTTTCAATAATATGACCTATACGGAACTCATTCATCCTAAAGCGTTAATTCAGCTAGGAACAGTCGATCTGACTTCCTTCGATGCCGTGGTATTTTACGATATGCCCAAAACAATTACCGATGAAGAGAAAAAATCCTATTACAGATTGTTAAGTGCAGGTAAAGGTCTCCTGTTCCTGCACCATGCTATCTGTGCTTACCAGGAGTGGCCCGAATTTGAAAGTATTATTGGAGGAAAGTATTACGAAAAGAAAAAGGACAATAAATTTGGAGCCTCATCGTACCAACACGACGTTGATTTCTATGTTCAGATAGTGAATAAGTCGCATCCGGTAATTAAAGGAATGAAAGAATTTGTTTTGCACGACGAAGTATATGGAAATCTGGAAGTTCTGTCTGAAATCTATCCTCTTCTTTCTACCGATCATCCGAAAAGTAATATTCTGATAGGATGGACTTTAAAAAAAGAAAACTCAAAAATTGTGTATATCCAACCCGGACACGATAAGAATAGTTATACGAGTCCCGATTACCGTCGATTAATTAAACAAGCGATCGGATATATTACTTCAAAATAACAATCAATGCTTCGATGGAAGTAGAATTTCAATGAGGGCACCATTGGGTTCCCGGTTTCCTGCAGATATAAATCCGGCGTGTGCATCCACTATCAATTTTGCAAGATGCAGACCCATCCCTGTATTTTGATCGAAATGCGCTTCAAGATTACTGAGCGGTTTATAGATATTATCCATTGCAATTTTGGAAAAACCTTTTCCATTATCAGAAATAGATACTTTCAAATATCCGCTTGATTCATAGCTAATTTTGATCTCGATCTTGCCCTCTTTGGGCGAGAATTTAAACGAGTTATCCAGTACTGCAGAAAAACTTTTCAAGAGAAATTTATGATCACCTTTGAGGGATGAATTGATCGTATCGTTCTGAACACTAATCGCAATTTTTTTCTCCAAAAACTTTTTCGCACATTCATCAACTGCCTCTTGAATTACATTGACAAGATCAACTTCAAGCTTTTTCAAAGCTTTTTCACCTTTTAGCCGAAGTGTTGAAGCCTCCAGAATCGTATTTGAGAACTTTTCGAGACGCTTAACGGATGTATCCAAAAGTGAAAAATAGCGATTCACCTCGTCGGTGTATTGGTAGCGACCGATTAAAGCCAAACTTCCCATAATGCCATTAAGCGGGGTTCTAATCTCGTGACTGATCAGATTCAGAAATTCGGATTTGGCAATATTTAACAATTCAAGTTCCTTCTTTGCCTCACCAAGTTTTTTTACCGAATCCTCCAGCTCAACCGTTCGTTGAGCGACTTTTGCCTCCAGTATTTGATTCATATTCCTCGACATTTCGCGGCTGTACTTCAATTCGAGGTGGATTCTGGCCTTCATCAACAATTCACTCCAAACATATGGCATCGTGATAAAATCATCACCACCAGATTCATAGATCTCTTTGGCAAAGATCAACTCATCGCTACTAACAATAAAAATAACTGGAGTTCCACGTAAATCCGGGTTCAATTTGATCGACTTACAAATCTGATAACTAGCCCTTCCGGCCATGTCTACTCCTATAAAAACCAGATCAATTGATTCTTCAGTCAAAATCGCCATTCCTTCCTTTCCGCTTGAGGCAGTTTTAACCACAAAATCGTTTACCAACAGCACCTCCTGAAGAGATGTTATATTCCGGACATTATCATCAATAACTAAAATGTTGAATTTCTTCATGTTGGTTGGAACTATGGTCGACTAAAGGTATGATTCTCAAATATACGAAAATATTCAGTACATTAGAACTCCATGATAAATTTAAGTGCATTTAAAGGAATTGTTATCCTGATGATAAAAAAGCCAACGCTTTAGATTTCGTTATATATCTTTGACCTTTCAAAATATACACTGTTTTTAATCTGGCCGTTTATGCAAATTCTTAGTACTGAAGAATTTTTAACCTTAAAAAAATCACTTCCTGTTGTGGATGTGAGGTCACCAGGAGAGTTTGCCGAAGGTCATATTTCGGGCGCTATCAATATCCCGATTTTTGAGGATGATGAACGCGCCATCATCGGGACTATTTATAAAAAGAAAGGACGTCAACCTGCAATCGAAAAAGGATTGGAGATTGTTGGTTCCAAAATGGCGCTATTTGCGCGTAAAGCCATCGAAATTGCTTCGTCGGGTAAATTGCTTATTCATTGCTGGCGCGGAGGTATGCGTTCAGAGAGCATGGCCTGGCTATTCGAACGTGTTGGAATTGAATGCTCTATTTTACAAGGTGGATATAAATCGTACCGGAATTATTTACTTGAAAAAATAGGAAATATTCCCCATTTAATTGTTATAGAAGGATATACTGGAAGTGGAAAAACTGAAATACTTTATAAACTGAAAGCAAACGGGGAGCAGATGATTGATCTTGAGGGATTTGCAAACCATCGAGGTTCGGCCTTTGGCGGAATTGGGCAGGAACCACAACCCACAACCCAACAATTTCAAAATGATCTGTTTGATGAATTTTTTAAATTTGATTTGACAAAAAGGGTTTGGATTGAAGGTGAAAGTCAGACAGTAGGCCGTGTTTTTCTACCCGATCCATTGTGGTATAAAATGAATGAAGCGCACTGCATTGAGATTCTTATACCCCGGAATGACAGAATCAAGCGACTTGTCACTGAATATGGTGCGCTTCCGGAAGAATTGATGGAGAATGCCATTAATAACCTTGTTAAACGCCTGGGGATTAAACTTTTGAATGATATTCTTCAAAGCTATCGCGAAAAAAACCTGTCTGATGTTGCCGAAAAATTGCTCAATTATTACGATCAAACCTATCAGTTCAGCCGCGATAAATTCAAAAGGAAGCTCACTGAAATTGTACTACCCAATGGTGATGCGACCAACAATGCCGCTTTAATTCTTAAAAAAGCGGTTGATCTAATTTAGAGAAAAACAATTTATTGACATAAACACTTATCACTTTTAACATGAATAATATCAACGAATTGCAAGATAATACTCCCATAAAACTTACTCAATACTCTCATGGAGCCGGTTGTGGATGCAAAATATCACCCAAGGTTTTAAATTCAATTTTGGCACAATGCAAAACTGAATTTCCTGATCCTTTTTTACTTGTTGGAAACAGGACACTTGATGACGCAGCAGTTTATGACATTGGCAATAATCAGGTAATTATCTCAACAACAGATTTTTTCATGCCAATTGTGGACGATCCGTACGATTTCGGTGGCATCGCATCAGTCAATGCCATCAGCGATATTTTTGCGATGGGCGGAACGCCTTTGATGGCAGTGGCAATCCTTTGCTGGCCAATCAACAAACTTTCGCCCGAAATCGCGGGACAGGTTATTGAAGGAGCCAAACAAGCTTGTGCGCGTGCCGGGATTGCGATTGCCGGAGGTCACAGCATCGATGGTCCGGAACCGATATTCGGATTGGCCGTAACAGGAATTGCCCAAAAAGATCAGATCAGGCTGAATTGTTCGGCAACTGAAGGCTGTGAACTCTACCTTACAAAACCGTTAGGAATCGGAATTCTGTCGACTGCCCAGAAGCAAGGAATTCTAAAAGAAGAAGACCGGTTAACTGCCCGAAATTTAATGTTGACGATCAATACGATAGGCAAAGAGCTCGGAAAACTGACCGAAATAAAGGCTATGACTGACGTCACCGGTTTTGGATTGCTGGGACATCTGGTTGAAATGTGCGAAGGAAGCGGCTTAAGTGCAGAGATTTATGCAGATAGTGTCCCAAGAATTGATGGTATTGGTTTTTACATGGAACAAAAAACTTTTCCTGGCGGCACCTTCCGTAATTTTGACAGTTACGGGCACAAAGTGTCGCCAATGACCGATGATCAGAAACAGCTGTTTTGCGATCCTCAAACCAGTGGCGGATTACTGGTTGCTGTTACGCCGGAAGGGAAAGCGGCATTTCTGGCAATCGCAGCCAAATACGGGCTTCAACCCGAATCGTTTGGAGTAATGAAAAACAAGGGAGAATTTATTGTTGAAGTGATATCCGCTTCATTCTAAATTAAAATAGACCTCGAAGGTTTTAAAAACCTTCGAGGTCTGAAAATAAAACTACAAATCAATCCTTTTTCCAGCCCATTCAATGGCGTAAAAAAGGTGTTGCTGTACATTTTCATTTTCGAATGAAGTATCGCCATGACCAAAAACGGTATAGAATGAACGGGCTCCTTCAAATTCGTGGTACCAGATTACCGGGTGGTCTCCCATTTTCCAGGCGTCGTCTTTGGGCAGTTTCTTAATCGACGATTCGTCAAGTGTAGCTAAAACAGTCACTTTGCCGCGAGGGTTTTCATTGTAAGAGTACCATTCGTCTTCTATGGTAAAGGTTTTCATTCCAAAAAATGGCTTCATTGCAGGATGGTTGGTATTTTCGATATTAATTGTGGCTAACTGATAGGGAGGATGCGTCTTGAAGAATGCACCATTCAGTTCACCATACCATTTCCAGTCGTATTCGCAATCAGCAGAAGCATGAATTCCGACAAACCCTTTACCGCTTTTGATGAATCTTTCGAATGCTTTCTCCTGTGCTTCTTCAAACACCTTCATCGTTGGATTCAAAAATACGCACACGTCAAACCGGGCCAGAAATTCATCTGTAAATAAGGTTGCATCTTCGGTAGCTGTTACAACCCAACCTTTTTGCTGAGCTAATGTTGTGATTGCTTTAATTCCGGATGGAATTGAAGTGTGACGGTAACCAGCTGTTTTCGAAAATACAAGAACATTAAGTTTCTTCTGTTCCGCCGCTTTTTGATCCGATTGGGCCATAACGCCCAGTGAAACAGCCAATGCCAGGAATAGCATTAATACATTTTTCATTTCATTTAATTTTAAGTGATTTAATGGTGTCGAAAGTATAAAAAAAAGGCGACCCTTTTTCAAGGATCGCCTTTTTTAAAGTTCTTATTTTAACTAATACAGGAAGCTTAACAATACACCTGCAGCAACCGCACTACCGATTACACCGGCAACGTTTGGTCCCATGGCATGCATTAGCAAATGGTTAGTCTTATCGTACGACAAACCAACAACCTGCGAAACACGTGCACTGGCAGGAACGGCAGAGACTCCTGCATTACCAATCAGCGGATTAATCTTATTTCCCTCTTTCAAGAACAAGTTGATAATTTTCACAAAACCAACTCCCCCGATTGTTGCAATAGAAAACGCCAAAGCTCCCAGGAAAAATATTCCTACAGATTTTACAGTAAGAAAATTTGAAGCCTGTGTAGAAGCGCCAACAGTAAGACCAATTAAAATGGTCACAATGTCAATCATCGGTCCTTTGGCGGTATCTGCCAAACGTTTTGTAACAGTACTCTCTTTCAGTAAATTACCAAGAAACAACATGGCAAGAAGTGGAAGACCTGATGGTACGATGAAGCAGGTTAACAAAAGACCTGCAATCGGGAAGATGATTTTTTCCTGTTTCGAAACTGTACGCGGCGGTTTCATTCTGATCAGTCGCTCTTTTTTCGAGGTTAACAACTTCATAAACGGAGGTTGAATCACTGGAACCATCGCCATGTACGAATAAGCAGAAACGGCGATTGCGCCCATCAATTCAGGAGCAAGCCTTGATGAAACGAAAATAGCGGTTGGTCCGTCAGCTCCGCCAATGATTGCAATTGCACCAGCTTCCGACGGTGAATAGCCAAGGGCTAATGCAATACCATAGGCGCCGAAAATACCTAACTGGGCAGCAGCCCCAACGAGCATCAACTTCGGATTCGAAATCAACGCCGAGAAATCGGTCATCGCACCAATACCAAGAAAGATCAAAGGAGGATAAACCCCTTTAAGCACTCCAAAATAAAGGTAATTCAAGACACTCCCCGATTCGTAAACCCCAATTTCCGATCCAGGCTGAAATGCGATATTTCCAACTAAAATTCCGAAACCAATCGGAACCAGCAGCATTGGCTCATATTCCCTGGAAATTGCCAGGTAAATAAACGCCAAACCGATAAGAATCATGATTATATGGCCAATTGTCATATTTGCAAAAGCCGTAAATTCAAGAAACTGCCCGAGATGGTCAATTATAAAGGTAAAAAAACTTGTATTTTCCATGTTTATTCTCCGATCACAATTAGTACATCACCTTCCATTACCGCATCTCCTTTTTGTTTGGCAATAGAAATAATCTTACCGGCTTTATCGGCCTCAATGTTATTTTCCATTTTCATGGCTTCAAGAATAAGCACGCGCTGTCCGATTTTAACCATATCACCCTCTTTTACAAATAATTCAAGGACAACTCCGGGAAGTGGTGATTTAATCGTTCCGGCACCCTTAGGTCCACCTGGACTGGCTGTTTTGGCTACCGAAGGATGACTATCCGTTGAAGGAACAGAAACACTTCGCACCAATTTAGGAGTTTTAACAGGTTGCATTGTCTTATCGACTTCAACACTGTATTTTGTACCATTGATTTCGATTTCGGCAATATTGTCTTCGATACTTAATACTTCCGCATCGTATTGATTGCCATTTATTTTAAATTTAAACTTTTTCATTTTCAGTCCGAATTATCTTGGTGATTTTCTTAATCCATAAATTTTTGAACTCCAGGGAGAATAAGTACGCGAAACCTTTGTCATTGTAATGACAGGATCTTCCTGGTCGTGTAACTCATTTCCGTAAAGATATAACGCCATTACGATTGCAGCATTGACTTCACCGGATAATCCCTGTTTAACAATACCTGGAGATGAAACCTTCAATAATTGCTCGGCTTTTCTGGCATTTTTGGTCATAAAAAGTCCCATACCTTTGAAAAATAAATACAACAAGGCCAGACCTGAAAAAACGACCGACATTGCAATCAGAGCCATTCCAATCCCGCTTGGATCAAATATTACAAATTTATCTGCTTCCGAAACTTTCGGCTTTGTATCATTATTGGCATTAGGAGTTGATTTTTCAAGAAAACCCCATTCTGCTTCTCCATCCTCCAGTCGCCCGAAAGTAATATCGGGTTTCTGGGGCGAATTGATTGTCAAACTATCAATTAAGGTTTTCCCGTTCGAATCGAACAAACAGATTGTTTTAGATTCTTTCAGTTTAAAATTAAGGTGAAGTATACCTCTATTTGGTTCGTTATCAGCCCAAAATACAATATAACTTTCCTGAGGGATCAAAGTTATCGGTTGTCCCTTTGGAATAAGATATTTCGTTGGATTTGTGATATCGTCCGTCAAATAAAGCCCTCCGACATTCACCGAATTGTAGGCTGAATTGTAAATTTCAATCCAGGCACTGTGCTGCCCGAAATCATCTACATAATTGGAATCATTATGAACAAGAATTTCGTTGATGCGCAAATCCATCGAGCTTTGAGCATTCACATTCCTGACCCCAACGCAGAGAAAAACGAGCACAATCAGCTTTAAAATACTTAATTTATTTTTTAGCATATTTACTCAAAATTATAACGGAAGGTTTGAATGTTTCTTGGCAGGCATCGAATCTTTTTTCGTTGCAAGCGATTGCAATGCTCTGATAATGCGGAATCTTGTATTTCGAGGTTCAATAACATCATCGATATAACCGTATCTGGCAGCATTATAGGGATTTGCAAATTCCTGTTTGTATTCTGCTTCCGCCT
>JAAFHB010000173.1 GCA_010906965.1 Mariniphaga sp. | reverse complement strand
TTTACCTTCAACACTTATTCCAAATCCCCACATGCAGTTATAGGCAGTGTTTGAGTGAAATTCAACATCCTCCAATAAGCCAAACCAAGCATCGGCATAGTAGGCCTGACGAGGCAAATCGTTAACAAGGTTATGGTGTATTACACCATGTTGACTCACCTCTTTACAATCAATTCCTTCCTTAAAACAATGGTGGATATGGTTCGAGCTTACTTCAAAAAAGCGAGCACCACAAATGGAAAGCGCTTCGTGGGGTGCTTCTCCACCTTTTCGCTGGCCGGGTTTATAATACTGATCACTATTGTCATTTGCCCTGGTAATCTCGCATTTCGTAACCAAAACCGAATCGCAATACCACAAGCCAATTCCTGAATTATGAGATTGAGTGGATTTGCATCCTATAAATTCTATCTTTTTACAATCGGGGCCGCGAACAATAAAACCAGCAGCATCCGAATTCCGGACTTCAATATTCTCAAAGCGCAGATAATTTACTTTTTCGATTTGAAAAATACCTTCAGAAAGCCGGCTAAATTGTATTGAATCACCTTTCTGGACAATCTTTTTGATTAGGCTTCCATCAAAAACAACTTCTTGATTTGGCGCGCTACGATACAAAATCCATTCTCCCGGAGTTCCGGAACGCACAGGTCTGAACTGTTTTTGAAGTATATATTCACCAGCGGAAATGGTAATCGTATCACCGGGCATCGCAGTTTCAGATGCTTTAAAAATTGACTCAAAAGGTTGATTTTTAGTGCCCGATTGATTGTCGTTTCCATTCATACTAATAAAATACTCCTTTGCATTTGAAGTCATAAATAAAAACAAAAAACAGGCAAACAAAGCAAATTTCAATTGTTTCATCAAAATTATCTTGTTAATTATTCGAATAAGTTTTTGCATAGTTATTTTTTGTTCATTCTTAAAATTCAATTTCCGTTAACTGAAATTTTATTCCCCTTCAAATGCCGGATGGTTAACACTCCACCTTTCTCATAGGATTTCCACATCCAACCTTCAAAATTGACTTGTTCATTTTCCAAAATTGGTTTTTGATTAACCAACACTTCACTTGGTTTACCTGTCATCCGGAAGATTTCGGTCGATTTGTCATCGAATGTCCGATAGTTAATAAGTGTGTTTTTAAGCTTGTCTGAAGGAACCATGGAGCTAAATTTTTTGTTTCTAGTTGGTGGATATTCCATTAGCTGAATCACTGAAGTGGAACTTAATAAATGATTTTGATCCGGTGGTGCCAGTTCAGGCTTAGATGCCATCGAACGAAGGTAATGCCTGACATAATCCCCATAGCCATCGGATAACCAGATATCATCGTGCATGTAGCGGTTTTTGCCATCGAAGTCAACCATGTAGGTTGCCCAATTGAGCTGAAGTATTGCATTTTTCACAAATGCCTGTTCACCTGTAAGCTCAGCATATTGCAATTCGGCGGAAGCCTGGCGTGAAGTGTGACTATTTCCCGGAACTTTGAATGCAGTTTGCTCATTCACAACGATCACACCATATTTCTGCCACTCTTTGTTTCCCAATTTTTCATACACCCAACTGAAAATACCTTTCACTTCCGTCTTCCAGTTTGGAAAATATTCGGGATGGTTCATCATGAACTGCGCAAAGGTGATGGCATTGATCTGCGTCTCGCTCTGTCCGACAATATCTTCGAAAAACGGTCCCCAGTGGTTATTCTGTAATGGATATTTCTTCATCCATGCCAATATCGTATCGATGGCTTTTTGGTATTCCGTTGTATTACCCTTTTTCAATTGAATTAAACCTAAGAATAGTTCCATCGTACCCGACCAATTGGTGGTGTAATCGAACAACTGAACCTCTTTTTCAATGCCTTCCGTATCCATTGTCTTCCCAAACTTTCCAACCATGGCATTTACCTTAAAGGGCAAAGGGGAAACGGTATCGTTGCCTGAAATGGTGTGCTTCGCGAGCGTGTTGGCAATTTTTATGGCAGTTTCCAGGTAAATTCCAGTTGGCGTCTGACCATGGCTTCCTGTTCCGATAAATTTGTAGAGATTGATCAGTTCGTTGCCAAAAGAGCCGGCCTTGTCGGGTTGCGTATAATCCCTCCCAATAACCATATCGCCATCGTAAATTCCAGAGTATGCCAGCGTATTGTATGGATAAGGCAAGTTGGGCCAAGCGGCAGTGGAAGGCGAAAGACTATGACTGATATAATAATCAGCCATAAATTTCATGTTCTCCCTTATCCGATCGTTGCCGGAATACTGGTATAAAAGACGCCATGAACTGAGAGCCATCTCAAATTGTGAACCAGCCACTCCCCTTGTGTCATTCACTTCAGCTTTCCAAACCTGATGGTTCATATAATAAGGCAACCCGTTAAGGTCAGTTCGCATGGTATCCCAGAAATTCCAGGTCGCATTGATCACAAAATCGTATGATTTCCCGGGATCAGGTGAATACCAGGGAAGTAGTGAATTATCAGCCTTGCTGATGCGTATGGGATGATATTGTATGGAATCGCCAATCAATATCGTATCCTGAATTGGAATTAGGTCGGCAGGTTTCTGGCCAAATGCTGACATTGAAATTGATAAAATTGCGATGATCAATGCTGGAATTGTTTTCATACAAGCTTTGTTAAACTGATTATAGGGTTATCAGGATTTTGTTTCCTCCCGAATAATTTATTTTAACCACTCCTCCTTTTTCGAGTGCAGTCCAGGTCCAGCTATTTGCCGTGAGTTTTCCTACGGGTTCGATTTGCTTTCCGTTGACCGTGATTGTTTTTGGCTTCGAAGTCATCCGGAGCGTAATCTGCGAGGCATCGTCAAAGGTACTGAAAGAAACCTTTTTATCCTTGTATTCAATGGTTTGAACAACTGAAGTGGATTTCAGCAGATGGTTACCAACCGGAACCCATTCAGGAATAGCTGCCAATCCTTCCATAAAATGACGGATATAATCAACGTATCCATCTGAAAACCAAATCTCTTCCCCCCAGGTGTGTCCGGTTTGTATCACTCCATCTGGTTCGGCCATATAACTGGCATGGTTGAAATACCGAAAAGCTTCTTCTTTAAACCATTTGTCGCCCGAATACTCATACCACAATGCACAAATTGAAGCGTAACGCGAAGTGTGACTTCCCATCGGTTGGTAACAACCTGTTTGCTCGTTAATGGCGTTCATGCCTGGTTCGCTAAATGTATTTTTTACCCACCAGATTAATCCGGGAACTGTTGTGGAAATGTTCGGATCGTGTTGCGGATGCTTGATCAGGTAACGGGCAAATTCCATCGGACTATTGTTAACCCTGTTCAAATTGATTTGATCAATCCTGATATCTTCAAAATAACCTTTCCATATGGACGTTTTTATCGGCCCTTCCGAAGAATAAAGCCAGTTCCAAACAATGTCTGAAGCCGTTTTATAGGCAATCGACTTTTCTTCTGAAAGCTTGATTCGATCTTTAATCCGAATCAACTCATCGATTAAGCGAAGGTTTTCGACAACATGTGAGGTGTAATCTTCAATTATATCGCCGGTTTCCGCTTTAACCCTGAAAGGCCAGGGTGAAGTAAGAACAAGGGTTTTCCAATCAAGTCCTGATTTCGTGTGTACTCCTTTCCGCACATGTTTTGCCAAAGCATCGGCGCACTGAATGGCTGCTTCAAGATATTTCGTTTCGTTGGTAATTTCGTAAAATTTCAGGTAGCCGATACCCATCTCACCAATTTTATCTACTTCGAGTACATAGGAACCATCGCCACGGCCAATGTTTTCTTCGGTTCGGGCAGTGTCGAACTTGGAGGCTCCATCATAAATAATTTCACCAGCTTCGGAACTGGCATAAGGTGATGATGGCCATTCCCAGTTTGCCGGTGTAGTGCCGTGTTTCAACTGGTGGTCGAGGCCTTTGCGCGTAATGTCGATCATGGAATTGTCTCCTGAATAATTACGCCAGTCGATAGCCATACTTTGCACCATTTGGGCATTTACTACAATTGGATTGTGAGGCCAGGTAGAACCCACGAATCCGCCTTTGCCATCGCGGTACATGGAGCAATGGGTAATGTATAAAGGTAAATTATTTGTTTTGCTGTTCGGACAATTTTTCCAGAATTCCACAGCCAATTCAACCGCTTTCACATATCCGGCACCCGGAGTCTGTGGTTCGTAACGCGAAAGTAGTTTACCGTTTTTGTCGAGGTTCACTTTTGCACCGCACATTGAATCTACTTTGTATTGGGCAAAGACTGAAACTACAGTTGCCAATAGAATGGACATTACGATTATTTGCTTTTTCATTCTTAAGCTATTTCGAATTTGAATTTCTATACCGTAAAAATTAGTTTTTTAAGTTATTGATATTTAATTGATATTGATTTCACTTCGTCAGTTGAGATGGTAAAATCGACATATTTTGAACTTTCTATTTTAGTAATTTTAAAATCCTTTAGCTGATTATTAACTGTAACCGATTGGACTGATTCTGAATTTTCGGGAAGTAAAATATGCACATTTATTTCTTTCCCGCTTCCGGTTATCAGTAGCGAAATTTCTTTTGATTTCCGGTCATTTTTATATTGGTACGTAACATATCCGTTTGAAGCAGCTAAGTTTGCAGTAACATTCACAGAGTCAACGTTTGCTGAAGACCAACGTGGCGATAACTTCACATTTTCGTAGGCTAAACTTGTATTTTTGACACCGGCCAAACCTTCAATTAATGCGGCCATACCATTTGCAGCGGCCCAATTGTCGGGGCCACCGAACGATTCTCCTCTGGTCGGAATGTAAAATGCGCGGTCAGCTAATGTAACTCCCAGTACGGCATAAATTCCGCCTTCAAGAGGCGCCGAAAAAATGAGTTTTTTGATTGTCTTCTTAGGATTCGGATTGTCAATTGCAGTCCAGCAAACACCCACTTTCGTACTTTTCAGATTCGGCCCCCACCATGCAACACCGGCGCGTTCATTCTTCAAATCAGAAAACCACCAGTTGGTAACGTCCTTATTTTTAAACAAATATTGCGAAGCCTCATTTCCGTCGGAATACACGAAAGTGACTCCTCCCGCAACATTTGAAGGAACATTATCCGACGAAGAATGTAAAAGGTAAACTGCTCCTGCCGTATCGTTAACCTGAACCTCGATTTGCCTTGGAAAGCCCTTCAGAATTGAAACTGCAATAACCGACTTCCGCTGGTTTTTTCCGGGATCAATAACATTAAAATCGATGTTCTGAAACGTCTGGATTCCAACCGGAAGCCCCCGCATATCGTTTCCTGAAGATTTATCAGTATTCATCCAGGTAAAAACATTCGCAGCTCCTTTATCCCAAAGATCCATGTTGGCTTGTTTCGAAATATCTACCGTTTTGAATTTTGGCGCTGGCGGTGCCGGCGGAATTGAACCAGTATATGAAAACCAGATTTTGTTTCCATACTTTTCGCCCAAATCGAGCAAGCGGTAAAGTATATCCGAAGCATAGGATTCGTATCCGTTTTCGTAAGCGCCTCGTGCCAGTTCGCCAATGGCATGGCCGGCAACTCCGCCATTCATGTACTGCCATTTTTCGTCATGTGAACCAAAGCCTTTTTCAAAAGGAGGATAAATAGCATACCATTCTCCGGGTGAGCCATTCGGAAGATTTTCTCTTAATTTCTGATACGTTTTGATAATGGCAGCATTCATTTCGTGCGGCAATCCACGATTGATCGAATACATATTGGATTGAGCAATCTGCGATTTTTCATCAACACCCAGATCACGCTTTACTGTTGAATCTTCGTCAATAAAATGGGTGAAGTAATTTCCATTCCATGATAATTTAGTCAGGTTTAGCATGATATCCTCACCACGTTTGCGATAAATGGCTGCTTTCGCTTTTTCTCCCATGTAATCATACATTTCGGCCACCTGGTTACAGGCTTCAAAATAACCGGTATTATCGCCAAAGAAAACGCCATATTTGGTTTTTCCGGGTACAATGACCATGGTTGGACTTATCGGCGCTGCAGGAGTGTATTTATCATCAACCTGAAAATCCCATGAATCGATACAATAGGGCCGTTTCAGCAATTGAAAACGTTTCGACCAGCGAATAGAATCCGTAAAGCAATAATCCAGCGCCAAAGCCGCCGAGGCTATTGTCTTTTTCATCCATTCGGTATCACCACTTGCTTTCCAGTGCTTGTAAAACATATTCACATAGCAATAATCGGAGTGGTTATCCACTGGCTGACGGACAAACCAGGCTTCCTGATCTTTTTCAAAAAAATTAATCGGACCATAAGCGGTTTCATAATAATGATAATCATCGTGATTTGTTCGCACAAAACTCCAGATCATTCCATCCTTGCGCTGGGATTCGCGAAGCAAATCGGTTAAGCCATTTCCATAAGGCGAGAAATACTGGATACCGTTCATCACATTGCTGTTATCCAAATCCCATGGCACAAAAAACTTATAGCTTGTTCCCTTCCATTTTATTTCACCGTTTTCACTATTGTCAGCCAGCATACCATTATAGCATATATTAAACAATTCTGTGAATTTTCCACCATCGTTCAGGGCCGTTGCTGCTTCCAGCGTAAAGGTTTCAGTTTGTTTTACGATTCCCTTTTTGTCGTAAAAAGTGATTTTTTGAGTTCCTGAAGCGCCACCAGCCTTAAAGCTAATGTTTCCGGAAGCAGGTGTTTTAAAATACATTCGTCCTTTACTGTCTGAAACAGTTAGAGAACCCGATCCATTGCAAAAAACAGAAACTTCATCGAGCGGATGAATTATTCCTGATGTTTTAATAAACAAAAAATCATCAGAGTTACTTGCTGAGGAAAATGATGCGGCAATTACGCCCAATAGAATAATAATTAAATACTTAATTGTAAACACCTTAAAAAGTTTCAGTTGGTTTTTAGTTTGCATTTGCTTAATTTTTAGATGATTATCAATTAAAATTCAGGTTCGTATTTCATTTCAACAGGTTCCCATGCAATTTGGCGGATAACGATGTTGCGTATTTTGATCTTACTACAATAGGCTTCGAATCCCACTTTGGTATATTTCTGATTGTCGATGGGATCAGGATCCATAGCTTCGAGCAACAACTTACCGTCAGCAAAAATAAAGCACTGTCCATCAATACTTCCGGCTTGAATCTTATACGATTTACCGGGTTCAAAATCGAATAAAGGTGTACCCACCATAAACTTGTAATCGTTCGATTTTTCGATTCCTACTTTGCCGGTCCACCAGCCCTGAAGTCCGGCCACGTAAGCAATTCCTCGCTGATCGGTATCGGCAAGCCATTCACCGTTCCACATCACATTGATATCGTGCGACGATGGCAAAATGGTTTGCGCTTCGAATTCTACGAGAACATTGCCCGGAAAATCCTGTTTCAGAATCACCATTCCTGGCCAGTTACCCCTGTTTTCGCCAACCAGCCAGCCGTCTTCCACTTTCCAATCGCTGTGGTGGACGGTCCACTCTCTGGTAAATTCCTCCTGATTTAAAGGCTTATTATACAAGACCTTTGACGAATCCAGCAGGATTCTCTTTTTCATGAGTGAAATTGTGTTCATGGTTGTTTTTGAATTTAAAGCCTTCGGTTTATCTTTTGCATCGACCTGAAAGCAAATTATCAATGCGATAATTGATAAATAAAAACGTACTGTCCTGCCTGAAACGGAAGGTATTGTCAGCAAATTCATTGGAGATGCAGTTATATATTCCGCAAATCGGAGATTATAAAACATTCGTAATTTTAATCATTCCTGCAAATTTAAAATCAAGGTTTTCCGGAAGGATTATTTCAACGCCGTCGTTTACCGGCTTTACTTTGAGTGTAACGACTTTATTCCCGAAAAGAACTGCTTTGGAATACGGGCCTATTTTGCATAAAGGAATTGTGATGATCTTGCTTTTTGGCTGACCGGGCAAAAACACATACAAGTCATTATTTTTTTGTGTAAACCTAACCTCAGTGCTGTCTTCCAGTTTCGCCGATGCCGACGTCCAGGGATGAGTGCCATAAATGCCTTCCCCGTTTACCGCCAGCCATTCGCCCAGGTCGGTCAGGCGCTTGAGCTGGTTTTCGGGAATTGTGCCATCGGCTTTCGGACCTATGTTCAGCAAAAGGTTACCGTTTTTGCTCACAATATCAATCAGCAGGTTTATCAGATCGCCAGAAGATATAAGCTGCCGGTCGTCTTCCACCTGGTTGTAACCGAATGAGTAGCCCATTCCCCGGCAGGTTTCCCATTTTTTAATCTGGATGGTTTTAAACACACTGTATTCGGGTGTTGTAAAATTGTACATTTCAGGATATTGATTCCAACGATCATTAATAACAGCCTGAGGGTTTAAATTAAACAATTCAGAGAAAATGCCCAGCAAGTCACCATTTTTGGGATAATTCACATCATTCCAGAAAATATCGGGTTTATACCGATGGATCAGTTCATGGGCCTGACAATCGGCATAGGCCGTATAAGCTACAGACTTTGGCATGCTTTCAAATAAATCGGGCCACAGGTTTGTTATCGGGCTTTGGTTAAAGGTTTGGTCGAGGCCTCCAGAATAGTAAACCCCGAACTTCATCCCTTTTGCACGCACCGACTGGCATAATTCACCGGTAAAATCGCGGGGACTGTTAATTTTCCCATTCGGCATGAAGGGATTTGGAATATTGGAAGGATACATAGTAAATCCATCCATGTGTTTTGTTGTAAAAACAACATATCTGGCTCCAATTTTGGCAAAAAGATCAGTCCACGAATCAGCATTCCATTTGGCCGATTTCTGAAGCAGCGTATCTTTAAAATTATAATAATCGTAGCTCCTGCCGTACACTTTCTCGTGATGTGCCTGCGTTGGAGAACCTTTAATCCATAAGGAATTCAGGTACCATTCCGCGTAAGGATTGCTCTTATAGAAAGCTTTCCAGTCGGTTACCTTGTCGGGTGTGATGGTGGGAGTTGCCCAGGCCGGAACCGAATACAATCCCCAGTGGATGAATATCCCAAACTTTGCATCGCTGTACCATTCAGGCGTTTTTCGCTGCGATAAGGATTCCAGTGTCGAAAGGTAAACGGGTTCATTTGCAACCTGGGCTGACAGCCTCAGGATAAAAAACAAAAGCGCGACGGGTATGAAAAATTTGTGCATTATCAATTTATGTTTTAGTGTTATGCTGTTAAAAAGCAATGATTTACTTTGAAAACTTCAACAACCTAATTGGGCCTATTAATCCTGAAGGTTTTAGCGGTTTGTCTTTATCTGCAATTAATCCGATATTAAGAATAGTTGCTTCTGCAATTCCCTGGGCCTTCATGCTTTCAAGATCTTTAGTGATGCCATCTTTAGATATGGAGCCCTGCACCCAATGCCACCAGGTATGCACTTTTGAAGATTGAGGCGGATTTTGAAAATTATTACTATTCAATTCACCTTGGGTTGTTTTTTGAGAAAACCCAAGGTGAATCAATAAGAAGAAACTGAGTAGTATGAGACCTGTTTTTTTCATTTCAATGAATTTTGGCTGTTGTTATGGCTGTATGAATCAAACCTTTTTTTATTTGAATTCCAGTTTTTCGGTATGAATTACTGAAATCATACCGTTGTAGGTTGAATTCACCTTTACGCCATGCAGAAAAAAGTTTTCGAGTGTCACATTTTTGATGTTGAAGATGTTGTCAAATCCCTGCAGCTGCGAATAGGGAAGCTGGTCGCCTTCAACCTGAATATTCCGGAAATGGATGTTTTCAATTTTTCCTCTTCGTGTGTCTTTTGAATATTGCGATTTCAGGATTTTGAAGTCGATAAGCCAACCTTGCGTGTCTTCCACCCGGATATCATCGTACAATACATTTTTCACCACAGCGCGGTCACCATTGTGGATGGTAAAAGTGCCTTCAGGACCTTCCACATGGATGATGTCGCAGTTGCGGAAAGTAACGTTTTTAATGGTATCGCAGCGGGTTTCGAAGCCAATTTCCATGGCATTTCCCCAAACGCCGTTCCACAGTACCGAGTTTTGAACCACCACATCGTCAACATCAGCACTGCTGTCGAATTTGGTAAAATAATTCACCCCGGCTTTTATGGCAATGCAATCGTCTTTGGTCTGAACAAAACAGTTATTGACCAGAACATGCTGTGAACCAACAATATCAATACCATCATCCCAGTCATTCGACGAAACGATTTTCAGGTTATTATAAGTTACATTTTTCGAGGCAAAAGAGGCACAACTCCAATGGCGACATTCTGCAAGGATAATGCCTTCGACCAGAACCTGATCGCATTGGTTGATTTCGATGGGACGGTGTTCGCCCCTTGAATACAACCTGTTATCAAGGATTCCTCTCCCCATAATCTTAATATTCCGGCCTTTGTCGGTCATTAAATGCCCGTGCACAATGGCGCCACCTTCGATATACACGGTTTGATTGCTCTTGATCATCACTTCGCCGGGAGTATGAATTTTCCCGGCTTCAAAGAAAATTACAT
>JAAFHB010000172.1 GCA_010906965.1 Mariniphaga sp. | reverse complement strand
ATCATCTGGTCAATCTCTTTATCTGTAAAGCCTTCACGCATTATTTGCGGAATTAGTGAATTGAACAGGGCAGTATAGGGACGAATTTCTCCGCCATTTGGTTTGCCTGGCTGGTACCAACCGGCATCGTGCGAGAGCAAAACGCGGTTAAGTTGGTGTGTTGATTTCATGAATTGCAATAGATCTTTGGCATGAATCATCGAAGCCGTTTTCTCGTCAATTCCATCAAAGGCGATCCATGCGCCCAACAGAGCGATCGAAAGAATATTATCATTAGATGGTTCACCCATCGCATGTGTCCAGATAAATGCCGAAGGATCGACACCATATTCTTTCAGTATACTTAGCTGAGCCAGTGCTCCTTTTGCTGGTCCTGTGTGCGACATAATTGTAAGGCCGGTTTCCAGGTGGGTAAGACAAGCTGCTGCAACCAGTTTTTTATCGGTTTCAGTTAGTTGCGAATTGCTGATCCCTATTTTAATAAACCCTGGTTTGATCCCTGTATTCCCAATCCCGTTTTTAGCTTCTCCAATCCAGATCGCGGCAATCTCTTCCGCCCGCATATTGTTGATTTTATTAGGGATATGTCTCATATTATCAGCAGCATACCAACCTGTATTTGTGAGAATCTGAATACCTGTCTTTCGGGATAGTTCTGCCAGTAATTGCGGATCTCGGCCCAGAAATTCAGGTGTACAATCAACAAAAGTTGTGACCTTAAAACGTTTTAGCTCTTCAAGATAGGGTAAAACCTTCATTATTGCAGAATATTTGTCGTAACGGTTCGGACCTATTGAATCAATCGGGGCAAAATCGACCAGAACATGTTCATGCGTAAGTGTGATACCCATCTTAGATGCCGGTATCTCACCGGTAACTGTGATGATTTTTAAATCTTTATTTTGACACGAAACTGATAATAGAAAAGAAGCGAGAAATAAAATACGAATCGAAGAGTTGATGGTTGATAAAGCCATGAGGTTTATGTTTTAATTCTTTCATTTTCAAATTTTCAAATTGTCGAATTATTTTGTAATCTTCCTTACCCTTACGGCAAAAGCTTCTGCCGGGTTTTTTATAGTCATCTGATCAAGCTCTTCCCGCGTAAATCCTTCACTTTGTAAAAGCAATGAGAATGAACTGAAAAGATCGGAATAAGGGCGAAATACACCTCCATTGGGCTTTCCGGGCTGATACCAACCGGCATCGTGAGAGAGCAATAAGCGACCGAGCTGACGTGTTGCTTTTAAATTTTGTAATAACCGCTCAATCTGGATCTGCGTCATCATATCATTTTGAATTCCATCCAAACCGATCCATGCGCCCATTAGTGCGATTGCAAGGATTTTTTTACTTTTCACTTCTTCCATCGCGTGTGACCATATAAATGCCGAAGGATCGACACCATATTTTTTAAGAATCGTAAGTTGTTCCAGCGCAGCTTCAGCAGGACCAGTGAACGACATAATCGTAAGCCCCGTCTCCAGATGGGTAAGACATGCTGCCGCAACCAGTTTTTTGTCAGTTTCGGTCAATTCAACTTTATTAAGCCCTATTTTTATAAAGCCAGGTTTGATTCCTGTATTTCCAATCCCGTTTTTTGCCTCATCGATCCAGACTGCAGCAATCTCTTCAGCGCTCATATCTTTGAACTCTTTTGGAAGATGTTTTTCTTCATCAGAAGCCATCCATCCTGTATTTGTAAGAATCTGAATGCCTGTTTTGCGCGACAATTCAGCCAGTAATTGTGGATCGCGACCCATAAATTCAGGTGTACCATCCACAAACGTTTTGACATTGTATTGCTTAAGCTCTTCGAAATAGGGCAATACCTTCGCGATTACAGAATCTCTGTTGTAATGGTTCATGCCAACAGAATCAATTGATGCAAAATCAACCAGCACATGTTCGTTTGGCAGTGTCACACCCATCTTTGAAACCGGTATTTCGCCGGTAACTGTAACTATTTTTAAATTGTTATTCCGGCATGAAGTTGCCGGTAATAAGGAAAACAGTAACAGTATTCCAAGCGCGGTTTTAAATAATGATGGTTTCATAAGTATATAATTTATTTTTTAAGGTCAAATGGAACCAGAGATCAGCAAAACTAAAAACCAGGATGATATTCTCATTTTCGGTTTGCAATTTCTCAATTATGGCTATTCCATCGTCGTTTATATTATTTTTTGCGAAGATAGTAAGATTATTGAGCAGGCTAAAGAAGTTTTAGTCAGAAGTATTTTTAATCGTATTCCACAAATTAAGGAATATTCACAAAGATAGTATAACAATAGTACAACATTTTCCTTACATATATTGTCTGTATAAAATGTGAATTCCGCGCATTCCGAATTCTAAACTGTTTTTAATGTTAATAAATTGTAAAAAATAATAATAAATAGAGTTGCATTTGATCTTTTTTATTTCTAAAATTGCAGCGCTAAGTACAAATGCATCGTTTACTGTTTTTAATTGAGTCGGTTTTCTTATCATTCATTGTCGTTTTCGGGTGTCAATGGTATTAATTTACCTGATAAAAGTATTATAACAAATGTTAAAATATGACATTGAGCGTTAAATAGTTGAAGTGTTTACCTGGCAAGTAAATTATAACTAGCTCATATTCAAATAGTCAAATGCGCGTTCTTATCTATTTTTATTTACTAATCTTAAAGTGTATGTATTTATGAAACAAAAAAATCTGATTTTTCTGCCTAAAGGTAATTGGACCAAGATGTTAATCTCATTGGTTCTTCTTCTGGCAATGGTGACCAGTATGGCCTTTGCGCAGCAAAAGACCATTACCGGGAAGGTAATTGATGAGACCGGAGCTACAGTACCCGGCGTTTCAGTTATGGTAAAAGGAACTACAGTTGGAACTGTTACCGACATTGATGGGAAATACAGCCTATCCGTCCCTGCAAAAGGAGAAGTCCTGAATTTTGGATTTGTTGGAATGATTTCACAGGATGTTCAGATTGGACAGAGAACTTCGATTGATGTTACAATGAAAACCGAAGTGGTTGGTGTAGATGAGGTTGTGGTCGTTGGTTATGGTACTCGTAAGAAAGAGGAAATAACCGGATCCATTTCTACTATTTCTGACAAGCAGCTGAAAACTTCTACTGCACCAAGTGTGGTAAGTCGTATGCAAGGTCAGGTATCAGGGATAACTGTAACTTCCAGTAATGTTCCTGGTGGTGAGGCAACTATTCGTATCCATGGTATTGGTACGGTTAACGATCCGAATCCATTGTATGTGATTGACGGTGTACCAGTTGGACCGGGTAACAATGTGAACCCAAATGATATCGAGTCGATGTCTATTTTGAAAGATGCTTCTTCAGCTGCTATTTATGGTAGCCGTGGTGCAAATGGTGTAATTTTAATTACAACCAAACACGGACGCGAAAATCAGGAGCCAAGCATTACCTTTTCAGCAAGAACAGGTTTTTCACAGGCTTCTAACCAGTACGATTTGTTGAATACCAGTCAATACGGTGAAGCCGTCTGGTTGCAGGCTAAAAACAAGGGTAATGCACCTAATTCTGCGCAGTATGGCAAGGGTACTTCTCCGGTAACTCCTGACTATGTTTTGCCAGCAGGTACTAAAGAGGGAGATCCATCGGTCGCCCCAGCACTGTATAAATATCCTGATTACCAGATTTATAAAGCCAATAAACTTGGTACGAACTGGTATGATGAAATCTATCGTGCAGGTATTGTTCAAGAATACGATCTTTCCGTTTCAGGTGGTGGAAAAAAATCAACCTACTCTTTATCAGGAAATTATTTGGACGAACAAGGGTTTCTGATTAATACTGGTTTCAAACGTTACAATTTCCGCGTGAATGCTGATACCAAGTTTAGTGACTGGCTTAAAGTTGGACAATCAATTCAGGTCATTTACATCAACCAGAAAGGTGACTTCGGCAACAATGGTGAAGGTAATGCTATATCCAATGCCTATCGTATGCAACCAATCGTTCCTGTGTATGACATCAAGGGTAATTTTGCAGGAACCAGGGCTCCTGGTACAGGTAATGCATCGAACCCTGTGGCTCAGTTAGATCATGCAAAAAACAATGATGGAAAATGGTTCCGCGCGCTCGGTAATATTTACGGCGAAGCTACTATCATGAAAGGATTAACTTTTAAGAGTTTGTTTGGATACAATGTTGGACAGTGGAATAGCAAAAATTATACCATCCCAACCCACGAAAATGCAGAGCCTAATAAAGTTGCAGGTCTGGGTGTTAGCTCAAACTATTCAATCTTGTGGAACTGGTCAAACACGGTTAATTATAGTACCGCAATTGGCGAAGATCATAAGATCAATGTTGTATTAGGAACAGAAGCAGTTGAGAGCAATTATCAGTGGATGAATGCAGGCCGCAGTCAGTACTTTTCAGAGACACCTGAATACATGCAGCTTAGCTCTGGTGAGCTTAATAAAGACAATTCCGGAAACGGATCTTCATGGGCTTTATTCTCACAGTTTGGCCGTATTAATTATGACCTGAAGGGTAAATATTTTCTTGAAGCTACTGCACGACGCGATGGTTCATCACGGTTTGGTTCTGCCAATCGTTATGGAATATTCCCGGCAGCTTCAGGTGCATGGGAAGTAAGTAAGGAAGGCTTTATGTCTGGTACAAAAGGCTGGTTAGATATGCTTAAAGTTAGAGCAGGCTGGGGTAAGTCGGGTAATGACCAAATTGGAGAATACAATATGTACTCTACTTTTGGAACAAATGGTTATACAGCTGCTTATAATTTAAACGGAACAACTGGTTCAGCTATTGCAGGATTTGAACCATCATCAAAGGGTAACCCCGATGTTGCATGGGAAACTACCGAAACTGTCAATATCGGTCTTAATACAAACATGCTGGACAGAAAACTCACTTTAGCTGTTGATGTATGGCAGAGAAATACCTCTGATATGCTTTATCGTTTAAGTGTACCTCAGGTAATGGGTATTGCACAACCTCCATATGTAAATATTGGTAAGATGAAAAATACCGGTATTGATGTGGAACTTGGATACCGCAATACTTTAGCTGCTGGTAAGTTTACTTACGCTATTAATGCAACCTGGTCGCATTACAAGAACGAAGTTGTGTCACTTTCGAACAATTTAAAAGAAGTGGTTGGTTATTCACTCCGTCAGGTGGAATATACGCGTGCAACAACAGGCGCAGCTTACCCAATGTTTTATGGTTTGATTTCGGATGGTATTATTCAGACAGATGCAGAAGCTTTAGCTGCTCCTAAATTTGATACTTATACCACAAAAGGTCACTTCAAATACAGAGACTTAAATGGTGATGGACTAATTACGCTCGACAAAGACCGTACTTTTATCGGTGATCCTCATCCTAAGTTTACAGGCGGTTTAAATATTGATATTGGATATGCCAATTTCGATTTGAATGTGTTCTTCTATGGAAGTTATGGCAATGACATGATCAACTATGTCAGTCGCTGGATCGACTATGGCCAGTTCGTAGGCGGATTAAGCCGTGATGCACTCTACAATACATGGACTCCAACCAATACAGGTGCAAGATTGCCTATGCTTGATGGAGCATCTCGTTCACAGGAAGCATCCACCGCTTTTATCGAGGACGGATCCTACCTGAGAATGAAGACATTAAGATTGGGTTATACTTTACCTCAAAGTGTTCTTGATAAGGTGAAAATGAAAAGCATGCGTGTATATTTACAGGCAACTAACTTACTCACATTTACCAAGTACAAAGGTCTTGATCCTGAACTCGATTCTTCAGGTATGAATATGGGAGTTGACCAGGGATCATGGCCAACACCACGCCAGATTACGATTGGTTTAACCCTTGGTTTGTAATCGTAAATGATTAGTATTAATTTAAAACAAAAGAATGATATGAAAAAAATATCAATTGTAGTGGCTACCTGCTTTTTAATGGCCCTATCATATTCTTGCGCAGATTCATTTTTGGATAAAAAGCCGCTTGGATCGACTTCCGAAGATGTATTTTACAGCGAGAAGGGCGTTAATGCTTTGTTGACCGGAGCATATAGTATGGTGAAAGGGTCTGCTTTATGGACCGTCAGTTGGGGTGCATCGATTACCAACTGGACCTTTGGATCTGTAGCATCTGATGATGCAGGCAAAGGCTCCTATGTGGGCGACCAGATTCCAATCAATGAAATTGAACAATGGGGAGTTTCAACAACCAACAATTACCCTGCAGATAAATGGGTGTTAAATATTGGAATGGGTGTTAACCGTTGTAATATTGTACTTAACGTGATTGCAAAAACTCCGGAACTTCCGGCAGCTACAGCTACTCAATTAAAGGCTGAAGCACGCTTTCTGAGGGGTTTATATTATTTCGAGTCATGGTTGGTTTTTGGAGATAAAATTCCTCTTATCTCTGAAGATAAGGTGGATGTTGCCAAAGATATTTCAAATGACAATGCACCTGGTGTTGTATTGAAATTTATCATCGACGACCTGACATTTGCTGCTGCGAACCTTCCTGAAAAACAAGCGCAACCTGGTCGTGCAACCAAATATGCTGCTATGGCGCTTGCTGCCCGTGCTCATATGCAGGTATTGGATTATGCAAGTGCAAAACCTTTGTTGGACAACATCATCAACAGTGGCAAATTCACTCTTGCACCTAATTTCTTTGATAACTTCCGTATTGCGAAAAATAACAATTCAGAATCAATCTTTGAAATTCAGCGGAATGTCAATGACATCAACGAATCGTTGAATGGTGAAATGGGTATTGGCTTGAACGCACCTTATGCTCCTGAATTGGGTATGTGCTGCGGTTTCCACCAGCCAACTCAGAACCTTGCAAATGCTTTCAAGGTTGATCCTAACGGTTTACCATTGTTTGATACGTTCAATAATACAGATCTAAAGAACGATGCCGGAATTGCTTCAACAGATGAATTTATTCCTGCTACTGATTTGCTGGATCCTCGTATTGACTTTACGATGGGTCGTCGTGGACTTCCTTATATGGATTGGGGTATTATGCGTGGCGCGGACTGGATTCGCGACCAGTCATGGGGTGGACCTTATGTAACCGTTGAGAAAACTTTCTTCTACAAATCTCAGCGTAACTCATTGTCAACTACAACTGGTTGGCAGACTGGTATCAATGCAAACAATTTCCGTTATCTCCGTTTAGGTCATATCCTGTTGTGGAGAGCTGAAGTTGCTGCATCTGAAGGCGATTTAGCCACTGCATTAAAATATGTCAATCAAATCCGTGTCAGGGCTGGTAACGAAGTGGTTATGGGAAAAGTAAATACCTATAAACTGCCTGTAAGTGTCAATACCGGTGATACATGGAAAGCACTTGTTGACTTTACCCAACCTGCTGCCAATTATAAAGTTGGTACTTATGCAGCTTTTGCTGATAAAAATGCAGCTATGAAGGCGGTTCAGTGGGAACAACGTTTGGAATTTGCAACTGAAGGCATGCGCTTTTTCGATCTGAGACGTTGGGACAAGCTTCCTGCAGGTCTAAGGGTTGATATGAAAGCCACATTAGAAGCATTTGCAATTGCCGATAAAAGAGTAAGGCCTGACGTAATGAAAGGTGCTACGTTCGAAGAAAAGGATAAATACATGCCTGTTCCTCAGACACAAATAGATCTTCAACCAGGTGTTCTAAAACAAAATACTGGTTACTAGAAATTGAATAAGTATAGAAGAGGCTGTCCGAACGGGTAGCCTCTTTTTTGTGCGGTAATTTTCAAAATCCACAATCAAATTCCTTGCATTACATTTTTGGTAAAAACGTTATGCGTTAACTGATCTTATTTTACTAATATTCAAAGTGTTCAACAATTTTAAGTAACGGGAGCAATTTAATGTCGTTATTTTAAAATGATGAGTAGTTCCTTAGAAACGGATCATTTTGTAGTGCCGGATTTTAATCCGGCAGAGAAAAAGACGAAAACAAAAAACCGAAGTGCCGTAGGTACGAAACATATCGATAATATAGCAATAATGCTGAGCGTATTATATGCGCCGAGCCTATGGCTCTCATGAAGATGGATAAGTCACCTGACCGGACTGAAGTCCGGCCTTACAATATGTCTCGAGCCTAAGGCTCTAGTCTTAAATTGCCCATTATGTTTTCATATTTACAAAGGATAACAGGATATTTCTTACAAAATATTGGAGGAGAATACGACAATGAATTACTATCTTTACATACATCAGAATCCGGGTAATTAACTAATTACATTAAAGGAAATTTTTATCCAGGTACTCCTGAAATTTGTCTTTGTATTGATCGCTCACCGGAATATAGACTTTACCGAAGATAATACGGCTACGTTCAATGGTATCAATCTTATAGAGGTTGACGATAAACGACCGGTGCACACGCATAAATTTCTCTTCCGGCAATTTTTGTTCGAGCGATTTTATGGAATTGAGAGATAAAACAGGCTTGTCATCCCCGGAAATATAGACTTTGATGTAGTCTTTCAATCCTTCAATATAAAGTATGTCATTGAAATTGATGCGCCGGATTTTATATTCCGATTTTAAAAAAAGAAACTGGTTATTTGCTTCAATTGAGGGTAATGCACTGGCCTCAAGTTCGACTTGTTTGCGAGCTTTGCCTGCTGCCTTCAGAAACTCCTCATAACTAAATGGTTTTAAAAGGTAATCGATGGCATTCAGTTTAAATCCTTCGAGTGCGTATTTCTCATATGCTGTCGTGAAAATGATTTTCGGTGCATCTTCCAGACTTCGGGTAAACTCAATTCCCGTTAAATCGGGCATCTGAATATCAACTAAAATCAGGTCGGCCGTATTTGTGGAAAGAAAATCGATGGCATCAAGCGGATTATCAAATGCACCCACTAATTCAAGGAATGGAGTTTTGCTCACATAATCGCTCACCAACCTGAGGGCAAGTGGTTCATCATCGATGGCAATAGTTCTAAGCTTCATACCTGTAATTTCATTTTTTGAATTGAAAGTTCAACGCGGAAAATGGTCTCGTCCTGCTCGATTTTAAATTCATAATTTCCTGGGAACAAAAGACCTAACCGTTTCCGCACATTTTCGAGACCAATGCCCGAATGCTGGAGATCGCCGGTCTGACTGCTTTTTCCTATACTATTTTCCGAACTGAAGCTGATTTGATCGGTATCGATTTTCATGCTGATATTGATGAATGAACGGTCACGTGAGCTGACCCCATGTTTAAATGCATTTTCAATAAACGGGACGAATAGGAGCGGGGGTATCGAAAAATCGGAAAACTCTTTTGGAAAATCGATGTTTAATTCAACCCTGGGACTTAATCTTAACTTCATCAAATCGATGTAGTTATTCATGAAATCGATTTCGTGGCTGATCATCGTTTCGCCATGCTCCGATTCGTAAAGCAGATACCGCATCAGTTTCGATAATTTCAGCACCGATTCCTGAGCTGTTGGTCCGTCAATTCCGATCAGTGAGTAAATATTATTCAGTGTATTAAAGAAGAAATGGGGACTGATCTGGTTTTTGAGAAATGCCAGTTCTGAATTGAGTTTCTCTTTTTCGAGTTCCTTTTGTTTCTTTTCGGTTTGGTTCAATTTTTCCATTACTCCCAGTCCCATGGCAAAGCCTGAAACCAGTATTGAGGTCAGAATATGATTGAAGAATCCAAATACTCTAAATGGTGGTGGTGTATTATCGCCCGAAGCCTTCTTAAAAGCTTCGAGGAATTTTGCATCCCGAGCCGGGTCACCAAGTATATTATCATTAATGAAGCTGGTCAACAAATAGGTCGAAAGGATAAGACCTATAAGAATAATAAGGTAAGTCGTCTTTTTATTCTGAAGAAAGAATCTGGGAATCAACCATAAATACCCTACATAAAAAATGAGAACTGCAGAAAAAGTATGCACATAAAACTGATACAAACGGTGCTGATCGCCGCCACCAAAGGCATAGTTGAGGTAAAGAGGAATGATTATAACGATAATCCAGGCAAGCGCATGGAGCATTAATATGATCTTGTTGTGGGGTATTGATATCGACTTTAGCATATGATTGTCATTTTTCTCAAAGATAATTATTTCGAAGAGTAATGCTTTAATTTAAAGCGTGAACCGGGTTTCGGCGAATTCTTATTTTATTGATGGCGCCTTTAATGAATGCAGTACGTACCAGAAATCCAATCGTAAGCAGGATTGCATAAGGGGCCCAATCGCCGTGTTCGAGCAGAACCAGGTGCAGTATTGCGAGAATTCCGGCCAGATAAGCCAACCTATGGAGTTTCTTCCAGCTCTTCCGCATGAATTTCATTGATCTTTTATTTGAAGTGATGGCGAGTACCAGCATTACCAAAGTTGCTAATAATCCCATAATATTTCCAAATTCCTTAAAGGTTTCCATGAAACCTTTGTCGATGCAAAAGAATAACAGGTGCAAAAATGCATAAATAAAGGCAGTTACACCGATTGCCTGTCTTACATGTAAGCGCGATTTAATGCCAGTCAGGATCGCGATTGGTGTTAAACTTAATATGGCAACCAACCAGCGGATGGCCCATTCTCCGGTTTCTTTTACCGCCATATGAGCACCCGATACTTCTTTGGCCAATTCGCCGGGTCGTCTTCCCTGCATCGTGAAGGTGTCC
>JAAFHB010000171.1 GCA_010906965.1 Mariniphaga sp. | reverse complement strand
CTCCATCTCCTTCAGTAAATACCCGGCACCAGCAAATTTATCGATGATAAAGAGGGCATAACGCATATCGAGCGCAATATTGCGGCACTGATCGGGATCGAACATGATATCGCTCATCGTACCTTCCCACGACCGATCGAAATTTAATCCAATCAACTCTCCCTGTGCATTCACTACCGGACTGCCCGAATTGCCGCCAGTGGTATGGTTTGATGCGCAAAATGCTACAGGAACTTCACCCGACTCATTTGCATACTGACCAAAATCGCGGGCCTGGTAAAGCTTTTTTAATGATTCCGGAACATTGTAATCAGCGATTTCCGGATTGTCTTTTTCGATGATCCCTTTTAACGTGGTAAAACATTTATAGGTCACACCGTCAGCCGGTTTATATCCTTCAATTTTTCCATAAGCGATGCGCAAGGTAAGGTTAGCATCGGCCATTAACCGTTTCCCTTCATTCATCTCCATTATAGCTGCAGTGTATTTTTTCTGGACACCGGCAATATCGTTATTAATGGATCGAAAGACGATGTCCTCGTTGTCCTTATAATGTTGTCTGAGCATTTGAAAGAGTGCATAAACAGGATCGTTTTGCAGTCGTTTAATTGCTTTTTTATTAAAATTGTCAAGTAGTTTGTTGATCTTTAAACTGTCTGTTAAGAATGATTTTTGATAAATCTTAGCTGAATAATTGTCTTTCGTAAATTCCGGTATCCGTTTAATCAGTTCTTCCGGCATAAACTTTTGGTCAACTTTTGTGACATAGATTTTCATAAGCGCCGACCAAATCAATTCATCCGTTTTTTGATCGTAATCTTTAAAATAACTGACGAGATATTCTCGTAACTTTTCGATCTCTTTCTCTAATTGCTCCCTGTCTTTAGTTATTTCAAGTAGTTCAAATTTCGAAGCAAGGGTGAAAATATCGGAACCACGCTGGATGCATTCTAAATAATAATCATTTGTAGATTGATAAGGAAGGTATTCGTTATAAAACTTTTCGAAATCGGAGAGTATCGTCCCGTATTTTTTTATGCGTTCCGGATCAGCTGACACCCATTTTTTAAATTCAGCTTCGTCTGCTTTTTTTACATTTACAGCATCCAGTCGTTGCAATCCTTTTATCTCACCCTGCCATTTTTTCCACGAGTTCGAAGCTGAAACATACTTGTCAGCATATTGAATCTTGATTTTCGGATCGGTTTTCATGCGTTCGGACCAGATGTTCAGTTTGACAGTCCGGATAGCGACTTTTGCCGGATCGCTTTGGTTCATAATCAGACTGACTGCCTGCGACGGGATGTAACGCTGTGTGGTTCCCGGATAACCGAATACCATTGTAAAATCGCCCTCTTTCAAACCTTTGAGATTAATTGGGAAAACCTTCTTTGGTTTGTACGGCACATTTTCTGCGGAGTAAGCTGCAGGTTTATTGTCTTTCCCGGCATAGATTCTGAAAAGCGAGAAATCGCCGGTATGACGCGGCCATATCCAGTTATCCGTGTCGCCACCAAATTTCCCGATCGAAACGGGAGGAGCGCCTACTAACCTTACGTCTTTAAAAACTTCGTATATGTAGATAAAATATTGATTTCCATTTAATGGTTTGATGTCTGCCGAATAACCTGTTCCCTTTACATACTCCTTTTTGATTTTGTCACTGTTTTTCTGAATTGTATCAAGCCTTGTGGTCTGATCCATTTTATCGGTCACATTCTTCAGAATCTGGTCGGTAATATCTTCCATCCTCACCAAAAACTGAACAGTCAATCCTGGGTTGGTAAGCTCTTCAGATTTATTCATTGCCCAGAAACCATTTGTAAGATAATCGTGTTCGACCGAGCTGTGCTCCTGAATTTGGCCAAATCCGCAGTGGTGATTGGTGATCAGTAAGCCGTCGTTTGAAATAACACCACCCGTGCAACCGCTTCCGAAAAGGACCACCGCATCTTTCATACTTGCGTGATTGACACTGTAAACATCCTCGGCAGAGAGCTTAAACCCCATTTGCGACATCTCCTCGATGTTGTATTTTTGAAGAAGGGAAGGAATCCACATTCCCTCTTTGGCAAACAAACAGGTAGAAGCGACGGTAAAAATTAGAATGATGAAAATTTGACGTAGCATTTTAATCAATTTGGTATTTATAAATCAGAGCTTTATTAACTCTTCGTACAACCGTTGAACAGGAAGTCCCATTACGTTGAAATACGACCCTTCGATTTTTTCGATCGCAATGTAACCAATCCATTCCTGAACGCCATACGATCCGGCTTTATCATATGGGTGGTAGTTTTTGAGGTAGTAATCAATCTCCTCATCGGTCAAATCTTTGAAATAGACATCCGTCGTGGCTGAAAACGCAACCTGCTTCTCTTTGGTGGTCAGACAAACTCCAGTAACGACCACATGTTTTTTTCCAGACAGTTGCCGAAGCATTTTTGCAGCGTGCTCATAATCATTGGGCTTTCCAAGAACGACACCGTCGATCCATACAATTGTATCCGCGGTTATTACCAGTGTATCACTTTTTAGTTCATTATAAAAAGGTTCAGCCTTTAGTTTTGCGAGGTAAACAGGGATCTCTTCCATCGGTAATCCTTCAGGGAAAACTTCGTCAACCTCATGAATGATCACATCGAATGGTACGTCTAATCCGCCAAGCAATTCCTTCCTTCGCGGCGATTTTGAGGCAAGTATTATTTTGTAATTGGTAATCATTGAATTTTAAAATAAGTTCCAGTCCATTGTTTCACAATTAATCCACTTTCCTTGTGCACGTAACACTTGTTCGAGGACATCGCGGATACACCCTTCACCACCGTCTTTATCCGAGATATAATGCGAAATCGCTTTGATTTCGGGAGCCGCATCTTTTGGACAAACAGGTACTCCAACCACCTTCATCACGGGGTAGTCGGGAAGATCGTCGCCCATGTACATTACATCTTCTGGCTTTAGGTTGTTTTTTTCGAGAAAATCGTACAAACTTGGCAATTTTTTCAATGACCCGGCATATAAATCTTTAATCCCTATTTTTTTACATCTGTTGATCACTTCAATCGTTTTTCCACCTGTTATTACACAAACCGGAAAACCAATTCTCACGGCATAAACCAATGCAAATCCATCTTTAAGGTTTGAGGTTCTGACAGTTTCTCCATCAGGAGCAAGAACCTGGGTTGCTTTGGATAAAACACCATCCACGTCAAATACGAATGCTTTTACTTTCGTCAATTCTTCTTTAAAAAATGCCATTATAACTATTTATGTGATTGAATTATTCTTTCGCTGATTTGCTTGTACAAATTTTTCAGATCAGGATGATTGGTGAGCATTGACAGGTGTTTGTCGATTACGATTGAATCGTTTCGGCTTGCCGGTCCTGTTTGCGATGAAGCCGGAGATTGGCTTGTTATTTTGGATGCCGTTTCGAGGATAAGCGGTTTGAGGATTTCGAAATCGATTCCTTTCTCCCGCAGCAACTCTTCGCCAATTGCATAAAAATGGTTGACGAAATTACAGGCAAACACGGCTGCAAGATGGATTTGTTGCCGCTGATCGGAATCAATAAATTTGATATTTTGGGATATTGACTGTGCCAATTCTTTTAAAACATTCAGATTCCGGGGTGAATTTGCTTCAATACAAACCGGAATCTGATCGAATTCAACCTTTTTGGTAATCGTGAAAGTTTGGAATGGATAAAATACGCCATAGTTATTACAATAAGGTGCAAGGATACTCATAGGTGTACTTCCCGCTGTATGGACAACCAATGTGTCGTTCCAATTACGTTGTGAAAGCACTGATGCTAAAGCAGTATCACTAATTGCAACAATATAAATATCGGTATCTGAAGATATTAAAGATATTTCTGTTGTGTAGGGACAATTTAGTTTTGATGCTAATTCTGATGCACTTTTTTGCGTCCGCGACCAAACCTGCACCAACTGATGTCCTTTTTCTGCCAGCGCCAATCCCAATTGAGTGGCCAGATTTCCTGCTCCAATTAAACAAATTTTCATTCGCCCCTGAATTTTTTACAAAAATATCTTTAAAAGATGACTATTTCACCAAAAATAGCTGAATCCTGATTGTTTGCAATATACAAATTCAGGCCAACAGAAACGGGGTAAGATGTGATTCCATCATCTAATCTTTAGAATTTAATAACCTGAATCCTGTTTTTCAATCAGCGTTGAAATCGTTGTAACCGACTATAAACCGGAAATGAGCAGCACGATTTCCCATTGATACAGAGTTCTGCACGAAGAAATATTACACAGGGATGAACATTTTATTGCGTTATTTAGTTATTGGCTTTTGATGAGTGATAATGCACAGACGAAAATGATCCGAAAAAGTGTTCTGAATGACTCCTTTGTAATCTTTATTATTTAGTAACTTTTAAAAGTTGCGAAATGCAAACAACTATTCTTGAAATACCGGACAATTGAAAAATAAACTTAAATTTGCTCATATAAATAAAAACTAAATATTATTCTCAAATTAATACTTTAATTATGACCAAGTACGTTTACACATTTGGCAATGGAAAGGCTGAAGGCGGAGCAGAGATGAAAAATTTGTTGGGGGGAAAGGGAGCCAACCTCGCAGAGATGAACCTGATCGGAGTTCCAGTTCCTCCGGGTTTTACGATTACCACTGAAGTTTGTACCGCCTTTAATGCAAATGGCAGGTTCGATGCTTTCGAAATGATCAGCAAAGAAGTTAAGGCGGCAGTTGCCTATGTTGAAGAATTGACCGGGACCAAATTTGGTTCTAAAGAAAATCCATGTTTGCTTTCTGTTCGTTCGGGTGCAAGGGCTTCGATGCCTGGTATGATGGATACCATTCTAAACCTTGGATTGAATGACCTTGCAGTTGAAGGTATTGCAAAAAAATCTGACAATGAGCGTTTTGCATGGGATTCGTACCGCCGTTTTGTTCAGATGTATGGCGATGTTGTATTGGGTTTGAAGCCACACAGCAAGGAAGATATCGATCCTTTTGAAGAGATCATCGAAGCGATGAAAGAAGAGCTTGGAATTAAAGAAGATACTGAGTTTACTGTAGCCGATCTTAAGATCCTGGTTCTCCGTTTTAAACAAGCTGTTTTAAAGAAAACCCGCAAAGAGTTCCCTACTGATCCATGGGAACAGTTATGGGGCGCAGTTGGTGCAGTTTTCGAAAGCTGGATGAACGACCGTGCTATTTACTATCGCAAACTAAACAATATTCCGGTTGAATGGGGAACTGCTGTAAATGTGCAGGCCATGGTCTTTGGAAACATGGGAAATAACTCCGCAACTGGTGTTGCTTTCACGCGTGATGCTTCAACGGGTGAGAATATTTTCAATGGCGAATACCTGATTAATGCACAAGGTGAAGATGTTGTGGCCGGTATCCGTACGCCGCAGGTAATTACCCTCGAAGGGTCACACCGCTGGGCCTCGCTTCAGAATGTAACCGAAGAGGTACGCGCAGCAAAATATCCGTCTCTCGAAGAGGCGATGCCTGTTGCTTATGCCGAACTAATGGTTATTCAGCAAAAGCTCGAAGACCATTACCATGACATGCAGGATATTGAGTTTACAATACAAAATGGTAAACTTTGGTTGCTGCAGACACGTAACGGAAAGCGCACAGGTGCAGCGATGGTGAAGATGGCCGTTGATATGCTTGCTGAAAATTTCATTGATGAAAAGACAGCACTTTTGCGTGTTGAACCAAATAGACTGGATGAATTACTTCACCCTGTTTTTCAAACTGAAGCGTTGCAAACAGCAAAAGTGATTGCGAAAGGGTTGCCGGCTTCGCCAGGTGCTGCCACAGGTCAGATTGTATTTTTTGCCGACGAAGCAGCAAAATACGAAAATTCGATTCTTGTCCGCATTGAAACATCTCCGGAAGATCTTGAAGGAATGGTTTTAGCAAGAGGTATCCTTACTGCGCGTGGTGGTATGACGTCGCATGCTGCAGTTGTCGCACGCGGAATGGGTAAGTGTTGTGTGTCGGGAGCCGGAAGTATGCGGATCGACTATAAAACAAGGACATGTGAAGCTTCAGGCAAAAAATATAAAGAGGGCGACTGGATTTCGTTGAACGGATCAACAGGTGAAGTTTTCGAAGGTAAAGTGAAAACTCAGGAGGCTGCTTTAAGTAGTGATTTTGCAAAATTGATGGAACTGTCCGACAAATACACCCGCATGAAAGTGCGTACCAATGCCGACACTCCTAAAGATGCGGCAATAGCCCGTAATTTTGGTGCTAAAGGTATTGGTCTTTGCCGTACGGAGCATATGTTCTTCGAAGGCGAAAGGATTAAAGCAATGCGCGAAATGATTTTGTCATCTGATGAAAAAGGCCGCAAACTCGCTTTGGCTAAATTGTTACCTTATCAGCGCTCCGACTTCGAAGGTATATTTGAGGCAATGGCCGGATATGGTGTTACTGTTCGTTTGCTTGATCCGCCATTACACGAATTTGTGCCTCACCAACAAGCTACTCAAAAAGAACTTGCTGCGGAGATGGGAATCTCTATCGACCAGATTCGTCAGAAAGTTTCTGAACTGGAAGAGTTTAATCCAATGTTGGGACACCGTGGTTGCCGTTTGGGAATCACCTATCCTGAAATCACCGAGATGCAGGCACGTGCGATCATCGAAGCTGCGATGAATCTGAAAGCCAAAGGTGTTGATGCCCGTCCGGAAATTATGGTGCCATTGATTGGCACAGTTGCCGAATTTAAAAATCAGGCTGATATTATCAATTCGACTGCAGAGAAGGTATTTGCAGAACGTGGCGACAGGATCGAATATCTTGTTGGTACGATGATTGAAGTTCCGCGTGCTGCGCTCACAGCCGAAGGAATTGCCAAAGAGGCACAGTTCTTCTCTTTCGGAACGAACGACCTTACACAAATGACGATGGGATTCTCGCGCGACGATGCCGGTAAATTTTTACCTGCTTACCTCGAAAAAGGAATCCTTAAACAAGATCCTTTCCAGGTTCTCGATCGTCATGGTGTTGGCCAGTTAATTGAAATGGCAGTTACCAAAGGTCGTTCGACACGTCCCGATATCAAATTGGGAATCTGCGGCGAACATGGTGGCGAACCTAGTTCTGTTGAGTTCTGCGATGGTGTTGGACTCGACTATGTAAGCTGTTCTCCGTTCCGCGTACCAATCGCACGACTGGCCGCAGCACAGGCAAATCTTAAAAAGCAATAAGCTTATTTTGAAATAGATGATAAAAAAGGTGCGAAAGCACCTTTTTTTGTGCCCGATCGGATAGCTCCGGCAAACGGAAGACGTAGAGTTGGTGATTTCGAGGAATGGAAAAATCGTAAGGGTAAAAGCCCGCGATTTAAAAAAGTAATCCTTTACTTCTGTAATAAGTTTATCCTCATTTACTTTTGTTTATTGAAAATCTCTGTTGTTCTAATCTTTCTTCTGTGTTATAAATACTATTACACAGAGTAACACAGAGTTTTTTACAGAGTTACACAGGGGGAACTTCATTTCTTCATTTCTTCTTTGTAATAATCAAACCGTGTAAATACTGCTGTCTTAATTCCTCGCGATTGAAAATCGCGGAACCCGGATGATGCGATTGGAAATTGCGGCACCCGGGTCATGCGATTTTCAATCGCATTTTAAACTCCATGTTTAATATTGATTTGATTTTCTGATTCATCCTTTACGTAAGCAGTTCTTGTTTTTTCTGTTTTCTGTATTCAATTCGCATTAATCCAGTTATAGTAATTAGTCCCATTCCAATAATAAAACCATACTTTTTGAATGGATTATCAGGAATTATTCCTGTCAAAGCAATGATTAAGATTATAAAATTGGAAATCCAAATTAATATCGCAATACTCCAAGCAATTTTTCTATAAGTAGTCATATCTGTCATCTTTTTAAAATGTGTGGTAACTCCGATATCTATACACCCAATAGCCCTTGGGGTGCACAAACCCAAAAAAATCCGACATGCTTTTTATACCTTTTGAGCTTTTTGAAGTGAATAATATTCTTTTGTAATTATACAAAATCTTTTACAAATAATCAAACGGAAAAAATGTTTCGATTTTATATTTATGGGCTTAAAATTCTTAACAAATGGTCTTTAATGATGTGATGACATTACAAAAACCCGCTATATAAGGACCTTGTTAATTTGTTTCTCGTAATACTTTCTAAATATGGTAAATAAGATGAGATAAAAGATGTCAATTCTCAGGCTATGAAGGTTCTTTGAAGGATAATAAGGTCTCATTTCTCAATTCCCCAATAAAAAGCGCCGGAGCAATGCTCTGGCGCTTGGTAGTCAAAGAGATTCGTAATATTCAGAACCCGGCACGTTTCCGATTATTTGTAATCTCTGGCCATATCGATTCACTATAACCGCTCCATTTCGATATTAAACCGGGTGGTTTCGCCATCGACGACAAAAAGTTGTATGGTCTGATCTTTAAAACCTATTTTCTGAATACTTACCGTATATGAGCTTTCGGATAATTTATCAATCCTGATATTTCCTTTTGCTGTACTGGTTTTAACAACCGGTTTTGTAAGTGCTGCCCCGGCAGCTTTCATTTGGGTGTAGTTGTCTGCCGTAAAGATAAAGGTAACACCCTTGATAGGAGCGCCTGTCGCGGCAAGTATTACATTTCCCAGGACTGAATTTTTGGAACTCCCTGAACTTTTAATGACTCGGGCCGATTTATACAGGTTGTAAAAATCAGGATTAGAGGTTTTGAATAATTCAATATCCAGATCCATTCGTTTTGTCAGCAGATCATCCGCTTCTTTAAACCCTTTTGCAAGATTTGCAGTAGCATTTTTGGTTGCCAGACTCGCTGATGCAGGCTTCGCCAATATCGCCTGGAAGTCGTTAATCGCCGATTGAAATTCTGTAATTGTAGCCGTTGTTACACCGTAATCGGCAATTTTGTCAGCAATTTAACCGGCCACTTCAAAAATTTTATTGCAAATACCTACCACATTGTTGTCTCTTGCCCGCTTAATATCCGTATGCAGGTATTGCACACTTCTGGACAACTCCACATCGTTGCCCGCATTGGCAAACGATTGTATGCGGTTGGCGATGAAAAAGGCCTTCTCTGTCATACTGTTTCGTATGACTAATTTATTCGCGATAATTCCGCTTGTGATCGATAACTGGTCATCCCTGTATTGTTCGATCATTGGGATCTTCAATTTCCAAAGGTTGTAGATGGCTGCGAAGACAGCATTTGTTATCCATTCCGATTTATGGTTTTCACAAATAGTGATAACCAAATGGTACATTTGCAATTTTTCATCTTGATGGGCGTTCATAATATTAAGAATTAAAGTTTGAATAAATAACAAAGGTGAACTATTTAATATTGAATATTTTTTAATAGAACATTGAACCTAAAAACTTCTTTTCTAAAAAATAATGATTGCTGTTTTTGTTTTATTATTGGGTTTTTATTCTTGAAACGAAATTTGTAAAAAAAGGTTTCTATTTTCTTCGATTAAATTATGAGAATTTTTCAAAAGGGCTTTTGTAACGGATAAACTTGCCATTGTAGTGTGAAAAGTTGTCATTGTAATGACAAAATTGCACGCTGATTCGTTTCAGCAGCCATTGTAACGACAAAATTGCACGCCGATTGGTTTCAGCAGCCATTGTAACGACAAAACTTATCATTGTAACGTGAAAAGTTGTCATTGTAACGGTCAAATTGCACGCTGTTTGGTTTTAGCAGCCATTGTAACGGCAAAACTTATCATTGTAACGTGAAAATTGGTCATTGTAACGGTCAAATTGCACGCTGATTGAGTTGCAGCAGCCATTGTAACGGCAAAACTTGTCGTTGTAATGGGCAAATTGGTCATTCTAACGCGAAAACTTGCCATTGTAACTGAAAAAGTGGTTATTGTAACGGTCAAATTGCACGCTGATTGAGTTTCAGCAGCCATTGTAACGGGAAAATTGGTCATTGTTCAGGATTTGTTGTTACTACTGTTACCGATTGACATTAAATTATGCTTCCTGCTTTTCAGCAGCTGACCCATTGCAATCGCCGACACCTTTTATCGGTTCTTCCTCACTTTATTTCTCCCTTTGCGCTTCTTCGTTGTCCTGGTCTTATATTCGTTGGAGACGATGCTGATATTGCCGTCGGTTTCGAGCACCGCCAGGTCAACTTCCCGGATATCGGATACGCCATGTTCGCGCACTGCTTCAAGCACTTCTTCTCGGGTGATTCGTGCCTTGTTCATATTCGATACGTTAAGCTGCCCCTTGTAAATCAGCATTAATTCAACACCTTGAACAGCAATTCCCAATTTTGGAAACTTGTACAGCAGGTATTTGAATAAATAATTTACCAGGAATAGCGTTGAGGCGGCAACCAATCCACCGGACAACGACGAGTCGGAACCAACCATTGCATTTTGCACCGCATTGCTGATTAGTAGAATGAAAACCAAATCAATGATTGAAAGCTGTGCCAGTTCCTTTTTTCCAAACAGCCTGATCGCTACAATAATAAACAGGTACACGGTGACACTGCTTAATGCGATTTTCAGATAGCCTGAGAGTAATTCCATGTTGCAAATTATTAGTAATGAATGAATGTCATGATTTATACCTGTGGCAAATTAATACGTTGAATTATCTCATTTCAAATTTCCTTTTCTCCCCCTCACT
>JAAFHB010000170.1 GCA_010906965.1 Mariniphaga sp. | reverse complement strand
TGGTTGAGCAAAACCTGAACCCATCGTCATAATCGCAACAAAAACAAATAATAATAATTTTTTCATAATTTAAAATTTTAAATTCGCTGATTAGACTGCTTGAATTCAGGTAGGTTTAACCTGAATATTACTTTTCTTCAGAAATATTTCATCAGTTATACATCGTTCTCAGGAATTTAAACGGATACCTTCAGGACTGATGGTGATCAGACGTTTCTTGTATAACGATCCGACAGCTTGTTTAAAAGTCTTTTTACTGATTCCAAAAACCCTGTATACTTCTTCCGCTTCACTTTTGTCAGAAACGGCAATAAATCCACCCGATTTATTCAGTTCATCAAGAATCATTTGGGTGATCGGATCGACTTTCACATAACCAAGTGGCTGCAACGATAAGTCGATCTTGTTATCCGTTCTTATCTTTTTAATATAACCCTTCATCTTTAAACCTTTGGCGAGTTGCTCGAAAACTTCGTTCTCGTAAAGAATTCCCCAATGCAGGTTATTCACAATTGCCTTATAGCCAAGATCGGTTTCACTTTCAACAATAATATCAACCTCCTGCCCTACTTCATATTCGGGTACTGTTTTATCTAAAAACTTATTCAATTTTGCTGATGCCACAATTCGCTTGCTCTCCTCATCAATATGAATATAGACCAGGTACGATCGGCCTTCCATCATGGTTGCCTTTTGTTCGCGGAAAGGGACAAGTAAATCTTTCATAATTCCCCAGTCGAGAAAAGTGCCGATTTTATTGACAGATTTAACACGGAGCATGGCAAATTCGCCTACCTGGGCATATGGGTTTTCGGTTGTTGCAATAGGCCTGTCTTCCGAATCGAGGTAAAGAAATACATCGACCATATCGCCGGGCTGACAGTTTTTGGGAACATACCTGATCGGCATTAATATTTCACCTTCCTGCTCTCCGTCGAGATAAACCCCGAAATCGACCTCCTTAATTACCTTAAGGGTATTGTATTTACCTATATTAACCACTTCACTTTATTTTAGAATGTAAAGGTAGAACAAAAAACTGTTATAAGAACATTTGCTTCAATTCACTCAAACAGCAGGAATTAGAATCCGTCGTTAAAATTATTCACTGAATCCGAAGAAAATAAATACATTTAAGATCGGATTTTGACAGAACAATTACAAATTACATCGCTAATTATTAATACAATATGAAAATAAAGATGACACGGTACTTAATGATGATGGCATTAATCATCCTCTTATGCAGTTGGGGAGACAAAGGACATCAGAAAATTAACGGATCAGCTCCACAATTTTTTCCTGCGAGGCTTAACAATTTTAAAGACTGGTCAGCAAAACTTTCGGAACATGGTTCGGATGCCGACAAACGCAAAAAAGATGACAGAGCGGAAGGCGTGAAACATTTTATCGACATTGATGCCTACAAGGATTTTGTTGAAATGCATAAGATCACCGAGAATAAAGATACTGCCTTTAGTCAGTATGGGAAGAAATTCGTCATGAAAAACGGCACACTTCCCTGGGTCACAGATTCCACTTATCATGCACTTGTTCAGCAATTCAAATCGAAGGAGTGGACGAATGCAGTACTGACTGCTGCCGATCTTGGTCACTATGTCGGCGACGGACATATGCCTTTGCATCTTACACTCAATTACGACGGAAAACTGACTGATCAAACAGGAATTCATAGTCGTTACGAATCGAAGATGATCAACAAATACGTCGATGAAATTACTGTTAAGAGATCGCATATTCGGAAAATAAAAGATGTCAACCGATACGTATTCGATTATATCTATTCCAATTATCAGTACAAAGACTCCCTTTTAAACGCAGATAAGTTTGCCTTCGAAAAAGCGAATCACGAATATTCGGATGTGTATTATCTGACACTCTGGAACAGGACAGAGGGATTTACTAAAAAGTTGATAGCCGATTCCTCAAAATCACTTGCTGAACTAATCAGACAGGCATGGCTCGAAGCCGGAAGTCCCCGTCTGCCGCGGAACATTACTTTCCCTGAAACCGCAAACAAAGCATCCGTTAAGGAATAGAATCAGTAAGAAAGGATTACACAACATATATCGCAAACATAAAAAGCAGATTTCAACGAAAATAATAAATAATCCGTTGAAATCTGCTTTTTAAATCCGTGTAATCCTTTATAAATCCATGTAATCCGATTTTCAAAAATAATCAGGCTCAGTTTTCTTGGCAGTTGCAGCTGCTGTTGTAAAATATTTATCAACATAGGTCAGCAACATTTCGATAAAATAGCCGTGATAAGCGCTGTAAAGCGAAGCTGTCATTGGAGAATCTTTGGTTCCAAGAATACCAAATTTCAATTCACCATCACCAATAACTGGACGAAGCCATGCCCTGTTAATCCATTTATCAGGAGTATGCGAGAAATCGCCTGACGAGTCATACGACCATAATTCGACTCTCTTATCGTCGATAGCCCTCTTAATTTCACTCAATAACCCTTCAGGGTTTTCTGTTTTAACAATGATTGCCATATACTTGAATATTTATTTAACGTTAAAGCACACTCAGATCATAACCTAATAAAGTCATAATGATAATTGCCATTCCAACCACAATCCGGTAATATCCAAAAGCTTTAAAACCATATTTGGTCAGGAAAGAGATGAAAAATTTAATCGCAGCCATCGCCACTAAAAAAGCGATGACATTACCAATCAACAGTGCTACAAGATTGTCGGATAGCATGGCTGCTCCCTGGGGGTCCATAATTAATTTAAGCAATTTATAACCACCAGCTGCAGCCATTGTAGGCACTGCCAGAAAGAATGAAAATTCTGCCGCATTTTTCCGTGTAAGCTTTGTTGACATACCACCAACGATCGTTGCCATCGAGCGCGAAACACCTGGAATCATTGCAATACATTGAAAGAAACCAATTTTTAAAGCTCGTTTCCAGTCCATCTCCTGATCTTTGTCGGGATAATTAAACCACTTATCGACAAACAACATAAATACACCACCTAAAACAAGCATCACGGCTACTACCATTACATTTTCGAGTAAACTATCAATCTTCTCGCTTAATAAGAAGCCAATCACCAACGCAGGCAAAACGGCAATCAATAATTTCCAGTAAAAGTCCCATGTTTGGAAAAAGCGTTTCCAATAAAGCACGATCACAGATAAAATAGCGCCAAATTGAATATTAACCGTAAAAGCCTTGACAAATTCAGTGCTTTCCATTGCCAGAATTTTTTGGGCAATAATCATATGCCCGGTTGAAGATACCGGCAAAAACTCGGTCAATCCCTCAACAATAGAAATTACAATGTTCTGAAATATAGTCATCTTTACTAATTTATTAATAAAACCGCGCTCTCAAATTTCAACTGCTGCAAACTTAATAACCTTTTTGCTTTTACCATTCATTTATTAGAAATTCAAATTCGATTATTTCCCAAAAAACTTTTTAACAATCGTTGCCCCGATTTTACGTTCGATTCCTGATTTGACTTCTAAAAATTCAGAAAATCCCCCGTGGTCCCCCTTTATCCAAAGGGGGAAACTTTCTGATAATGATTGTTGATTTGGAATAATGACTTTGTAAAAATCAAATCTTATTTTAATTATACTGATTTTGGTTCGGAGATTCCCCCTTTCCCGAAAGGGGGGAACTTTCTGATAATGATTGTTGATTTGAAATAATGACTTTGTAAAAATCAAGTCTTATTTTAATTATGCTGATTTTGGTTCGGAGATTCCCCCTTTCCCGAAAGGGGGGCCAGGGGGGATTTGCCCATTTTGAATCCAATCAAAATTTAATTTTCATTCTTTATCCCTAAACAATCAATTTTTAAAAAACTTAAGATAATTGCAATTCGGATGTTGAAAATCCCCCTTGGTCCCCCTTTTCCCAAAGGGGGAAACTTTCGGACAATGATTGTTGATTTGGAATGATGATTGTGTGAAAATTAAATCCTCTTTGAACTACATGGATTAAATATTCTCCGCGATTGAAAATCGCGGGACCCTAGGTCATGCGATTTTCAATCCCATTTTAAAAAGCAGCAATTAATGTTGTTTGGCGAAGAGACGCAATGCATTGCGTCTCTACAAATTTAAATATCAATACAGATTCATTTATTTTCCAAAAAAATCATTGGTGTCTGGTAAAAATTAATTTAATCATTTTAAGTTGCTATTATTTAATTTAATACAAATATTTCGCCACGACGTGGCTTGTTTTCCTTGATTGTGATTTTTGCTACAAAGATTAAGCTGCTACGCAGCCATTTTTTTGCGACTTAGTTTTAATCCTGTATATACGAAATTGTATATTAATGCATTGCGTATATTTCAAGAGTGAAGTAGTTGAGATATTTTCATATTTTCACCTCCGTTTTTCAAATGATTGAGTCTACTCCGAAAAGTCATATTCTGCCACTAAGACTCGAAGACTCAAAGATTCACTAAGTGTATGCAATAAATAATCAATGCTTTGTGAAACATGGTGCCTTGGTGTCTTAGTAGCAATTTTGTAATTATATCTTAAAAATGTTCAACCCGCTTCGGGTTGGTGTCGCGTTGTGTCCATTTTCCCCCAGTTCCGCAAGCTCCACTGGGGGTTATTTAAATTTAACCACTTCGTGGTATAAAAATAGTTTTTCAGCAATCCCTAAATAAAACACCCGTGATATCTATCCTTATGAATAAATATCGCGGGTGAAGCAGGTAGAAAGCAATCTGTGATTATCTAAAAATCTAAATTACTAACCTCCTGTTATCTTCCATTATTTTTCAACTGCCCACGGCACTAATTTCGATGGATAATAATTAATATCCAGTGCTTTGAAACGTCCACCTTGTGAGCCAAGTCTTACCTTATACTCATCCCAACTGCGGCCGGCGGGGGCACTCCACCCAATTTCGGCATAACCAGGAAGACGCGGGAAAAACATGTATTCTATTTCTTTCATATTTGTGATTGTCTCTGACCACAGCGGTGCCTCAATACCAAGGATGTTTTCCTTACCAATCCCTGGAACGAAGGTTGCCGGATCCCAGTTGTAACCCTTGTCAACTTCGATGTAACCAGCCCAGTGCAATCCAAGCGTTGTTGTTGCGTCGTACTGCATATCAAGATAAGCATTTGCTGCAGGCGACATAATCACTTTCGCCCCTTGTTTTACACCTTTCGATGCATTTTCGGCTTTTGCCCAAAATTGAACAAATGTATTTGGCTTCAATGTCGAGAGTGCAATTTCGTCCCATCCGATTACCTGTTTTCCGGTCGCAGCGACAATGTCCTGGACCCTGTTAACGAAAGGAATATAATCTGCCAGTTTAGTAACATGCGATTCATCGCCTCCAATGTGCAGGTATGGACCGGGTGTTAATGTGGCAAGTTCACCAAAAACATCGGCAACAAACTGATAAGTAATCTCTTTTTTGGTGCATAATGTGCTGAACCCAACTTTGGTGCCGGAATACAATTTGGTGGCTTTCCCATTGCAATTCAATTCGGGATACGAGGCAAGGGCAGCATTGGTATGACCGGGCATATCGATTTCGGGAATGATTGTGATGTATCTTTCGGCTGCATATTTCACGATATCAGCATATTGTTCCTGTGTGTAGAAACCACCTTTCTCTCCGCCAACCTGTGAGCTGCCACCTATGGCAGTAAGTTTCGGCCATTTTTTGATTTCAATGCGCCATCCTTGATCATCCGAAAGATGCAGATGCATCACATTCATTTTATAGGCAGCCATCAGATCGATGCTCCGTTTCACATCTTCAACCTGGAAGAAGTGACGTGCCACATCAAGCATTACACCACGAAATGCATACTCGGGATAGTCGCGAATGGTTCCTGCCTGCAGTTCCCATGGTCCCTGCTGTTTCGAAGCCATCTCAATATTGGAAGGGAACAGTTGACGAATGGTCTGAATGCCATTGAACAACCCGGCTGGCTTGTTGGCAGTGAGCGTAACAACTTCGGCGTTGATTGTTAACTGATAACCTTCATTTCCAAGTTGTGCATCAGCCGAAAGAAAAAGGTAAATATTTCCGGCATAATGATCACCGGTAGCCGTTTTAACTTCAAGACCAAATCCTGTTGCAGGATTAAGCTTGTCGGCAAGATACTTCCCAATCATCTTAACTTCAGGTGATTCGACGGTTACGAAAATGGCACTCTTATCGGTAAGCTTAAATGTGCCGTTTGCAGGTATTACAGATACTGGTTTCGGAATTAAACTCACATCCGAAAGCACTGCCGGTGACAATGCCATCGCCATCGTTTGCAGGGTTATTAAACTAAACATCAGAATTGACCTTAACATGATTTTTTGCTTTTTAAAATTCATATTTCAATAATTATAAACGACTTCAATATTTTTGATAAAATGATTTCAGAAATGGGGTAACCTGGTTAAAGATAGGTTTTGTGAATTCAATAAACAAATCCTGTGGTCCGGGAGGAGGTGAAGGTTTGCGTTTGCAAATCGCAAATTGCTTATCATTCAATGCTCTTTCGTCACCATTAAACGAACCCCATTCGACAAACCATACATATTGTCCCGGAAATTTCCGCTGCGAAACAATGCTGTTTTTAGCAAGATCGACGATCGTAACATCCAACACACCATTTGATATCAACTCACGACGGTAAACTGTTAATTTGGCTTTTACAGTATTGTACGCTTTCACCTTTTTGCCGTCAGCGAGTGTAACCGTACCTACTTCAACACTATCGCGCCTGAGTTCGTGCACCGACTCTTTATCGTATATCTGACCAACGACAAAATCATCAAAGCTCATTTTCAGTAATTGATCGGGATTTTTAATTCTGGCATTAGCAGCAGCTTCGGGTGAATAGTATTCAACAAATTCATTGGGCCGATATTTCATCAGGGTTTCAATGATTTGATTCAGAAAAAAATCAGAGGAGAGCTGGTAGCTGCGTGGTACGGTAATCTGTTCCACAACTACTCTTAAAGTAGCATTGTATTTTGCGTCTTCCATCCGGCGTCTGACATCTTTGTATCCCGGTGCATACTGATCGGTCTGTTGGAAATTTAAATAGGCGTCTTTCCATGCCAGGCGTGTATTGATTTTTTCGTTCACTAAACCTGACTGGTATTGTTCTTCAGCAGCTAACTTACGCGTCTGAGCCAATTCACTTGTGTAGTAATTCAACTTTGGAAAGAAATTCATTGCCGCAGGGCAACGGCTTATTTCATCCGACAGGCGATTCATATTTTCGTAATAAGCAACAACTTCGGAATATTTGAATGGACTATTTGTACTTAATGCATAGTCGATCTTTCCCTGAAAATAGTTGAGCGACATCGGATAGCTGTCCTTAACGGCCTGGAGCGCTTTATCAGAATTAGGATTGTTTCGCAGGCGATTCACCGCCTGTAAAGTCGCATTAAAATAGTCGCCGCGCTCGAACGCTTTTTTGCCGGAGGAGCATGACATCAGTAACAAACAGATAATAAATGGAGTTAACAGTATTCGCATCTTTTTTTCACTTCGGTTAATAAAGGTTATAAAAGTATTTATTTATACCATTAATTGTTTCCTATGCATCAAATAAATCCATACAAAGCGTAATTCGGAATAACTAACGTTGTCACCAAGGGCGGCCTTGGCAGGTCCCGAGCCAAGCGTTGGATTTTTTAGATACCATGCGGAAATAATGGCTGCTTTTTGGGGATCAACCAACCGTTCAAGACCAAGTTCTCCGGTTCCGACGTAATACGAAAGATGCGATTCGATCGTAGAAACTGCCAAACTCCTCTCCTTAGCAATTACATCAACTGATTTACCGCGTAAAAACAATTCAAAGGAAACCAATTTAGTATCCCCTTTGGGTGCTTTAATTTCAATCTCAGGTTCAATAGATGTTGGAACAACCGGAATTTCCATTTTCGTCCGAATCCGGTATTCCAGAAGAATTTCAAGAATTTCCTTCCCAAATTGGCTTACTTTTTTAGCGCCAAAACCCTTCACCTTTTTGAGTTCAGGAATCGATGCGGGCAATTGGCTGATCAAATCTATCAATACTTTGTAAGGCAATACCATATAAGTATCAACATTAAGGTCATCGGCTTTTTGATTACACCACGCTCTTAATTTCCTGTAAAGTTCGGGATGCTTCATATTATGGTCAGGCGTAAAGGTGGATGCCTTATTCTTCAGCTTTTGATCAGTTATGCCAATCGCAGCTTTTGCACGAATCTCCATATAACGCTTCACATTGAATCCATTCTCGCAACCTTTTACACAGGCGTGTTTGACAGTAACCTCCTCATTTAATTTACCAACAGCATCGTTCACCGATTTTCGAACGGTCTTATTATCGATTACAATTTCTAAGTCTTTAAGCTTTTCAATCACAATTATCGCGAGTTTATCCGAAAAATAGTGACAAGCTTTTTGTATCCTTTCCTGCAACAGAATGTTTTCTTCGACATTATTATTAGTTGCGATCAATTGAAGCAACTGACTCTTGAATTTTTCAGAAACATCTGTCAGATCGCGTCTCACATCGGGACTCATCGGTACGAAAACCGCTTTTAAAGCGGGAAGAATACTTTCCTCATGTTCATTCATGAGTTTCACACAATAGTTTAATCTTCGAAGCAAAGGTTGAAAATCAAAAAGTTCGAGTAATAATGAATGCTGAAAGGCGAGCTTCGATTTTTCCAATAGTTCCTGACCGGGAGGATTCTGTTCAATCGCATGATTGAAAACCGAAACCTTCGTATCGCTTTTAATACACTGATTAGAAATAGGTGTGCTTAAAACCATTCCCTCCATTGTTTTGCAGCGGCTAAGCGCCACATAAACCTGTCCATGTGCAAAGGCTGCTTTGGCATCGATGATCGCCTTTTCGAACGTCAAACCCTGACTTTTATGAATGGTGATCGCCCATGCCAGTTTTAATGGAATCTGCGTGAAAGTCCCGAGAATCGTCTCTTTAATCTCTTTGGTTTCATCATCAATTGTGTATTTTGTATTCTGCCATTCCACCGGTCCAACAGCAATATCTTCCTCATCGCCCTGACATTTCACCCAGATAATATCTGCATCAATCTTCACGATCACACCAATCTTACCATTGTAGTAGAGCTTATCGCGCGAAATATCGTTCTTGACAAACATCACCTGTGCTCCCTTTTTAAGGTTTAGCTCAAAATCATTTGGATACGAGAATTCGGGAAATTCCCCTTCAACCTTTGCCGTAAATCGCCTGACTTTAGCAGGCAATTTCTCAAGTTTCGAATCATTAATCGTATGTGATTGGTAATTATGCGTTGTAAGCGTAATATAACCGTCACCATCTTTCGTTATAAAACCGGGCAGATATCTCTTATTTAATTCATCAAGCGTTTGCTGATCGGCACTGTTATCACGGATTTTATTCAGTAACCTGATAAAGACTTCGTCGCGCTGACGAAAAATATGTGTTAGCTCTATGCTGACATAATCTGTCTTTTGCAGCGCTTTACTGCTAAAGAAGAATACAGTATCGTAATAAGGTTTCAGCAGATTCCAATCATCATCTTTTACAACTGGCGCCAATTGCTGTAAATCGCCAATCATCAGTAACTGTACACCACCAAATGGTTTGTTCCGATCTTTATAACGGCGCAATACACTATCAATACCATCGAGCAAATCGGCCCGAACCATACTTATTTCGTCGATTACAAGCAGATCGAGGCTCTTAATAATGGATATTTTCTCACGGTTAAACTTCTGAAAACTATCAGGGGAGGTGTTGTTCTCGCTTCCTGAAGAAATAAGTTCGGGTGATAGAAACGGACCGAAAGGCATTTGAAAGAAGGAGTGAATGGTAACACCGCCGGCATTAATGGCAGCCACACCTGTAGGTGCAACAACCACCATTCGTTTGGGAGAATTTAGTTTAAGCTGATGAAGAAAGGTAGTTTTCCCGGTTCCTGCCTTCCCGGTGAGGAAGATATGCTTACCTGTATATTGCACAAAATCAAAAGCCAACTGCAATTGATCATTACTGATAAATTCTGTCATTATCACGCGATAAAATTTTAGATAAAACTACCAAAATTCCTGTTGAAATAAAATGGCATTCAACAGGAAACAAGAATAAGTAAGAAAACCGCCAGGTTTTTGGAGTCTGGCGGTTTTCTTTACAAAACATTTTGGAAACTATTTAATCTTCACCTCAACCAGAACAGGAAGGTGATCTGATGGGTAAAAAAGTCCAAAAGAATCAGACAAAACGCCATGCCTTATCACTTCGACTTTTTCATTAATAAAAACAAAATCAATCGTTCGGGGCATTAGTTTCACATCGAATCCGCCACTGGTTCCATCGGGTCCGTATGGCAAACTCAGTGACTTGTCTTTTGCATCATTTAATTCTTTTAGAATCAGCTGAACAGGTACTGCGTTTTTTGTCAGGTTAAAATCGCCGGTCAGAATTAATGGCAGGTTTTCCTTATTGATCTCTTTTATCTTTTTCAGAATCAATTTGGCTGATTCTTCACGTGCTTTATTGCCTCTGTGGTCAAAATGGGTATCAAAAACATAGAATGATTTTTTTGTAACCTTATCTTTTAGTTTGATCCATGTGACGGTTCTGTTACAGAGTGCATCCCAGCCCAGACCAGGTTGAGTGGTCGACTCATTTAACCAAAACATACCATCAGTTAATTTTTCAAACCGTGTTTT
>JAAFHB010000169.1 GCA_010906965.1 Mariniphaga sp. | reverse complement strand
GCATCTGATAATCCCATTGATTAAAATAGAGATTACCTCCGTCCCATTCGACTTCACCTCTTTGGAAATCATAAGGTTCGCTTCGTGGAAATTTCTTTTCAGGAACAAACCGGCTCCCAATTGCATCGTTTACGATCATACGGTAGGCATCGATTCCGCTAATATAAAACTCTTTCTCGTGTAAATCATCAGAATTCTGGAGATTAAACGACATATCCAGCGGAACCCAACCCGCGCCGTTGTAATAAACTTCGCACCAGTCGTGAAGGTTTACCTCATTCGGATGCATCATCCACCCACTCTGCCATTTGACAGGAATCTTCTGATACCTGGCCATTGTCATAAAGAGCAAGGTCTGCATGCCACAATCGCCCCGTCGGTTTTTCAATACATATCCGGGAATAAATGGCATGATGGAATACTCCAGCGCGCCCGTCCAGATAACATGGTTATTGATCCAGTAATAGAGTTTTCTTACTTTTTCTGCCGGATTTGTTTCTTCGCCTACGATGCTGTCCGACAATTTCTTAATCTCGTTCGTGAACACGATCTGAGGATGCTGCTCTCCCGTATACTTCTTGAAATTCAGTGAGGTTGTGTCATAGGGGAGAATCTTAAATTGGTTTAAATCAAAATATTGGGCGCTGGATTGATAAGTAAACTGAATTTCGAAAACCACTGGTTTTCCTTTTGATGCGATCTGCTCCAGATAAACTGAACGTTGTTCTGCAGAGTCGGGCGCAATGATATGGGTTTCTGGTACCGTTTTTATTAAAGCAACATTGCGTTGACGATCATGCACTTCGCGTGGCCACGGTAACCAGCACCTGACCATTTTGCCGTTAGGAACCGCATCAGCATCAACTGTCAACTGGTAGGTAACCTTCATATTAACAGGAACCACTGGTTTTCCGTCTGGTTTGCTTTCTGCTATCACTTTTCGCGAATGCTCCAGATTAAACAACGCACTTTTATCAGGAACAAATCCTCGGGATTCCATTTGCTGGCTTTGAAGGATTAATTTCAAATTTGATATGGCCCGTTTGAAATAACGTTTCTCTCCATCGATCGTCCTGTATTCGAGCCAGTTATTTTTCTCCCATATAACGCGTTCATCCTGAGAATAATTGAAGAATTCTTTTTGAAGGCGGGCTTCAGTTTCAGGTACTGTCAGCGTAAAATCGGCTTTAATTCTTCCGTTCATATCAATGATAGCTGCAAGCTTTGTTTTCGCTGATGAATCGGGATTCCCATGATTTAATAATGAATCAGCCCATTGATTGGCAAGCTTCAACTGACCGTTCTGAACGGCAGTTTCGATATCGGAGAGCGTGTGGCTTGCCGGGATCCTTTGGTTACAGCTAATTACTGTTGCGAAAATAATAAGGAGGAAGAAGGGGGTATTGCATTTCATATATTAAACGCTTTATTTACTTTTACGATTGTTGTAATACAAATTTAAAAGTACATATTTTGTGCTAATCTCAAACTATTAAAATTTATGTAGTCCATGAAATTAATATTCAGTAAACATTTTCTGATCATTTTAGTTTTCAGTCTTTTCACAACAACCCTCGCTGCACGTAAAGTAAAGATAGGTGTAGAAATGCTTAAAGCACAAAATTTCTCACCGATCAAAGGTAAAAGAGTTGGGCTAATTACCAATCCAACTGGTGTTGACCAGGATCTTCAATCGACCGTAGACCTTTTCTTTCATTCAAAAGAGATAAAGCTGGTAGCTCTATACGGTCCTGAACATGGTGTCCGGGGCGATTATTCCGCAGGAACCTCGGTTGCCAATTTCAAAGATCCCGAAACTGGATTACCTGTTTACAGCATATATGGAAAGACGCGTAAACCAACCCCCGAAATGCTGAAAGATATTGACGTGCTTGTTTACGATATACAGGATATTGGTTCCCGCTCGTATACTTACATCAGTTCACTGGGATTGGCGATGGAGGCTGCTGCTGAAAATAACATTGAATTTGTTGTTTTGGACCGGCCAAATCCGCTGGGCGGACTTAAGATGGAGGGATGTTTGACAGAACCGGCGTTCACTTCATTTGTGAGTCAGTTTCCGATTCCATATATACATGGACTTACGGTCGGCGAATTGGCAACCTATCTGAACGAAGAAGGTCTGCTGACGAACAAAATAAAATGCAAGCTTACAGTCATTCCGATGAAAGGCTGGAAACGAAAGATGACTTTCGAGGCAACAGGTCTTCCGTGGGTCCCTTCCTCGCCCCATATTCCACACAATTATTCACCTGTTTTCTACCCGGTTTCCGGTATTCTGGGAGAACTTTATGTGATGAGTATCGGTGTTGGTTACACGCTGCCTTTCCAGCTTTTTGCTGCGGAATGGATCAATGCTGACAGTCTGTCCAAAAATATGAATGCGCTGAAACTTCCCGGTCTGCAATTTCGTCCGATCCATTTTACTCCTTATTACAGTGTATCAAAAGATAAGGTTGTACATGGTGTTCAGGTATACGTCACCAATTTCGAAAAGGCGGAGTTGTCGCTTGTTCAATTTTGGGTATTGCAGGAATGCCACAAACTGTGGCCTGAAAAGAATATCTTCGAAATGTGTGAGAAATCACGTCTCAATATGTTTGATAAAGTTTGTGGAACTGATAAGGTGCGGCTTGAATTTTCAAAAGAATTCCGTGTTGAATCGATTAAACAGTTGTGGGAAAAGGATATTGTTGCATTCAGAGCAAAGGCTAAACGGTATTTCCTGTATTAAAATGGCTAAATGTTGAAATTAACTAATTCGTTTTATTTGTAATTTAGAATTTTTTACTAGTCAATTCATTGGCTTTATTTTCCGGTAGGATTTGCTATGCGGATCATGTCCTTTTGTCATTCTTATCTTTTTGTAATTTGTTACATAGAGTGAATGCTTAAGTAAATTTATAGGTGTAAAATATTTTACACAGTAAAATAAAAGGCTGTTTCAAAAATCATCTAATGATTTAATTGACAGCCTTTTTTTTATTCTGATTGGTGTATAAAATCATTCATCCATATTAAGATTGATTATAAATTATAGGGGGTACTACGTCAATGTTATGAATTGATTGTTAAACCTCTATATTGACCGTATCTTTATTTTAAAGCCTGGAGGGAGTATCATATGGGTGGGATAAATTTATTATTTGGTGCGTTATGTTTCGGCAGTTTATTTTTAGATAACAATAAATGTAACGTGTAATGACAAAAGTAGTTCACCAGTTGATTCGGTCATCTTATGTTTTAGTGGTCTTAATGGCTTTCGCTGTGCTAGGTTATAGCGGTTTTTCCTTTTACAACCTTCCCATCGAAGAACGATATTTTCACGCAGACTATGCCATATTTAAACCCAGCGGCTTATTGGGACATGGTTTAGGCATTATTGGAACATTGCTTATACTGTTCGGGGTATTCTCGTATATGGCACGTAAAAGATTTCATATCTTTTCGCGTCTGGGGGTTTTGAAATACTGGCTTGAATTCCATATTTTTCTTTGTTCATTGGGACCTGTTTTAATACTCTACCACACCTCCTTTAAATTTGGCGGAATTGTATCTGTTAGTTTCTGGAGTCTGGTTGCGGTTGTGGCAAGCGGCATTATTGGCCGGTTTATTTATTTGCAGATACCACACTCTATCGAAGGACGTGAATTAAGCTGGCTGGAAGTTCAGAATATCAGAGATGAGCTTAACAATGAGTTAAAGGCAAAATACGATATTAATATCAGCGAAATCAAAACAGGAAAATCTTCCGAAATCGTAGCGGGATTAAAGGCACTAAATTTCTCTGTTTCTGATTTTAAAAATGTAAAGCAATTGATCATGCGCCAGAGGTTGTTGACCAGAAAAATGGCACGGCTCGATATGATGCAGAATATTTTCAAGTATTGGCATGTTGCCCACCTGCCATTTGCATTGGTGATGCTAATAGTAATGTTAATACATGTTGTTGTTGTTCTCACTTTTGGTTATAAATGGATATTCTGAAATTATGGAATTAGTGATAGAAGAAGTTGTTATTTATGGTGTTACAGCTATTTTCGTAATAGCTGTAATGTATATCTATATTCGAAAGCAAAAACGGGAATCGCAGGAAGTCAGTGTGAAAATAGAGCAGGCAAAAGAGGATGGCGTATATGAACCGGTTTCTTTGTATCCTGTTGTTGATCAAAGAAGATGTATTAAAAGCGGGGCATGTATAAAAGCATGTCCTGAAGACAATATTCTGGGCATAAGGAATGGTAAAGCGACTATCATTAACGCATCGCATTGTATTGGTCATGGTGCATGTTTCAGGGCCTGTCCGGTTGAGGCAATTTCGTTGTACATCGGTACCGAAAAAAGGGGCGTCGATTTGCCGCATGTAAACCCTAATTTTGAGACAAATGTGCCGGGTATTTTTATTGCCGGGGAACTAGGAGGGATGGGACTAATTAAAAACGCGGTCAGCCAGGGTCGTGAAGCAGTCGAAAATATTGCAAAATCAATTAAAAGAGATGCTCAGGCTTCCTACGATTTAATTGTTGTAGGCTCAGGTCCCGCAGGTATTTCGGCTACTCTTGCCGCCAAGGAATTAAATTTAAGAGTATTAACATTGGAGCAAGATACTTTGGGAGGCACTGTTTTCACTTTTCCCCGCGCCAAAATTGTAATGACCTCTTCGATGGATTTGCCACTGTATGGGAAGGTGAATTTTAAGGAAACGTCTAAATCGCAATTACTTGAATTGTGGAATACGGTCCTGGAAAAAAACAGTATTGTCATTCAGGAAAATTCGAAAGTTGAATCAATCAAACGTGAAGGTGATGCCTACCGTGTAGACACCTTGAATGGCGGAAGTTACACGACTAAAAGTGTCCTGCTCGCGATTGGCAGGCGTGGAACACCCCGCAAACTGAATGTGCCTGGTGAAGATACTGAAAAAGTGGCTTACAGGCTTTTAGAACCAGAGTTAATCAAAAATAAAAAAATAGTTGTTGTGGGAGGTGGCGACTCCGCAATAGAGTCTGCTTTGCTTTTAGCTGACCAGAATAAGGTAACCATCTCTTATCGCAGCAATGCTTTTAACCGGATAAAACCTAAAAATGCTGAAAATATAAATGCCGCCGTCAAAAGCGGATTGATTGATTTAAAGCTTAATTCAAATATTGTATCCATTGAACCGGAATCAATATCATATACAGAGAATGATCCAAAAGAGATGCTAAAGATGACGAATGATTTGATTTATATTTTTGCCGGAGGTGAACTTCCAACTCAGTTTCTCAGAAAAATAGGAATAGAAATTACCACTAAATATGGTGAAGCTATTTTGAAACACAGATAAATCCGTTAACTCCTGAATGAAGGATATTTAATTTTCATTTTATTGATATAAAGCATTTTTGATGAAATTGGTCCGTCTAATTATTTTGTTTTTAATGTGCCTTTTTATCGGGTACAATGCAGCAGCTCAGATTTCGCCGGGTGAGCTGAGTAAAGGGCATGCCAATCTGGAGGGTGTGGGTAATTGCACCAAATGTCATGATGTGGGAAACAAGGTAACCAGGGAGAAATGTCTTGATTGTCACAAAGCGATCAATTTGTTAATTATTGCGAAAGAAGGATTTCATGCTTCGGCAGAGGTCAGTGGCAAAGATTGCTTTGTATGTCACAATGATCACCACGGACGTAACTTCCAGATTATAAAATTCGATAAGACAACCTTTAATCATGCAAAAACCGGGTTTGAGTTGAAAGGGGCACATGCGCGTGAAGATTGTAAAGCTTGTAATTGTAAATCCTGCCATAAACCCTCCTTCATTAAAGATCTTGAACTAAAGAAGATTACATCGACTTATTTAGGATTAACCAAAGAGTGTCTTACGTGTCACGACGATTTCCACAAAGGAAAAATGTCACCAAATTGTAATACTTGTCACGGATTTGATTCCTTTAAAAATGCAACTGGTTTTGATCACAATACCACCAAATTTCCGTTGGTTGGAAAGCACATCAATGTGGATTGCGCAAAATGTCACAAATCAGAAATTGTAAATGGCAAATCGGTACAAAAATTTGCGGGTACTGAATTCAATAATTGCACCAGCTGCCATAAAGATGCACATCAAAATAAATTTGGGCAAAATTGCAAACAGTGTCATACTGAAGAATCTTTTCATTCAATCAAATCTACCGGTAATTTCGACCATAACAAAACCGATTTTAAACTCGTGGGTAAGCATCAATCAGTGGCCTGTAAATCATGTCACAAAGCCAGTCTCACAACTCCGATTAAGTATGGTAATTGCACTGATTGTCATGCAGACTATCACAAGAAGGAATTTGTCAGAAATGGAGTAGTTCCTGATTGCAATCAATGTCATGACAATAAAGGATTTGCAGAAACATCGTTCACTGTCGAGAAACATAATTTGTCGAAATTCAAGCTTGAAGGCGCCCATTTGGCTACGCCATGTATTGCCTGTCATAAAAAACAGGAGACCTGGAAGTTTAGAAAAATTGGAAGTGTATGCGTCGATTGTCATAAAAACGAGCACAAGGGATTTATTCAGGAGAAATACTATCAAAACGAAAAATGCGCTGAATGTCACATTGTTAAGGACTGGAAGACGATTGATTTTGACCATTCCAAAACGAAATTTAAAATTGAAGGCGTACATGCTCAACAAACATGCGCTGCCTGTCACTATGCAAAAGACAATGCGGGTCAGCGGATTCAAAAGTTTGCAGAACTTACAGTTGACTGTACAGGCTGTCACAAAAATTCGCATGCTGGTCAGTTTGATGTCAAAGGGAAAACAGATTGTACGAAATGTCATGGGTTTGACGATTGGAAAAAATCCACATTCGATCATAATTCTTCAAGGTTTAAACTCGAAGGAGCTCACTTAACGGTTAGTTGCGAAAAGTGCCACAAAGAAGAGGCAAATGCAAAAGGAAAGGTTATTCAATATAAAAACAACAAGATACTATGTTCAAACTGCCATCAATAATCATAGCTTTATTGCTATCATTTAATGCTATAGCTACGAAATCTCCGCATGGTACTAACTTTAGTATTAAGTGTGATGTTTGCCATAATCCGGAAGGTTGGACTTTTAAAACTAAAACCAATTCCTTTGATCATTCTATTACTAGTTTTCCTTTAGCCGGTCAGCATAAGGCGATTGAATGTAAAAAATGTCATGCAGATCTTGTATTTTCAAGTGCAAAAACAACATGTATTTCCTGCCATAAGGATATGCATCAACAAACAGTTGGTCAGGATTGTGCGCGATGTCATACACCGCGATCGTGGGTTGTTACGAATATCGTCGAAGTACACCGGCAAAGCAGATTTCCATTGAACGGACAACATGCGCAGGTTGATTGTTACCAATGCCACAAATCTGCTTCTTTGTTGAGGTTTGATCCGATGGGAACGGAATGTGCCGACTGTCATACTGCAACTTTTACAGCTACTACCAACCCATCGCATGTTGCTTCTAAATTTCCGAAGGATTGCTTCTTATGCCATAATGAAAAGGGTTGGCAACCGGCCAAATTTAATCACAATACAAACACGGCATTTCCTTTAACCGGTGGTCATGTTGGTGTTAATTGTTCCAGTTGTCATGCCGCGGGATATGCCGGAACTGCAACCGATTGTGCCAGTTGTCATTTGAAGAATTATAACGCAACTACAGCTCCGTCTCACGTTGCCGCCAAATTTGCGAAAGAGTGTACAACCTGTCATACCACAGCATCATGGTTGTCAGCTACTTTTAATCACAATACCAGTACTGCGTTTCCATTAACGGGCGGGCATATCGGTGTTTCATGTATCAGTTGCCATTCCAAAGGTTACGCAGGAACCTCCACAGATTGTGTTAGTTGCCATTTGGCGACTTACAATTCTACGAAGGATCCTGCTCATGCTGCTGCCAAATTTCCAACCGATTGCAAAACATGCCACACGTCAGCAGGTTGGGTGCCTTCGTCGTTTAATCACAATACCAGCACAGCCTTCCCCTTAACAGGCCGTCATGTTGGTGTTACCTGCATTAGTTGTCACTCGAAGGGTTATACAGGAACTTCCGCACTTTGTGAGAGTTGCCATTTGACTAATTACAATGCGACAACAAATCCAGGTCATGCTGCTGCTAAATTTCCAACAGATTGCAAAATATGTCACACTTCAGCCGCCTGGGCTCCTTCGACATTTAATCACAATACAAGCACCACCTTCCCACTAACCGGTAGCCATATTGGTGTATCGTGTATCAGCTGTCACTCGAAGGGTTATGTAGGAACCTTGGCAAGTTGTGCAAGTTGCCATTTAACTGATTATAATGCCACGACAAATCCGGCTCATGTTGCAGCAAAATTCTCTACCGACTGCAAAACATGCCATACTTCAACTGCCTGGAAGCCTTCGACTTTTAATCATACTACAGGTACCACTTTCCCTATTGTTGGCGCACATATAGGTGTGAGTTGCATTAGTTGCCACTCAAAAGGTTATGTCGGAATTTCCACTGATTGCTACAGTTGTCATACGGCTAAGTACAATGCCACAACGAACCCGGCGCATGCAGCAGCCAAGTTTCCAACGACCTGTCTAACGTGCCATACACAAAATGGATGGACGCCTTCCACATTCAATCATGATGCTCAGTTTTTTCCGATTAATAGCGGTAAGCATAATGGGAAATGGACTTTATGCAGTGAATGTCATACGAGTCCGACAAATTATGCTGTTTTCTCTTGCCTGCTTTGTCATGAGCATGCGAAGGCGACTATGGACTCAAAACATAGCGGCAGAAGTGGATATGTTTACAATAGCACCAATTGTTTGTCATGTCATCCAAGAGGCATTGCTGATTAAAAAAAGATATGGTCAATTTATTCACCAGATTCAAAGACAATAAAACGAGCTCCGGTTCTTTGAATAGCGTTTTCCTACATGTAGTGAAACCACTTAAAAAATTTATTTCAGGATGAAAGAACTACTATTTTTTATATTTTTTATTTGCTTGAGCCTGAATATCTTTGGTCAAACCTCTGATGCTATTTTAAAAGGGTCAATTTCATATATTACATCTCAAAATGTATATGTAAAGTTTGAAAATACAGATGGAATTCACATGGGTGATACGCTGTTTATTGCCCGGAACAATGTATTCATTCCGGCTTTAACGGTAAATAATCTTTCCTCGATTTCATGCGTTGGTACTCCTGTCGGCGAGGTTTCTCTGTCAATCTCGACCCCTATTTTTGGGAAAATAAAAGTAGAAAAGAAGTTGGAAGAAGCGATTTCCAAAGAATCAGAAGCACCGGTTTCGGTCAACGTCAACGATCAGGCTATTAAAACACTTACGCAGAAAAATAAAGACAAAGAATTAAAACCAAGTGTTGACGGACGTATTGCACTCTCATCGTACGCCACGCTGTCAAATTCTGCGACCGACATACGATACAGGTACAATTTGTCGTTATATACTAAACATGGCAGTAATTCGGGAATTTCTACCGAAACCTACCTGTCATTTACGCACAAATCGAATGAATTGAGCCTGGTTGGACAGGATATTAACAAGTATCTGAAAATATATAGCTTAGCGGTTACATATGATTTTAACAAATCAACCAATATCTCCTTCGGCCGAAAAATAAATTTAAACATGGCAAATATTGGGGCCGTTGATGGACTTCAATTTCAGACAGTTCACCGGAGTTTGACCTATGGTGCTGTGGCAGGTTCACGACCAGATTATTATAATTACAGCTTTAATCCAAATTTAATGCAATTTGGTGTTTTTGCAGGTCACAATATTGAAAATGAAAACGGCTCTATGCAAACTTCCATTGCTGTTTTCGACCAAATGAATAAATTCAAAACCGATCGCCGGTTTGCTTATCTTCAACATAGTAACTCCTTATTAAAGAAGTTGGACCTTTTCTGTTCTTTTGAATTTGATTTCTACGCACTTAAAAATCTACAACCTTCAAATACTTTTGATTTGACAAGTACTTATATTTCGCTTCGATATAAACCATTGAAAAATCTTTCCTTACTGGTATCATATGATGCCCGTAAAAATGTCTATTACTACGAAACTTTTAAAAATCAGATCGACAGTATTATCGACAGGGAAACTAGACAAGGATTGCGGTTTAACTTCAATTATCGTCCTGTGAAATACCTCAGTTGGGGCGGATCGGCCGGATATCGGTTTCAGAAATCGGATCCTGTACCAAGCATCAATGCAAACAGTTACTTGAATTATAGCCTTATACCATTAATTCTTACATCGGCGACGATCAATGCGACCCTTCTAAAAACAAACTATATTGATGGAATGGTTTACGGAATTACCCTGGCCCGGGATCTGCTGTCCGGAAAGATATACACGTCGCTGGAATATCGGTTGGTAAATTATACCTATGCAAATTCGCATATAACACTCCGGCAAGATATTGCAGAACTTAGTGTTTCGTGGCGAATTGCGAAAAAATTAATGCTTTCGGCCGATTATGAAGCTACTTACGAAAAAGACAATAATCTGGGACGTATATATCTAAATCTCACGCAACGCTTTTAAATCTTGTTCTACTGGTAATTACAGATTGTTTGGAAATATTTTTCAGATTGCTCTGTATCCACCCCAACAATTCCGTCTTACTGGAGTAAATTTTTGTCGATAAATTGCGGCAGCAGATATTTGAGCTGAGAAGTTTTGGTGTCGTT
>JAAFHB010000168.1 GCA_010906965.1 Mariniphaga sp. | reverse complement strand
ATTTTTCTCAGTTTCACCAATATATTTTGATACGACTCTTGAAAGGTCAATTCTGAATACATCCTTACCTGTGTATTTTCCAAGTAATGTAGCAGTTAAGGTTTTTCCCGTGCCAGGAGGGCCATAAAACAAGGCACGATACCCCGGTTTAATCCTCTTTTTCATACCCCAATCGTGAAGAAGCGTTTGATTATGGGCAATCCAATGTTCTATTTCCTTAATCTGGTGAAGCGTTTTGGGATGAAGAACGAGATCCTCCCATTCCATTTCGGTTTCGATATATTCTGCCGGAAAATCGATGCTAAACCGGGGTTTGGAAACAATTCCGGTTGTGAGTGTTTCAATAACTTCCGGATCAATGATCAGACGTCCGCTCATGATTGGTTCACCTTCACGAACAGGTTCCAACCAGAGAATATGCTTTTGGGCAAACCAATGGTCGCTGCTCAGGATTCGCTGTACTTCGAGTCGTTTTTCAAGATCGTCGCCTGCAAGGATAAACTGGGCTGTTTCGCCAGTTGGCAGAATACCACGGTGATTGGTGGCTTTCACACCGCCAAATTCAGGGAAGTCGCCACCATCTGGTAAAAGCTCAGAAATAAGTTGGTTGAAGAAATTCGGTTGGACATGAGGAGTAAGGGCAAGCAGAATAATGATATACTCTTCGAAGGTTGGTTTATGTATATTAATAAAATCAGCAAATGGGGAATCGTCATCAAGACAAACATTGCCAAATACCTTCACTTCTGTTTCTATCCCTAAATGAATTTTCAACCGTCCATTCACAATTGAATGCAAATAGCTTAGAGCCACGTTGAGATTAGGGTTATTAGGCATGCTCGTCAGTTAACTTTGCAATCATCATTAAGTAGGCCTTCATATTTTGCTTATAAAGATTCTCTGTTTTCATTTCTCCCCCTAATTGTAGCGCAGGGATGTAAGCATACATTTCATCCTCAGATATTCTTCCAAGTATCTTGTGAGCTTTTTTATACGTATTAAAAAAATACCCGTCATTTAAGGATGATGTTCGGGATAAATTGAATTCAATAAATGTTTCCAGCTTTTGTCCTACTTTTAGCAAAAATGAAGTAACAACTGAATAACTATAAATCTGATTATTATGAATGAAGATAAAGTCTCCAAAAGCTGTACGAAATAAAACCTGAGTATCTAATGCATTAAATTGCGGGACAAATAATTTAAGCAGGTAACTAAACTCATCAGGATCAACAGTCCAGAGAAAGCCCTCTCCAAACTTTTGAAAACCTTGTTCAACCCATGTATTGATTAATACTTCAGGTAAAACACCTTTGTATTTCTCTATTAATTTCAAGCTACAAATAGAGTAGACTTCAACATGTTTGATCGATTTTACAAAATCTTTAAAATCTAATAGTGTTATCATTGCTTTTCTGCCTTTAATTCGACGTTCATTTTTTCAGTTGCGAATACAGTTGGATCGACTCTGTTTTCTATTTCAGTTTTTAACACTCTCACCCTAGCTGGCCATTTAGCACCAATAGAATAATCGACTCTAGCATTGCCCAAATATGCTTGTAAAACAGCTCCTCCATCAATTAAATCACCGACTAATTCTGTGCCTTCTCCTCCTGCACCCTGATCCAAAACATGCAATATGGCCTGATCAGACCAGAAATCCAGAGCTTGCATAAGAGCCTGATTTATTGTTAATTTAGGATTTAATGATCTTAATTCTGCAGCTTTCTGATTCACTAACTGATTTCTCAACTGTTTCGCTCTTGCATCCCCAACTGTGCTTCTACCTTGCTTCTTTATTTTTAAAGATTTGTTCCCATAAAAAGCATTAACATTAGCCATCCAACTTTGGATTGTCAATTGCTTTAATTTATTCTCTTGTAGCCTTATTTGATCGACATAATGAGTCCACAATGAAATATTATTATTATCCAAATTTTTATGTAATGATGCCTTAACCTGAAAATTAACTGTCATCAAAGGCATTTTCTTTTGTTTCCCTGTTAAGTCAGCATTTTCAACTTCTACATATGTTTTCTTTTTGTCTGCAGGATTTAAAATAGCATCAATCCACCAATTTCCTCCTGAACTAAAGACGTCTAATACCTGAAATCCATATCTTGTTTTTATCCCAATTAATAATGGGGTCAAAACTAATTTGCCAACTTTTCTCCCCGCAAATTTATTAACAGCTGTTTCTGCTAATTCTAAACCTTGTCTGAAACGTTCTTTAGGATCAGCTGGCAATCCTGCCTGTGCTACTGAACTCGTCAATTTTTTCAACATTCCTCCCAGCCATCCCACAATCTTATCCAGTCCTTTATCGATCGGCTGCCTGATCTTATTAATTATTCCGACAATTTTCTCAGGTATATTGCCTAATCCTGCAAACTTAGCCAAAAATGCAATAATAATTGTTAGTGTATTGGCCATGGTTTGCTCAACCTTTTTTGCCGCATTTTCTACCTGACCTGACGCAATAGCAGAAATGGAATCTATAAATGAGGCAACTACAGAAGCAATCTGGTTTATTTTCTGGATAAAGAAGGTAATCGTATTATAAATAGCTATTATAGCCTGGATTACGGCACCTGCCGGATTGAGCATGCTCACCAGTTTCATAATGGCTGCTTTTACAACTTCGGTGGAGATCATTTCGGTTACCTTGGCAATCATCTGGTCTTTCAACTCACTCAGCTCAGTCTTGATTTGCTCCCAGGCTGCGGCCGGGCCATCTTTAACAAGGGTAACTAAAATACCGGCTGTTTTTTCCAGCACTACTAACACCGGTTCAGGAATGATTTTTACCAGTTTACTCCGGATGTTTTGCCAGGTCAATCCAAGAACCGAAAGCACTAACTTAATGATTTCCATGAGCGAGAACGATTGCGGAATATAAACACCGGCTTCGCCCAAAGGTCCGGTGATCCACTTAATAAGCGCCGTTTTAAGATGGGTGACGATATTGGAAGCAAACTTCTCGAAACCTAATTTCCCGGCTCGTACCAAGTTGTTTACAAAACCGATCGGATTTTTAATGATCGTAGTAAAAGCTGCCTGCGCTTTTTTGATATATGGCATTACACCAGGGGCAACCACCGAGAAGATAATTTCCAAAAGGCTCAATACCTGATTCAATCCCCAACTGATAAAATCGCTGGCGATATTCACAAAAGCACCTATAATTTTGCCCAACGCTCCAACCACAGTAATGATATCCTGGAAAGTGAGGGAAGTTATTGTGTCAATAATCCTTCGTGGTATAGCACGTACAAACCCCATTAACCCACCAAGTGCTCCCTGGAACCATACCCAGGCCCGGGCAATAGCATTCCCTTTTTTAATGTTTTCCCAAACTTCCTCCTGACCGATCAGTTTCATAAATCCGCCGATAAGCGTCTCTGCATTTCTAGGAACCGGTTCACCTGTAATCGGATCTTCACCTAATACTGCCTTCAGCAGATCGTACCCTCTTGTCCCCTGAGCCAGTGCTGCAAGAGGTTTAAGAACAGCATCTTTGACAAGTTTAAGCAGACCTGTCACTACGCTTCCGGCAAATGAGATGAGTCGCCCGATTGGATTGGTAAAGATCCGTTTAGCCCGCTCCCAGACGCCGCTAAGGTCGAAGATATCTCTCCAACTGAGTGAATCAATAAATTGTTTAAGACCAGAAACAATTTCTCCACCAATGTTTCCAAGCGTATTTATCTGTTGCTCAACCCATGCCCCGGCTTTTGTGAATACACCGTGATTGTCGAGTGCCTGAGTGATAAAATGGCCTCCTGGTATTAATTCGATTAATGCCCGTAAAATGTTGGCGGCACTGCGATCAGTAGCACGCATATTGATGGGATTGAAACCCATCAGGATAGTGAGCATTCGGAATCCAGGAATATAGTAAGCTTTATCAGCAAAGTAATCCAGCGCATCCTGAATACCTAAGCGTTGTATTGGTGGGGGAGTTGCCGTCGTTGTAACTTGCGGACTTCGCTTAATAGCATGTCCCTGCTGAATAGTATGTGTAAGTTCATGGGCAAGAAGATGCTTCCCTTCACCGGTACCGGGCTGATACTGATCACGGGAGAAAAAAACATGGTTTTGGTAAGTGAAAGCTCTTGCGCTAAGTTGATTGCTTAAGCCAGCCGATTCAGGATCGTTATGAATTCTGACATTGCCAAAATTAGCATTGAAACGGGGTTCCATATAGCTTCGCGCTTCGGAAGAGAGTGGCTGTCCACCAGTAGTTTTACTTTGGATAGCTGATTGCGTAGCAGTTGCAACTGCTGATGTCCCATCTCCACCAGCTCGTTGCAGCTTTTCTTCCTCTTTTTTCTGCACCTTTTCCTCTGGCATGGATGCCTTCTGAATCTTTTCCTCTTCCTTTTTCTGTATCTTCTCCTCCGGTAGAGCTGCCTTTTGTACTTTTTCTTCCTCCTTTTTCTGCACCTTCTCTTCAGACAAGGATGCCTTCTGAATCTTTTCCTCCGGAGCAGCTACTTTCTGAACTTTCTCCTCCTTTACAGGAAGTTCCGGTGCCGGCATTCGCATGACTTTATCAGCCATTTTATCGGCTTCCTGTTCGAATTTATCACCGGGCTTGTTGACGGTGAGCTTGGTTTGAAGGGACGGAGCGCTTGAATGACTGACAGGTGCAAAAAAATCGCCTCCGCCAGCCTTTGCAAAGAAAGGTTGCGCCGACTTTTGGTGTTCAGAAGTGGCAGTGGTATGAGACGATTTTTCAGCCGTTGCTTTCATTTATAATTCATTGATTCGTAATTCAAGAACTCCATTCAACCCAAAGCATATTGTTCATCCATGGAAGCTTAATCATTGAAATACCCCAAGGCAAATGCTCCAGTAACACATCGAAGGTGCGTGATTCAACTTGTAAAAGCCAATCACCATCCTCTTTCAAGGTAAGTTTACCCGGTCTTACCAGGAAGGTGCCGCGCAATCCGTCGGGCGTTGTATTTTGTAAAACTTCCCAATGTTTAATGACTGCATCGAGCAAAGCAGATGCTTCATTTATTTCGCTTTCAGTAATTTCAATATTTGCACGAACAGGAATTGACAGCGGAACATTGCAAATGACTTTTGGAAGAACCAACTCGTATTCAGGTGCTGTAATTTCTCCGGTGGCCAGATAATGAAGTAAACTCAGCGCTCTTTCAGTATGTACAATTTCTTCTTTTATTGAAATTCCCAATGCATCAAAAAATCGTGGCAAAAATGGATGCAGCAAAACCAAACCTGCATTTTCGATGTAAATACCTTCAGTAGTTTCTTTTGAATGAATTTCATCAGCAAGCCGCGAATCTGTTGAAGCTTTATTACCAGGTAACTTGATATCAGACAACCTGGATGCAAATTTTTCTGTGCTCAATGGCGATAAATTTGTTTTAGCTGCTTGACCTATTTCTGTTTGTTCAGATACGACTGAAAATGGCTCATTGAGTGGAATTTTAATGTCAGGCCAGGCTTGTTTAAAAACCATGGAGACCATTGGGAGCAAATCGGTACTGATTTGCAGTTCATCGAGAACTTGTTTTGCGATCTCCACTTTCGAAATTGCACTGCCTGATGAAACCTGCAAAAGCGTCTTTTCTAGCACAAATCTTCGGAATAAGCGGATTTCGTCTGGTGCAAAAGAAAGATTTTCGGTTTCGCTAAGTAAACTCGTCAGTTCGACTAAAGTTTCAGGACAAATATATTTAAGCAACTTCATGATGAATAGTTCTGAAAACTGAAATACGAGCCGTTTGGAAGCATAAGGTGATTTCAACGCTTCTTCGATTTTTGAGACAGGAACCGTCATATCCGTTTTCGTTTCACCAGCATCCAAAAGTTCTGTAAGTGCTTCTTCAAGATTCTTTTCTTTTGACAATTGATAAAATACTGGAAAACTTCCATTTAACAGAAAAGATATAAAAACTTCCCATAAATTTCCCTGCTTCGTCCGGTCAACTGAATCCACCTTGTCTTTTAAAATTTCAGGTAAAGTCTTTTGATTGAGCAATTTGGTAAAGAGCTCCGAAAACTGCAACACCAGCCGTTCAGAAGTATTCGGCGACTTCAACGCTTCCACAATTCTCTTTACAGGAATCAGGCTGCTTGTTTTAATCCCGTCATTGATCAAAAGTTCGGTAATAACCTCCTCCAGACTTTTTCCCGCCGGCAATCTGTAAGACCAAGGCAGGTTGCCCTTTACAATGAAATGAATGAATACTTCCCATAAACGGTCGTCAGTCGTCTGAAAATAAGTGTTGTTGAAGTTTTCCCCGGTATTCCCGGAGATTCTGGTTGCAGATTCTATTGTTATTTTATCAATCAATGCCTTAGCCACAGAAGTTGTCAATTCATAATCAATTCTATCCATTTCAATGGTTCCGATATCAATATCTAAACGGTCAATGATCAGATGAAAATCAGGCGACGAGCATTGATCCAATGCTTTTTCGATGGCGGGTAACAACTGAGCATGATACAAATCAGACAGCCGGTGTTGCAAAGCAAAACCATCTGATTCTGAACCTTTCAGATCAATATCCAAATATTGCTGCCGGATAAAATGTGTCATTGTTCAAAGCCTTTATCGATAAATGCAAAACATCCATTCGAGTTGATCACCGTTAGTCTCACTATTCCGGTAGGTTTCGGAATGAAGGCATCTAACGATGGACCAGTATAAAACGGTTCCTGAGCAGTCGTATTAATTATATCCCAAACCCAGGAAACCAAAGTTCTATTTTTGGAAATACTTGTGAGATTGAAAAAATTATTGTCCAATTGTTTGATGGAAAAATCAGGATTGGCTATTTTTCCAAGACACAAATTTACAAATTCGCCACCTGAGCATTGATTCCGCTCACGACAGTCAAATGCAGGAACCACATTTCGTTCGTTGTTCATTCCAAAATTGGTAGAAATCGTTCCGTTGAAAGGTTTCCCTGCCTCATCCCGTTCATTGGTGTACCTAAAGCGCAATTTAAACTCTTGCTCAGTCTTTTGCACCATATAATCAAACTCAAGGCTGAAGGATTCACAAACGAAATATTCAATCCACAGAATCCCAAATGGATCACCCTCTGATGGCTCATAAGTAAGAGCCAGTCGATTTTTGCCAACATCGCCAAACACTTCATCCAGCACTTTCCGGATGATTTCATTCAACTTCCCGATTGTTTGGGTCATCGAATTCACAAAATCCTTATTTAGTGCATCTACGGGAATCTGTAGTAATTCATTGGAATTGGAAAGGTCCACAGCTTTTCCATTATATCGCAATCTTAAATTCTCTAACTGTTTATAGTCTATATATTCAGTTCCATCTGCAGGTGGTTGTAACCAAAGACGGTATGCACACTTTTGCGATTGCCCTTCACAAGGAAGCAGGCAAGGTTCGTCGCAGATATGTTGAACTTCAATGATACGGCTACACTTTTTACCATCAAAAACTTCAAAATTAATGAGCTCTCCGTCAGGAATAGCGTTAGTTAAAAATTCGTTTTCTGAAGTTTTTGCCCCAGCTTTCGATTTATATGGGATGGTGCCACCACTTACCTGAATCCTGGCTGAATAAGTTTTCTTTTCCTTATCACAGATAAATTCAACGATATTTAATTCGAGCATTGCAGGAATTGTAACCTCATTTGAAACTGAAGTTCCAACAGAATCGAACAGCGTTATTGAATAAGTGCCCGGAGACACCGCTATGCCTTCGGATAATGTCGATATGGGATCAGTTCCTACCTGGAATTGGTAAGGCGCAACCCCACCTGAAGGAATTATTTCGACCATTGCTTCATTGTTTGCTGAAGTGCAACCGATTGTTGTACTAAATGACAGCTCGAAAACACAGGAATGATTCAGAACAACCGAAGTTGTACAATTCCGGTTGTCGGTGACAATAACTTCAATATCCTTATTGCCAGGCAATGGATCACTAAAATAGTTCGTTTCTTGGACATTCCCCGGTTTGGCAGTGTATGGCGGAGTTCCACCTGAAATCAAAAACGATGCGACGTATTCATTATTATCACCTACACAATCGAAGCTTGGTTCTCCAATCGAAAGATGGGCAGGTATTTCGATTTGTTGTGAAGCCGAAAGTAAATCTTTTGAATCACTCAATATCAGCAAGTATTTCCCTGTACTTAAGAAAATTTCATCGCTCAAATCCTTAAAATCTTCATCGTTAATTTTAAGTTTAAAAGGGGCTGCTCCACCCACTGGTGTAACTACTATCTTTGCCTGGTCGTCCGCATTCGTACATTCGATATTGACGGCGAAACTAAGATTTTGTATTTCAATTCTAAAGCTACATTTCTTGCTGTCAACAACCTCAAATTTGCCTGATTCACCATCTGGAATAGGATCGGTGATAAATTCGTTTTCCGAAATTTGTTTTCCGGATGATGATTTGTACGGTGCCGTACCACCACTTACCTGTATCCGTGCCTGGTAGGCTTTTGATCTTCGATTATTAATGAACTCAACAATGCTTAAAACTAAGGTTGAAGGAACCGTGATATCCTTCTGAACTTTGGTGCTTGCTGAATCTCTGACAGTGACAGTACTGATACCGGAAGGTAATGTAACAGTCTCTTTTAATGGTGAAAAATCATTCTGACCTATCTGCATCTCGTAGGGCTCAACACCACCTGTTGGCAGTATTCCAACAAGTGCTTCATTGTTTGGTGAAGTGCATCCGACATTTACGCTAAAATCGAGATCCGGAATGCAGGAATGATTCAGGATAACCGATGAAGTACATTTCCGGCTGTCAGTAATAATAATCTCAATATCAGTATCACCAGGGAGACCTTCGCCAAAGAATGTTTTGTCATTAAGAATCTTTCCTTTGTTGGTCGTATAGGGTGGCGTGCCACCGCTGATTTCAATCACTGCAACGTATTTATTTTCATTACCGCAATCAAAAGTGGGCTTGCCTAAAGTTATTGGTGCAACAATCTCAATTTGCTGCGAATCTGAAAGTGTGCCCTCCGAATCTCTTAAAATCAGAGTGTATTTTCCAGTCGTTAAAAGGAGTTCAGCTGCCTGATCCTTAAAATCTTCATTGTTTATTTTGATTTTGTAGGGCGCAGTACCTCCCCATGGTGTTACAATTACTTTAGCTCCCTTTTCTGCATTGGTACATCCAATATTGACTGAAAAATTCAACGGATCTTTGGCCATTATATATTGAATAGGCGAACAGTCGGAGCAACAGATATAAGGCAGGTAGAAATCAGCAATAACGGTTCCGTCAGCAAATTCATTTACTGTTTCGGCAATGATCTTTTCGGCAGTTTTTATGCGGATTCCCTTACCAATTTCAAAATCGGGTTTCACAATCTGCTTAGACATTTCACTAATAATCAATTGTATGTCGGGGTCAACCTGTGCTGTATCACCTTTGACCTGAAGCCGTTCGAAAGCTTTTGAGATATTTTCGCTGCTATCGGTAGCAAATCCCACCTTCGTAAAATTGGCCTTTAAAGAATCGATGCCGGCAGCTAAATTGGGCAGCTGGCGAAGCGGCGTGGGGTCATCGTGGTAAACAAGAATAAAAGTGCCGCCCATGGGAACGCCCGCTTTATGCTGTATACCAGGATTTTTAAGTAAAAAATTGCTAAGGAAAAGTTGTTTCTTTATTTCGATCAATCGCTTTCTATACTCTTCGCCAATTGATCTGAAAGCTTCCATCTCATTCGCATAACGTACCGCTTCCAGTAGATTGAACAGGTTATTCCATTCTGCATCAGCGGTATTGATTTGCGTTTTAAACTGTGAATTTAAAGCTTCAAGCCGGTTAAACAAATCGCGGAAGGCACTCAAATCAAAATCGCTAAGCAACCTGTTTTTAAGATAATTGCAAATATCAAGCAGCACTTCGGCATACGAGGCTGTTGCACGAATGACTACGCTTTCACCAATAAAGGCGTCTTTAATGTCTATCGCGGCAACTCTTTTTAGTATAGCTGTTTTGGTAGTTTTGGATTTGCCAAGCGACGCAAAATGAGTTTCGAGCAATGCTCCGAAGGTCGAAGGTTCCACTTTAAAATCAGGATTGATAGAGTGGATAAGCGACGCCTTAAAATCATCGGCTAACGAAACAACCTTGTTAATCTTACGCGTGTAAAAAGATGCCAATGTTTTACCCAGCGAACTGATGAACTCATCTCTGAATGCATCGTAAATAGCTTCGAGGTCCTCGAACCTGCACACTTCCTTACTCAGGTCAACCGTCATGCGGGAATCGAATTCACCGGTACGCAATGCAATAATCCCGATTGGTAGCCTTTTGTCGTTTTTGAATGCAATCAATGTATTCATTACGTTTTCTACTTTCTTACCCAAATGGCCTTCAATCCGAAGAAAGTTATAAGGCTCAAGATCGTAGTTTAATGCGTTAGTGACAAAAACAGGTGCTTTAGGAATGTATTCATCAGATCGGAAACTCAGGTTCTGATTTGCCCTGTTACGACGGGTCTTTTCAACATTCCACAGCTGGAATAAGGGAGGAACGCCGTTTTGGAGGTAATAATAAGGAATTGCCTTTTGCGAAATAGGAACACCGGCAAGGTTGCTTGGTGTGATTCGAACCGGCATCAACTTTCGTGCAACTTCAAAATTGGCAAATACCGGTGGAGTCGGATTATTGGTGAAATTATTAATCATTTCTACAAGGCGACTAAATAACTGAAGCACTTCAGCTTTACGCTCTTCACAACCCTTAATGGCTGGTGATGAGAGAAAATCGTGACGGTAAATTCCAGGACTAGTTACCAAACCGGGATCCGGCAAACCAAGCATCAGGTGACGCGGAAATA
>JAAFHB010000167.1 GCA_010906965.1 Mariniphaga sp. | reverse complement strand
TCAAATCCTCAAATACTTGCGCAATTTTTTCCTTATATTCCTGTATGCTCATGCGGCTGCTGTTGTATTCTTCATCAACCTTTTCGCATTCCGTTACAATTTGCTGCTGGATATCGAGTGATGGAAGAGGAATTATAATATCATCAAATGTTTTTCTGATAATTGCAGGGAATTTTGACCCAGTAGCATTTAACCTAAATTGTTCCCCTTCTCGACATAATATGTAATAAAGGTATCCATTATCAACATCTTTTGTCCCCCTAAGTCCATAGCAAGATTGATTAAACGCCATTGGTCTTGCGACTTGTGCCAGAACTCCAACTGTGCCGCGGGCAGAAATTATTATATCTCCTTTTATTAGTAATTGGGTATTACTTTTTTCAAGTCCAAATTTAGTTATATGTTTTTCTGCACTATCAACAAAACGGTTATTGTTGTTAAAGTCGGCAACACTTAGCCAAGGTATATCTCCATTCCAATAAGTAGAATTATTCGTATCAGGTGTCCCTCCACTAATTATTTCAACCATTTGACTTAACTTAAACAATGGGTACTTACTTGTAATCTCAAATGTTTTTACTGCTGAAGTTCTCAGAACTTTATCGATATTTACTCTCGAAAAATCAATCATATCAACCAAACGGGTCAGCGAAACAAATTCGGTGAGAGATTCTGGTATTTGGAATTTTTCTCCTTTGAAGTTTTGGCGTATCAGGGTGTTTATCTTATCGGTATCTGTATTGTCTTTCGGGTTAAACAGCGGTGTGCGTATTTGGCTAATGCCATTATTGGCAGCAATCATATCTTCGTCATCGGCTAGGTTGGCGCCAATGTACTTAATGCCTTCGCTGCCTTTGGCACCGCTCCATTCATAGCCCAAAAACAGTTTCATAGCTTTGTTATCCGATGGGCTTTTACTTATCAATACTGGTTGCGGGTTACTGGCAGCCAATAGATAAAAGTAGAGTTTTTCACTTTCGGCAGCAATCATTGCATCCAAAATATACCTTTCGAGTTCGGTTTGTTGATGCTCTTTGGTGTAGTTTGTCGTGATTCGTTTCTTCTTAATGTTTTTGGCTTTGGTGTCATTCTCAAATGCTTTCCGATATTCTTTAAAAATATCACAATCTAAAAGAGTTTCATTAGGTGTTCCATTTAAGAGCGTTTTATAATCGATTATTGCAATGCCAATATGGTTGCAATAGTCGTTCAACAAACTGCTATCGTCAAAAACTTCATCTTTACTAAAATCATTGTTAAACCAGGCCTCTACACGATTTTGGTAATGTTCTGCAAGGTCAGGATGATCCGATTTACGGCGCAGGAACAGTGTTACCGTGTTTGTTCCGGTTTTGCCAAAGGTGCCACTGCCAAATTCGGCAATAGCTACCAGATCAAAGTATTTCAGGATAATTTCACGACATTTAATGTAGATATTGCCATTACTCAAAATAGACGAAGGCAACACAATAGCCGCTACACCACCGCCTTTAAGCAATTGCTTGGCACGTTCAATAAAAAAAGTTTCGATAGAGTTGTTGCTGATAATCTGTTTGGTGTCAATCGCATTCATCAATTCAAAGCGGTTGCGCTCTTTTTCTGTCAGCGTTTCCAAAAAGCCTTTCACGCTGTAGGGTGGATTGGCAACCAATACCGAAAACGAAGAATCTTTAATTTCAGGATTTAATGCCAGGGCATCTTTGTAGATTATTTTAATTTCATCCTGCCCGTACATAAATGCCGAAACTTTGGCCACTTTAGATAGTCGATATTCTTTTTCGATACCTGTTATTTCAGCGTAATAGTTACCAATTTCATCGGCTTTATGTGTTTTTACAAAGGGTTTAATCTGCTGTGCGTATTCATTCAGAAAGTGTCCTGCTCCGCAGGCGTAATCAATCACTTTAGGAATTTCTACACTGTTTTTAATCAGATTCTCTAATGGTAAAGAAGAAATCAGAAATTTAACAATGGGCATCGGTGTAAAAAACTGGCCTTCACTTTGTTTTACCCCCTGATCGAGAAATCCCTCAAACAAATCACCTAAAAACTGATTTTGTTCTTCCGTTTTCAGCCTGATGTCTTGCAGCATTTGAACAATCTTTTTCAGGATAATTGCATTCTGAAAAAATAGTTGCTCGTTGTGTACATCAAGGAATGCAAAGTCGTTATTCGTAAAGAATTTTAGTTCACGAAAATAGCCTAAAATCTTGTCTCGGGTAGCATCCGGGTCGTTCTTAAATAAGTGAAAAGTTTCTTTGATCGTTTCATTGTCGATGTAAGTAACGGTTTCTCCTAAAAACTTATGCATCCCGTCTTTATACATCTTTTGCAAGCGATCCTGGAAGTCGAAATAATCATCAAAAGCCGCCCCTTTCCAATAAAACATTAACTCGTTGGGATTCGTAGTTTCATCAACAATTTTGGCCAAAAACAGATTAACCAATTTATCAAAGGCATTTTCACGACCCGAAACATTGTGCTGCCGCAGGATGGTAGCAAATTCATGATATTTCTTTTGAATGGCATCATTATCCACCTCCTGCAAATCGGTAATACTATATTTTTGTCTACCCACATGATAAGCCGCAATGTCCGGTTCAAAAATTCCAACCGTAGCAAAATCTTGTTGATAGGTTTCTTTCCAAACCTTAAAATAGTCGTCTTTCCCACCATTCTCGTCTTGCACTTTTTTAAAGCTTAAAAGCTTTTTGTCTGACAATAGATATTCATCATTATCTTTCAAGTAAATAATGTGGGAAAAATATTTAGTTTGCTCATCAGAAAAGTCAGAAGCATATAAACAAAGGTATTCTGCTTGTCGATAGGAATTATAATAGTTAAACAGCTGACCGCCTTTTTGTATCATTTTTCCCCAGGCATCGTCAAATTCTTTACCGGCGGTTTTACACTCAATGAGTAAATAAGGTTTATTGTTATTGTCTTTGATAATGATGTCGCAAAAACCACCTGTGTCATGATGTCCGCCAGGCATAGGTTTTTCCAATTCAATATGGTTAGGGCTATAACCTTTTTGCAAAAGTCTACATACACATTCAAATATTACGAAATTTTCATTTTGCGTAAAGTTCTTGGTGGTTTCCCGATTAGAAACGATTCCGTATGGATAAATAAGCAGATGATTCTTAAAATCAACCTTAAGTTCACAATTTTGTGATTGGAATTTTTTTAAATAAATTTCAGTGTTATCAATTTCTTCTGCAATATTGCCAGGTCTCTCAATTTTGGTTTCGATAGGGGAATAATTATAGGTTTGTTTGGTAAACCCTAAATTTGTTAGAAGTTTAGTGAAATTATCTTTTGTAATCATTTATAAATTTTAGTCTCTTTATTTTAAATGTTCAAACTTACAAAAATTTTATGACACACTTTTCTTTCTTCATTATGAGCACAAAATATGTGTACCATCAATAGCTAATTTCCTTTAATCAATGCTTTATTTTAAATTGAAATTAGCTTAAACTAATTGACTATTTCTAATCTATTGGTTTGTTTTAGACAGATTGCCTTCTTTTGTAAAGCTTGTTGTATATTTCATCATTATTTATTCCTCCAAACTTACTCATAATAATCAACGAATTAATTATTATTTAAGCTTTTTTATCAACCAAATTCTTTGATAATGAAATGTGTAATTATTCCATTGACCAGCCAGTATTAATTGCTTTATTAGCATATTAATCCATTCCAAATGGCCGAATTGCCAAATTGTCACATTTTCAAATTGTCACATTTCCCAATTGTCCTTCTTTTAATACACCCTGTTTTTGAAGGCCAGTCCGGCCAATGCGGCAATACTATGCACACCGAGTTTTTGCATCATATTATATCGGTGGTTCTTGATGGTCGCCACGCTTACAAACAGGAGGGTAGCGATCTCCTTGTTGGTTTTGTCATTAAGAACCAGTTCAAGAACCTCTTTTTCACGGGGGGTAAGGCAGTCGAATGTTTCGTTAAACTTCGATTGTTTAAAGTCTTTATCTAATAGCAGCAGTACCTGCGCTGTATCGGACAATTGGCTGACCATTTGGGCGCCGACCACTACTCTTTTTAACGATCCGTCACTGAATGTCTCCTTCACAACTTTCGTACAGAAAATCCTAATGTATTGATCCGATCCCTTTGGCCTGAACCTGTGGACGGAAAACGTTAGCGTATTGAGTCCTGCCGCTGGTTTTTTTTTCAAACTCTTGCCTAACTCTTTTAAATCGTCGGGATAAACTGCTTGTAAGTAAAAATTGAACCCAAGTTGGTCGACTTCGGCCTGTGTATAACCGATAAAATTGAGCCCCGCCTGGTTAATATGGCTGGTACGGCATGAACGGATGTCGCCTGAAATGGCCAATTCGTTTTCATACGTATATGGGGGATTGAAAAAAAAGCCGGTCGAATCAGAACTGAATGCAAGTTGATACCATACTGGTAAATTGTTTCCATTTAGCGTTTCCATAGATTTTATGTTTTAGGATTATCATGTAAATATAGGATATTAATCCTATTGTATTCGCATAATTATGGTTTTAAATTTGATTTAAATTCAGTTTTATTCAAAAATGGGGCTTGCTCAACCAGTTTAAACTAATACCATTAGCGTTCAACCGGTTTCCCGGCCATCAAAACCTGATAAAACGTTTATTGTTATCGTTCCTTGATTTGAATTATTCGCGATATTGTCGGTTAAAACACCTTCCTGAAGCGCGGAAATTACTTTTTGTTGAAACGGATATCCGATTGGAGCAAACGAACATCCGATTGGAGCAAACGGACATCCGATTGGAGCAAACGGACATCCGATTGGAACAAACGGACATCCGATTAGAGCAAACGGACATCCGATCGGAGCAAACGGACATCCGATCGGAGCAAACGGACATCCGATTAGAGCAAACGGACATCCGATCAAACAAAACGGATATCCGATCGGTCGGGAATCGATTTTAACACGGCAGGAAGGAGTTCGATCTATTATTTCCGATATTTTATTTTGATGCATTCTATTTCAACTTATTTCAATCATATTTCATTCTTATTTCAACTTATTTCAATCTTTTACTTCTGGCTTGTCCAGGTTAGTATATCGCATAAAAGAGAGACCGTTCATTGAAATGATGAAAGAAAATAACCCAACAACCAGGTTATCAGCTATATTTTTTAATTATTCTGATTGAAAATTAGTATTAATACTAAAAACCATGAAAGTAAAACACGTCGTTATTGGTTTTGTAGAATTCCCGATTCCCCAAAAGGTAGATACGAGTAAAAATGTTTATGGATGTATGTTGGAAAATAGCAATTTTCCGAACCCTGATGTTCCGCTGGCTAAGATAAAAGAGGTAACCGATGAACTCGATGCCGACTTTATTGCGGCAATGAACGGGGGAAAGCCCGAAACGGCAAAGATGCATAAGACCGAAAAAATATGGGATGATATGATGCGTCTTGTAGCAAGGTATGTTGACCGGATTGCCGCCGGCGACGAAACAATCATTGTGAGTGCAGGTTTAAGCTGTTCGAAGCAACCTGCACCCGCGCAAAGGCCCAATTTTAGTGCAATATTAGGCGAGAAATCTGGTTCTGTTGTACTCAGGAGAAAAGCTGTCCAGGGTGCTAAATCTTATATCTGGCAGTATTCCGTTAGTGATGTGGTCACCGATAAATCCGAATGGGTACTTGGCGATGCGACTACCAAAGCAACCACCGAGTTGAATAACCTGACGATAAAGACCATCCATTGGTTTCGGGTGGCTGCTGTCACAAGCGATGGTACTTCGGCCTGGTTGGCACCAATTATGCTGATGGTGATGTAAACAGTTGGTAAAGTCTGGTTGTTGGGGTTGGAAAGTTTTATAAAGTAAGTAATAGGTAAGACATTGGTTCAATGGTTGTCAGAAAGCGGCTGAGCCGCAAAATCTTTGTAGTAAAAAAGTCGATAAAAGCTGGAAAGGTGCATCGCACCGGAATATTAAAACTATTGAATACCTATATCCCGGTGCTCTGCACCTCTTATGTGATTTGCATTTTATTGGCTACAAATATCAACGGTGCTCTGCACCTAAAAAAGACCTGCTTTGTTTTACTCATATCCAACGTCATCGAACCAATATATCGATATCACTCACCCTAATCATTAAAAATGTAAACCGTCTCCCGATTAAATCGAAAGACGGTTTGATATTATCAGAATTTATGCATTCCGTTTATTTTAATGGATCAGCCCCCAGGGTTCCAAGCAACTCTTTCAGGTATTCTTTCGATTTTACCCTCTCCAAATGAGCTTTAGCTTCTTCCAATTTCTGGTAGAGATTTAAACGTTCCACCGCTTCTTTGTGATTTCTCATGCCAATTACATTTTCAATGTAGGCAATGCTTTTTAACCAGTATTCGATCTCCTTATCTTGTTTCAATGTAAGGCGTTTCTGATACCAGTCGCTGTTTATGACATATTCGCGGGTAAACATTTTGCGGAATTCAGGATGATCACGATCTTTCCCTTCAAACGATCCGTTTATCATGATTGACACCAGTGCCTGTAACGGCGGACACAAAGATTCATAAGTCCCATCTCTCATAAAACCTTCGGCAACACGCTTTTGTGTTATTGAAAGGTTTTTAAGCGAATCGACAAAGGTTTCCTCATCCTGTAATTCAGGATGAAGCATATCTTCAGAGAAAACAGCTTCGGGATTACTGAAAATACGCCCCAGGAAGTGACGTACAAATTTCCTGGTAATTCTGTAACCAAGCAGACTCGCATCAATCACTTCTCCATTATGTGTGTATTTCCCGATTTTTTCTAAATATCCATTTTTGATCAGGAATTGTGGATCGCGTTCTTCCACACCCATTCTGGAAATCAACTCAGGCATCAGCAAACTAATATCGTGGTCGACCTTGTAATTGGGACCAACATAACCCGCGGCTGATGAAAAAGCTTCGTATCCGGTTAGGATGTACGACAATAATGAATTGTTTAAGTCGGTTGATGGCAACAAGTTGTTGAATGGACCTTTTGTCAAGGCTCCTTCAGAACCAAAACCTGTTGTTGAAGGCGATTTTCCGGTGATGCTACAGATAAAATCAATAAATAACTCAGGCAGTTCCTGGTAATGAATTGGGTTGTAAACAGCCAGCGGTGGAACGTTGTTTTTTGGTTCTGCCGGGTTATTTCGTCTTCCCGGAAGTATGGCGTTTACCGGTAAATAGAGTGGCTTGTTTAATGGTATTTTCCGTTTAATGCGGGTGCTTGTCTCTGCAATGTATTTCTCGATTGGAGAAACAAAATCGGGACGTATTTGCAAATACCGGGGGTTGGCCGATGGTACTCCATTTACCAAACGAGGTTCCGATGGAACCACTAAATATTTGGGGCTTTCTGCCGCAAGGAAGTTGTTGATCAGATCCTTCACAGGTTGTGTGTACAAATCAAATCCAATGGTGTCATCTTTTATTTCATTTACCTTATCGCGGGTAAGTGGCTCAAAGTTTGAAAAGAAGGTATTTGGACCCGAAAGTTCTCTTTCTCCTTGTTTGTCGTATCCTTTGTACACACAATCATCCGGACGCTGGAAAAGTCTCGATTCGCAGTTTGCGACTAATTTCACACTTTGGTTTTTATAAAGTGGATTTAAATATTCCAGTTTGTCGGCTGGCAGCACGATAGAAGCAGTGATATCGTCTTCCATTTGAACTTTTTGAGCCGCATAATAATCCTGCCTTACCTGGAAAATCCTCCACGAGTTATCCAGATCATGACCTACTCTCAGGTAATTCGAAATAAGCTTCCGTCCATTAAATTTAAGCTCATTGCCTTGCGTGCCATTCACCTTATCAACTGAGAAGTATTCGCGCCAATGTTGTCCCATTTTGGTGTGATACCTGCGTTTTACAATGTAAAGTATGTCTTTGACCGTTTGTGGAATGGAATCGAGCCACAGGTTGTATTCGTCGGTAAATTCAGGGTCGTGCGTAAGCAGCTTAATTACTGAACCCAACGACCTGCTGGAATCTAATATTTTACGTGATAAGTTTTTACTATAATCAGCTTGAATTTTAAAGCGATCCGAATAATCTCTGTGGATCAGTTTTTCAACGTCATCGAGGTCTTTTTGTAAATCGGTAACAATCACAGAACCTTGTATCATGGCATCTAAAATCGATTTAGAGATTTCAGATTTACCACCACCCGAAACTGTACAGGGTTTATGGCAGAAGGTCCCTTCTCCAATTGATCCGGTTAAGTGCCACAAGCTGCCGTTAAGGCGTTTCTGCATTTGTATTCTGTAGCCGGAAGGTAAAATATAAAAATTCTGAGGCAGCAGTTTAATCGATGACTGTTCCTTGTTCTTTTCCCACGTTACTGTTTGTTCAAATAAGTTGAACCGGGCATTCTCAGGCACATAAATGATGTTGTTGTAATTCTTATCAATGGCATATCCTTTGGGTTGCAAATCCATTATGTAAGAATACAATTGCAACACTTCCTTAAAGGTAGCATCCGGAGTCGAAGACATGCTGTCGTTTGCAAAGTTTTCGCCCAAATCGTAACTTGGGAAAGCCATAGCACCACCGGCATGTTCTTCTTCGGCTAATCCAAATAAATTGGCCGAATAGCTGATCTGAGTTTTAACCTCCTTCTTGCAATAACCAAAATAGTTGTCGGCAATGATGGTAATGACTACACCGCGTTCGTCGCGGGCAGTAATTTTAAAAGCAGAACCATCGTTGTATTTTTCTTGCTGGTCTTTCCAACACATTCCATCGCGACGTTGGCGTTCCGTGGCATCGTCATAATGAGGAAGACCCAGATCTTTTTTCTTAAGATAAATTAAATGGGTGGCCAAAATCACACAACCGGTATGGCCAGTCCATGTTTCAGGATCGAGTGCCGCATCGTTTTCAGGCAGATACGGGTCGCCGGCATTTCCGAAAATAGATTCCACAAAATCGAGATTGCTTATCAGATTTCCAGGCGCAAAAAAGCGAACTTCCATTGTCTTTTCACGCGTAACACCAGGTACTTCAGGAACAACAACAGGCCTTAAAAGTAAGCTAACAAATAATTCTGCTTTTTCTTCCTGATTAGCAGTATATGGTAATATCTTAAGCTCGCCAGGTGGATTAAAAGCAGCTTCGAGCAATTTGGCAAATGTTGCTTTTGGAATGGCCTTTTTATCATCCGGAATGGGAAGACCACCTTCACAAATATGAAATACCCCCTTAGTGGTTCGTTTATCTTCTTTTGGATTGTGCAATATACCCTGTGCTGTGCGGTACGAACGTACGATATCAGTTTCGTAAATATCCGCATTGGGCGGAATCGACATCATGCGGGCCAGACCGTGATAATCGAGCGAAAGCGTGTGTTGTGGTAATTCAACATTTTTCCTGCCTGGAACATCGCTTAAATAATCATCGATAAAATCCTGAATTCTGGTTCCAACCGGCGACAAATGGGTGGATAAGAGTCTGGCTTTTTCTCTGTAGTTATTTAAAAGAGGAGTAGCAATTTCCAGGAACTTGGCAGTACGTTCATCCTGAAAATAGGGATACCCCAAGGCTGCCAATTTGAGGTTGATATATTGAATTAATTTTTTGTTGTTAACTGTGTCTTTGTTGGAATCGATTCCAACGCCAAAGGTTTTTGAACTAGCCATTTTCTGAATTTTTAAATTGATCAAATTTAATGAATGTAAAAAAAGACATTACTATTATAATGTTTTTGAATTGTATTTTGCAATATAATAACATTACACGCTTCATCATCATAACAGAATTCTGATTTAAAGGTTTCTAAATCATCTTAATTTAGATAGCATACAGATAATTGATTCATAATCACAACGAAAAAACAATCATCTCTGACTTTAACCTGACAAGATTAAAATCAGAGATGTTCAATTTGGGAACCTTGTTGAAGATATTTTTGTTATAACAGATAAAAGCACTATATTGGTGAAAATAGAAATTGAAAATTGATTATATATTTATGAAATACTCCCTGAAAATAAACACAATAAGAACAGTTGATGAACTCGAGGGTTCGTGGACCAATGAGGACTATGCGGCACTTTTAACAAAATTCGATTACGCTGATGCCGATAAATTAAAAGAAAATGAACTAAAAGAATATCTGTTTATGGCAATTTCGGACTTTGAGCCGGAAGAAGCAGCTACAATTGTGCTCGATTACAAACTTTCGGAAGTATTGACAGAAGGACAAATACACAATCTTTCGCACGAGATGCAACGCGAAAAAGTCTCTGAAAATTATTCCGATATTTTAATACATAAAGATTTATTCGACGCGAACCAACTGCTTTATAAAGCCTATAACGGAAAGTTTCCAAATGCTGTGGCGAATGTCATCGGATTCGAGATAGTGGCTGATGAGCCTGAAGAAACAGAAATAACCAAAGAAATCGTCTTGCAGGCTTTCAATGCCGGTCTTTCGGATAGGAATTTAATAGTCAGGTTATTCAAAGACCAATTAGAGGGCACGGTCGAATTTCAGGAAGCAGAGGGAATACTTTGGGATTTGCAGAACAAAGGGAATAATCAATATGTGGTGACCACCTCCGAAAAATGGTTAAACAAAGAGGATTTTACCACGATGGAATTTAAATGCGAGGTAACTCCTTTTATCGGTAAACCGGAAGAAGAATAAAGAGGGAATAAATTAATGCTGATTGCTATAAGTAATAGGAACTATTTCTTGTCGCATTTTAAAAAATGGATTTCGTTCTGAAAGGACCTAACGGGAAAAATGCAAACTCCAACATTCAGCCCTGAAAGGGTTGAATAATAATTAATTGAACCCTTTCAGGGCTCTTGTTAATAGTTGATTAATC
>JAAFHB010000166.1 GCA_010906965.1 Mariniphaga sp. | reverse complement strand
CAGATATTCCCAAAATTGTAACAATGACAATCAGGCTACTCTTCAGTTTCGTCCAGTTCATTCAGTGTCCCGATAAGTTGTTCGCGGTATTTTCCGTACAAAGAGTTGAATCCTTTATGAAAAATGTAAAAAATCAGGGCGATAAGTGAAGCCATAACCCCCAGAATAAGTAATCCGGCGATGATCAGCCTGGGGTTGCTCATGGTTTCGAGACCAGACATCGTTTTGATTCCTTCCCACACTCCCAATACGAATCCGGCACTTTCGGCACACGAAAATACGATCAGTGCCAGGTAGAATTCTCTTTTGAAAGTATCGAGGAGCCGGACGACCTTTCTTAAAGCCACGCCCATATTGTCGGCAGCTAGACTTTTGATTTTTAATTTTTGATACCGGTAAACAAAGAGAATAAAGGTGAGCATGATAATACAATTCACAATTATCCCGATCATTTTGATTGAGAACGGAGTAGGAATTTGATGTTCATTCAGGTAGGAAGGGAAAATGCGGTCGTAAGGAAAATATTGATCAGCAATTGTGAGCAGCAGAAATATTCCCAACAGCCAGAATCCTGTTCTGACGTTGCGTTCGAGCTTCGAGAGAATCCCGGAGCCCCTACGTTGAACCATTTGCCGGATCTCATCACCATTTACCAAATGGTTCTGATCCTTCGCTTCTGAGACTTTCCCCCAGGCTTTTTTAAGTTCGTTCAGTTCCATTTAGACTTTTCCTTTAATGAGAGATTCCAGTTTCTTCTTTATTCTATTCATTTTAACCCGCACATAATTTTGTGTGATACCCGTAATTTCAGCGATCTCCTCGTACGATTTGTCTTCAAGGTAAAGAAGGATGATCGATTTTTCGATTCCAGTTAGCTGACCAATTGCTGTGTGAAGCAGGTTTAGATTTTCTTCGAGTTCGTAATCGTATTCATCAACAGCTATGGATGGAATCTCTCTGACAAATCGTGCATTTGCGGTTTGCCGGCTTCCCCTTTTATAGGCCGTAATAGCCGTATTAATGGCCACACGGTACATCCATGTCGAAAATTTTGATTGCTCCTTGAAAGTACCATACGATTTCCAGAGTTGGATCAATATTTCCTGAAAAAGGTCTTTACGGTCATCCACATCGTCACAATAAATTCTTGTAACCTTATGAATGATACCTTGATTGACCGTGATATCCCTAAGAAATTCCTCTTTCACACGTTTATTAGTAAGGGTTATTAATAAATCATTACAGGGAATATTCAGTTTGGCGTAATAAAGGAAGAAATTGAAAAGATGGAAGGGTTGGTAAAGTAACCTTTCTTCTTTTCAATTTCTCTCTTTCGCGCCTGTCAGCCAGTTCTTTCTATTTCGATGTCATCTTCAAAAGACTTACTTCTTCTTCTGTAAGATAACGCCATCTTCCGCGTGGAAGATCTTTCTTTGTTAAACCGCAAAAATAGACCCTGTCGAGCTTATCTACTTTATATCCAAGATGTTCAAAAATCCTGCGCACAATTTTATTTTTGCCCGAATGGATTTCTATTCCCACCTGTTTTTTATCATCTTCGCTCACATAACTTACTGAATCAGCCACCACAAAACCATCTTCAAGGTTAACCCCGTCGACAATCTCCTGTAGGTGATTCTTAGAAACAGCACGATCCAAAAATACGTGATAGATCTTTTTTCGGTTGTATTTTGGGTGTGTCAACCGTTTTGTCATATCACCGTCGTTCGTGAAAAGCAATAGTCCGGTTGTACTTTTGTCTAACCGACCAACAGGATAAATCCTTTCGGTGCAAGCATTTGCAATAAGTTCCATCACCGTTTTATCTGCGTGCGGATCTTCAAGCGTTGTAACGTATCCCTTGGGTTTATTCAATAATACATATACCTTTTTCTCTGCAGATATGACTCTGCCGTTGAAACTTACAAGCTCACCCGGTAAAACCTGGTGACCCATTTCTGAAACGATTTTTCCATTAATGGTTACACAACCCGTAGCGATATAAGTGTCTGCTTCGCGGCGTGAACAAAGTCCGGCATTTGCGATGTAACGATTTAAACGCATTGAACCCGGTTCTCTTTTTTCCTGAGACGATCTGGGTGTAGTTGTTCTTTTTGCTGAGTTAAATTCGTTGCTAAGGTTTTGTTTGCCAAATTTACCACGCAGAACTTTACCAGTTTCATTTACAAATTGGTCAGAATCGGCTCCTTCGAATTTCCGTTCCGGGCGTTTTTCGATTACATTTCGGCGGAAGACATCAGATGTGCGTTCTTTAAATGGCCGGCTGCCTGATGAGGTATTTGGCCTGGATCCCGATGTAGTCTTTAAAACTTTCTTTTTTCCGTCTCTCTTTCCTCCTGTTAATTCCCTTGAATCGGTGCGACTTCCAAAAGGCTTTCTGCCTTGATCGCTTGTAGATGATTCCCCTTTTTTGACGCGGGGTCTTGTCCCCGGCTCACGATTCCCGACGGTACGCTTGTCAGGGCGTTCCTGTCCTCTTTCTCTTCTAATGATCATTTCTTAATTCCTTGACTTATTATTAATTCGGGTGCAAATGTCGGAAAAATATCTTGAAATTGAACTAAAATTCTTTATAAGCAGAAAAATCCTTTGAATAATTAACCCGATTCAACAACTTTGCAGTTCTAAAATCTAAAAATAACACACGCTATGGCGCTTATAAAATCAATTTCGGGAATTCGGGGTACTATTGGAGGCAAACCAGGCGAAGGTCTGAGTCCATTGGACCTTGTGAAATTTACGGCTGCCTACTTCACCTGGGTAAAGGAGAGTAAGAAAAACGGACAAAAGCTGAAAATCGTAGTTGGGCGCGATGCCCGCATTTCAGGCGAAATGGTCAATGCAGTCGTGACCGGTACGTTAATCGGAATGGGTGCCGACGTGATTAACATTGGACTGGCTTCGACACCTACTACTGAACTTGCAGTTGTTGCTGAAAAAGCGGATGGGGGAATTATTCTCACTGCCAGTCATAATCCAAAACAATGGAATGCACTGAAATTACTCAACGAAAAAGGGGAGTTTCTGAATGATAAAGAGGGGAAAAAGGTGTTGGCAATTGCCGAAAGTGAAAGTTTTATTTTTGCTGAGGTTGACGACCTTGGTCATGAATCTATAAAAGATTACACGGCGTACCATATTCAGCATGTTCTTGACCTTGCACTTGTGAATGTTGAAGCAATCAAAAAGGCGCAGTTCAGGGTGGCTGTGGATGCGGTCAATTCAGTTGGCGGAATAATTGTGCCTGAACTTCTAAAAGCGCTTGGAGTAGCAGAAGTTGTTGAAATAAATTGTGTTTCCAACGGACATTTTGCACATACTCCCGAACCTATTCCCGAAAATCTTGTCGGAACAGCTGCTATTGTATGCAAAAATAATGTAGATGTGTGTTTTGTTGTCGATCCGGATGTTGATCGGTTAGCAATCATCAACGAGGACGGAACCATGTTTAACGAGGAATACACGCTTGTTGCTGTCGCAGATTATGTGCTGTCGCATACCAAGGGGAATACCGTATCCAACCTGTCGTCATCGAGAGCCTTACGCGATATTACAGAGTTGTACGGCGGGACCTATACACCGTCAGCCGTTGGAGAGGTGAATGTAACTACGATGATGAAAGCGACTGATGCAGTAATTGGCGGAGAGGGGAATGGGGGCGTGATTTACCCGACAAGTCATTACGGACGCGATTCGATGGTAGGGATCGGACTTTTTCTCTCGCACCTGGCTAATTCGGGACTGAAATGTTCGGAGCTTCGTGCCATGTATCCTAACTATTTTATTTCTAAAAATAAAATAGAACTCACACCCGAGATTAATGTTGACGATATTCTCCTGAAAATAAAGGATGAATACAGTAATGAGCAGATTAATGATATAGACGGCGTTCGGATCGATTTTGACAAGGAGTGGGTTCATTTAAGAAAGTCGAATACCGAGCCGATCATTAGGATTTACTCTGAAAGCAAATCGGAAAAGAGAGCAAATGAGCTGGCAGAAGAGGTTATTTCAGCCATCCGAAAAATAGCCGGAATTTAAGTACTAATTAAAAATGTTAAGTATTTGTTAAGTGTTGTGAATTTCTTTTTTTTTCGTTATAAACAATTTAAATTTGCATGGGTATTTTAAACCTATTTTAGTCAGAAAAATATAAATCGATTTTTATGAAAGTTACAGTTGTAGGAGCAGGAAACGTAGGTGCAACATGTGCCGACGTATTGGCATATCGCGAAGTGGTGAATGAGGTAATCTTATTAGATATCAAAGAAGGTATTGCTGAAGGCAAAGCGCTTGATATCTTGCAGAAAGCCCCTATTAATGGTTATGATACCCGTACAGTGGGTGTTACCAATGATTACTCACGGACAGCAGGATCAGATGTTGTTGTGATTACATCCGGGCTACCTCGCAAACCAGGCATGAGCCGTGATGATTTGATCGGAATCAACGCAGGTATTGTTAAATCTGTAACTGAAAATGTAGTTAAGTATTCGCCGGATGCGATTATCATCATCGTTTCCAATCCATTGGATGTGATGACCTATCAGGCGCACATTGCTTCCAAATTACCCCGCACCAAAGTAATAGGAATGGCCGGAATTCTGGATACTGCCCGTTACCGCGCATTTCTATCGGAAGCACTAAACATTTCGCAGAAAGAGATTCAGGCAATGCTTTTAGGTGGTCATGGAGACTCGATGGTTCCTTTGACCCGCTACACAACAGTAGGTGGTATTCCGGTAACCGAATTGCTCGAAGCTGATGTACTAAATGCAATTGTTGAACGTACCAAAGCCGGCGGTGGTGAGTTAGTTAAATTAATGGGTACATCTGCATGGTACGCTCCAGGAGCTGCCGCTGCTCAGATGGTGGAAGCGATCGTTAAAGATCAGCGTCGTATCTTCCCGGTTTGTGTTCAATTGAAGGGCGAATATGGTATCGATAATTGTTACCTTGGTGTTCCCGTTGTATTGGGTAAGAACGGTATCGAAAGAATCGTTGAACTCAAACTGAACGAAGAGGAGATGGCTATGATGAAATCAAGCGAGGCTCAGGTACGCGAAGTGATGAATGTACTTGAAGAATTGAATAAGAAATAATTGTATTTTAAATATTACCAGGAAAAGGGGCCAGGTGTCCCTTTTTTTGGCTCATAACATTAAATAATGCATGAAATCTGTTTTGAGATTGTTGAACTTGAAGCAAAGACTTATCATCCTTTATTAAAGGCTGAATTCGATGGCTTTGAAGAGCTTTGGTGGGTTATTGATTCAGGGGCTTCTAAAAGTGTTTTCGATGCGACGTTGACTGATCTGTATGTCACTGATGAAAATGAATCGGTGATGGCTACCGGTTTGGGTAAGGAGGTGGTAGAGACTAGTTCAGGGTCAATTACCGAATTAAAATTAGGAGGCTTCAACTTCGGCCCGCTAAAAGTTGCATTGGTTAATTTTCAACATATCAATGACGAATATGCAAAATTTTCAAATAAGAAGATTGTCGGTCTGATAGGATGCGATTTTCTTTATTCACGGAAAGCCATCCTCGATTTTGAACAGGCAACTCTTAAACTGTTTTAGTGTAAATATAAAAAGGGCTGTCTTCGAAGACAGCCCTTTCATATTATTGTTTGTGAGTTCGTTATTGCAACTGGAATGCAATAGGGATTGTAAACTGTTGTTTTACTTTCGTTCCCCTTTGCTTTGCAGGTTCCCATTTGGGTGAGGATTGAATTACCCTTACCGCTTCTTTATCAAGAGAAGGATCGACGCCTCGTACAACTTTAACGTCAACAACGTCACCTTTAGAGTTTACAGCATATTGCACATAAACTTTACCTGATATGCCATTTTCAATAGCAATGGTTGGGTATTTCAAATTTTTAGTAACCCAATCGCGAAATTGATCAACAGATCCACCTTGAAAAGAAGCTTGCTCCTCTACCACGATAAATACTTGTTCTTCTTCCACAATTGCAGCTTCCTCGACTTTTACAACTTCAATTTTATCAGGAACAGGCTCATTGGTAACTGTTTCCTTAGCCTCGCTAACTGTTGCAAATTCTACTTCCACTTTCACACTATCAACTACTACAGGGGCAACATATTTTACCTGTGCCTCTGCAGCAGGTGGTGGTGGTGGTGGTGGTGGCGGCGGAGGAGGTATTTCGTCGTTTGCTTTGATATTTTCCATGCTTACCACGGTACTTTTTACCAAAACAACACTTTTACCCCTGTTGTTTAGAGCTTTAATATAAGGCACCATTACGGCACCACCTACACTGAAAAATGATATCAGGAAGGCTATCAATAAGAATTTTCTAAACTTTTTGCGCAATACGTAAGCCCCGTATTCTTTATTCCTGTGTTCGAATACTATTTCCTCGAGGGTTACCGCTTCGTTTTTAAGCAATTCATTATCCATGATTCAAATCCATTTATTATGGTTTATTTAATGGCGGTAACTGGTGGTTTCGAAGCAAGATGAGCTTGAACCATCATTTTTTCCACTGGGTTAATATCGACAAGTGAATACCGGGCAATATTGGTAATAGCCATTTCATCGATAATGTCAACTATATTTCGATATTTAACGCCTTCAGCTGCCTTGATTAGAACAATAGGCCCAAATTTATCAGCTTTATAAAAGCGTTTAATTCTACCTTCTACGGAGTCTTTTGGTAACTTAAGTTTTCCTTCTACCAATTCCCTGTTCATCTTTGTGATATTCGAAAACAGTTGTTTGTTCCGTTGCAAAAGGACCTTGCGAATACCATCCTTCGAAAAGTCAGCCTCAGTAATTTGTGTTTTACCTAGTTCAGCAATACCGATATACCAAAGCACTTTGTCGTTTTCGACAAGTAAAATATTAAGGGCCCTGTCTTTATCAAGCTCCGGTGGTTTCTCATTCGCCTTCGGTTTTTCGGGCATAATAACCTCCATTACTTTAGGTTTATTGAAAGCAGTAGTAAGCATGAAAAAAGTAAGTAGTAAGCAGGCAAGGTCAACCATTGGAGTCATATCGATATGCGTTCCGTGTTTCTTGGCCTTCCTCTTTCCTTTACCTTTGTGACCCTCTTCTTGAATTATTTCAGCCATTTTGGAATGTCTTTAAAATTACTTAATAATAAATTCTGCTGGTAATTCTGCCGCTTTTAGGTCGGTGGTTAAATTGAACTTGCTTACACCACTATCCTGTAAAACAGCTAAAACTTTTTTAACCACAGGGTAAGTTGCTTCCCCATCACCTTTTACTGCAAACGCCAAATCTGTATTGTAAGTACGGGCGAACCTGACCCACATCAACAGTTGATTATCGATTGAATCTATCGGAATTCCTACCTGCATAGCTTCACGAGCTTTTTGATCTGGTGCATTAAGAAAAGCCTTGAGATTCGAAGCAGGTAATCCAAATGATGCTAAACCTTCGAATTTTTTGAGTTCTTTAGGACTAAATTTAATTTTGTACTCACTACCTATCGCAGCCAACACTTTTGCACGAATGTGAAGAGACGAATCGGTACCATTGTCAACATTAAAAAAAACTTTGTCTCCCTTTGAAATCATAATTGTACCAAGATTGGCATCAGGAATTGGTTTTTGTGACGTTGAAGTTGGTGTTTTAATCGGTGCAGCTTCCTCCGGACGAAATGTTGCCGTCAAAATAAAAAAGACGAGTAGAAGGAAAAACAAGTCCACCATTGGAGTCATGTCAATACTTGGTGATTTTACCGCTATTTTAATTTTTCCCATTATATTCTCAGTTTGTTTTTCTTCAATGTCTGTCTAAGCAAAATATAAAACATTACTTCAATGTTGAAGCAAATGTTGATGTAAGGCTAAAACTGGCCTCATCCATTTTGTAAGTTACACCGTCGATTCTGGCTGAAAAATAATTGTAAGCAATGATAGCGATTGTTGATCCAGTAATACCAAATGCTGTATTTACTAGAGCTTCAGAAATACCATTTGCCAAAGCCAATGAATCGGGAGCACCGGCAGTAGCCAAAGCACCGAATGCACGGATCATACCAAGTACTGTTCCGATAAGTCCGACAAGTACAGAGATAGATGCGATGGTCGACATAATAATCAAGTTCTGAGAAAGTACAGGTAATTCCAATGCTGTGGCTTCTTCAAGGTCTTTTTGAAGTGCAAGAACTTTTTGGTCGTTCATAAGCGTTTTGTCAGATTGCAAAATTCTGTAACGAGATAAACCTGCTTTCATAACGTTTGCAAGTGAACCCCTTTGTTTGTCACACAACTGTGAAGCTTCCTCAATTTTGTTGTCGTTAAGCTTTGTTTGCAGTTCACGTACAAAAGCGTTAAGGTTTCCTTTACCACTAGCTGCTGATAAACTGATCATGCGCTCAACAATAAATGTGAGAAGGATGAGGTTGATGGCGATAAGAATTGGTACAATAAAACCACCTTTGTAAATAATTGCCAAATAGTTTCCCGGAATTGGATGGCCAGCATTATTTCCACCTTCAAAGTTAACAGGGCTTCCCATAATCTGAGAATAAATCAAATAACCTGCTAATGCGCAAAGCAAGATAACCGCCAATACGAAAGACGATTTAAGTGCATCTTTTAATGTTTGTCCTTTCATTTTCAATTTTTGTTTAATGTAAATATAACGATTAGTGAATATTCAATGGGTACAAAGAAAGTGTTTTTTTTGATACTGACATACCCCCTGCCAAATTTTAGTTACAATTTTTGTATTTTTTTTATAAAGATATACAGTTCTGTTTTATGCTATTTTTTTTGAGCCGCAGCAGCATTGATCGCCTTCGTCAAATCTTTGATTGTCTTGTCTACATTCGTGTCGGTAGGATCAAGTTTCTTGATTTCATTGTATATTTCGCGTGCTTCTACATAGTTCTTTTCTTTGAAGGCGATTATACCTTGTGATGATAGCGAACGGATCTGCCATTCTTTATTCGAAGGATCGAGCTCAAAAAGCTTCTTATACCATGCTTTTGCTGCCGGGAACAAGTTCTTTTGTATGTTATAGTATCCCAGGTAAGTATATGCTTCAGATAGTTCTTTTGCATATTTTGTTGGATCTACACTGGCTTTTTCAACAAGTGCTTCAAATTTAGGATGTGCCAATCCAAGTTCGTTGGTAGGATCCATGCTGGAAGCTGTCCTTGCAATGTAAACATATGCTTGCATGTTATCAGGTTGATCGACTGCGACCAGGTTAAATATGCTGTCCGCTTTTGTAAATTCAGCCAGCTGATAGTAGGCTTTGCCAATTAACATCAAATCATTTTTATCTGATTTTCCTTTACTATTTTTTATATTTAGCCACGTAATTGCGTCCTTGTACATACGTGAATAATAATAATTCAAAGCTATTTCCGATACCAGGTTAGTATTATTTGAATCGGCAGCATAAGCTTTTTTGTAAGTGTCAAAAGCCTTGATTAACATCACAGAATCATTTTTAGCACTCTTAAAAAGTATCTGGCTGTAGTAAAGGTAATCTCTTGGAATAATACTTTCCGGAGTGGCGTTTTTAAAGAAGGTTTCGATATACATCTTACCTTTTTCAAGTTCCGGTGGTCTTTTGTCGTAGCAACAATAGGCTGCAAGGCGGTTCAAATAATTACGCGATTTATCAACAGCTAAAACCTCTTCAAGTGTTTCTAAAGCTGTCGCATAATCTTTTGTTCTGAAAAGTGCTTTCGCGTATTGGATTTTAGCAGGAATGTTATCGCCTGACAAGTCGAGGAATTTTCGAAAATTGGTCTTTGCAAGGCTGAACTGACCGGCCATTGTATACAACTCACCAAGTTGACGATAAACAGGTGCGAAGGTTGAATCAATATCACGGGCTTCTTCAAAGTAGGGGCGAGCTGCATTTAAATTTGGTGCGCGCATGTAAATATCGCCAATTTTAATTTTTGGTAATGGAGATTTAGGATCAAAATAAAGTGACCTGTTATAACTTGCAAGTGCATTTTTAGCATCGTTCTGCATTATATACACGTTACCCATTGCAAGGTAAATCGCTGCATTATTGGGATCTATTTCCTGAGCTCTTGTAAGATAATTGATTGCCTTATTAAACCTGTTTGCAGTACCCAAAAGTTGTGAGGTTCCTAACTTTGTAAGTATGCGGGCATCTCTGGGTGACATTAATTTTTGTTTTGTTGGTAGTGCGGCTTCTGCCAGTGAAAAGTATTTATCCGCAGCAACCGTATCACTCTTAAGGAAAAGAACGATTGAACCTAATCCAACGTTGTTTATTTGGTTTGCCGGATCTTGTGCAATACCTTTTTTAAATAACTGATCAGCTTTGGTGGCCATCTCTTTCAATGAATTCGATAACGTATCCGACAGATACTCTTTAATAACCGTTTCACCGTAATAAAAATATACATCACCATTTGCTGGCTCTTTCTTTAATAAAGCCTCGAAAGCCAGTCCGGCATTTTCATATTGCTCACTTGCTGCAAGCTTTAAGGCAGCAGTTAATTCAGGGCCAAACGCAGAAACAGCCGGGGCATTCGAATCAGATTTTTTTCTCTGGCTAAATCCCGTAACTGTTATCAGCGAGATAAGTACTATCAGTATGAGTCTCATTTTTAAAATATTTAGTTACAATAATTTCTAATTTGTCTTAAATCTCTACAAGGTTGTCTTAATCTCTACAAGTCTTACTGGCTGTGATGCCGGCAACATTCCCATTCTCAAGATGATTCTTTGTCCGGAATCTCCGGCAATAAATGATGTTAAACCTGTACCAAGTCCTGAAAAGGTTTCCCGGTTAATCGTATATACCTCGCGGGTAAAGGGGTACATTTGATTTGCTATGTAGGCTGGATGTGGTGAATAGAAGTCTGAACCTTCTGAATCGAATTCGGAAGTTATCGAAACCACTTTTATTTTAGTTAGAAACGAATGACTGATTGAGTCACTCGGATCACTAATCCAGTTCACGCTTATGATGCCCATTGCTCCGGGATTCTTCTCAACAAAACTTACAACTTCAGCG
>JAAFHB010000165.1 GCA_010906965.1 Mariniphaga sp. | reverse complement strand
AATTCATTTGTAATCATCCATTTTTCTTATACGTTTGACTTCGGAATCACTAATCGGATATAAGATCATGTTAAACAGGCAATTGTTAGCTCCTGAGAGCATTGTGGTAATTGGAGCCTCTAATAATATCACCAAACCAGGAGGTAAAATCCTTAAAAACCTCATTGAACACGAATATAAAGGCCAGCTATTTGCTTTCAACCCAAACGATCCAAATATACAGGGGGTTATAACCTTCAACAATTTTGACGATCTGCCTCAGATCGATTTGGCAATCCTTGCAATCCCCGCTAAAATTTGCCCCGAAATGGTTGAGAAACTCGCAACACAAAAGCATGTGCGCGCTTTTATCGTGATTTCGGGTGGATTTAGCGAAATGGGCAAGGAGGGTGAAATCCTTGAAAAACAAATGACTGCGAGTGTGAATAAAACCGGTGGATGTTTGATCGGACCCAATTGCATTGGAGTGCTCACCCCCAATTATGCAGGTGTTTTTACGACCCCTATCCCTAAACTCGAAACCTGTGGATGCGACTTCGTATCCGGATCAGGGGCAACTGCCGTATTTATTATGGAATCGGCGATCCCGAAAGGCTTGCACTTCTCGCGTGTGATCTCTGTGGGGAATTCAGCTCAGATTGGCGTTGAAGAAGTATTGGAATATTGGAATCAAAATGCCGAAGAGGAATCTTTTTCGCGCATAAAACTATTATATATTGAGTCGATTGCCAATCCCGACAAATTCCTTTACCATGCAAGGTCACTTGTAAACAAAGGTTTCAGATTGGCAGCCATCAAGGCAGGCAGTTCGCAGGCAGGAAGCCGCGCAGCTTCGTCGCATACCGGCGCATTGGCAAATTCGGATTCGGCTGTCGAGGCACTTTTCCGCAAAGCGGGAATTGTAAGGTGTTATGGACGTGAGGAATTGACCACCGTGGCCGGGATTTTCATGAACAAGAAACTCGAAGGGAAAAATATGGCCATCATTACCCATGCGGGCGGACCCGCAGTAATGCTGACCGACGCGCTCGAAGCGGGCGGATTGAATATTCCACATCTTACCGACTCACCTGCAAAAGAACAACTTCGTAAAAGATTATTCGCAGGTTCATCGGTCGAAAATCCGGTTGACTTTTTGGCGACCGGGACAGCCGAACAATTGGGCGAAATCATTGATGCATGTGAAAATGATTTCAAAGAGATCGATGGTATGGCGGTTATCTTCGGAAGTCCCGGCCTCACTTCGGTTAAAGATGTTTATGAAGTGCTCGATCAAAAGATGAAAACATGTAAAAAGCCAATCTACCCGATTTTACCTTCCGTAATGAATGTGAAAAAGGACTTAGCTTACTTTTTATCGCACGGAAATGTGAATTTTCCCGATGAAGTGTTGCTGGGCCGGGCATTGACTCGTGTTTACAGAACGCCTGCCCCATCAGATGAAAGCATTATGCTCGAAGGAGTTGATGTTCCAAAGATCAGGCGAATCATCGAAAGCTGCGAAACAGGTCAACTGCCTCCCGATAAAATTCACGCTTTACTGAGTGCTGCATCGATTCCCTATGTAAAAGAAAGAGTTGTTGCAACCGAAGAGGAAGCCATTGAAGCAGCCCGTGAAATTGGATTTCCTTTGGTAATGAAGGTGGTGGGCCCCATCCACAAAACAGATGTGGGTGGTGTTTCGCTCAATATTCGCTCAGCGGAATCTGTAAAGCTGGAATTTAACCGCATGATGACGATTCATGAAACTACAGCAGTGCTGATTGCTGAACAGGCACAAGGAACCGAACTGTTTTTAGGCGCCAAATATGAACCCAAATTCGGTCATGTTATTCTTTGCGGGATTGGAGGAATTTTTGTGGAGGTGTTCAAAGATGTGACATCTGGTCTTGCCCCGCTTTCGTTCGACGAGGCTTTATCAATGATCCGAAACCTGAGGGCTTACCCAATAATTAAAGGTTACAGGGGAAATCCGGGTGTAAGTCGCGAGAAATTTGCAGAAATTATTGTGAGATTATCTTCCATGCTCCGGTTTGCTACAGAAATCAAAGAGATGGACATTAATCCATTACTGGGCAGCGGCAATAAGATTGTGGCGGTGGATGCCAGGATTACGATTGAGAAGTGAGATGATTATTGAATTTACTAAGAAGCCATAAAAGCTTATCGTAAATCTTGTCGTTAACTTTCAATCTTAAAGTTTGCATTTGACTTTTATTTCAAAGATATGGAAAAATGAATATTGTTGCCCGATTTTTCAATCCTTTAATTGAAAATCAACTTGTAAATATGGTTTATATATTCCAAGCACAACCAGAAAGAAGTGATCTATTCTAATTTCGGAGACCACTTCTCTCATTCGACTTCAGCCAATAGACTTATTCCGGATTATCATTTTTCTTCGGCTCATCATCTCCTTTATCTTTTCCGGTTGGGGTTAAGGCATGGTATTTCTTACGAAGTTCATCCATTTTCTTGAAGAGCGTGAGAATCGTTTCATTGGGAGTGAAATTGGCTGCCTGTTCAATGGCATTGCAAAACTCGGTATACGAGTCGCAAACCGTGCTTTTTTGAGCACTGGCAGATTCATCGGGTAATTCTGTACCTTCGCCTATACGCTGCTTGTACATTAAATCATAGGTATGATTAACCTCTTCGAGTTCGGTCAACATAACATCGACGCCGTTATTGACAGCCGCATTTTGTAAATCAGCGCTGGCATGATATTCTCCAAACATTTCGGTTAAAAGACTTGTCTCAGTATTTAAAGGTTTATTTGCAACATCCCAATAGGGTTTGAAAAAATATTCGAGCGATTGAGCAAAGGTTTTCTTTTCTGCATTGCGTCCTTTAAGATGTAAAGTAACAGTTCTTTTAATCTCGGAAAAACGGTCATTCCGGTCTTTGTCTGCAAGCAATAACTTCTCTGTTAAATTACTTTTGCGCGGTTTCTTTATTACTTGCTGGTATTTTTCATTATTCCAAATCAGCAGATTTAAAGCTGCATTGGTTAATTCTGAAAAATTCATTTTTACGGCAAGGGCCAAATCAATGGTCGATTTAACCAGACCAAAAAGGTTATCAACCGATAAACGGAAGATGTACAATGTCGAAAACTCTAACTTTTTCATAGAATTTAATTTTAAAGAATTAATATTTAAAACAAAACATAAAACTCTTTTTAAATTCTTAATCTGAAAAACAGGCGTTTAATTTTGCAAACAGACCAACCATTCATTGCCGGAATCGTTGACTTTTGTCAGAAACAGGAAAACCTGCATTCCGGAATCATTTACAATTGTTCGGGATGTAAAAACTCAGCTCCAGAAACCTTTGACAATTGTTCGAAAGATAAAAAGTCCTCCTCCGGAGTCTTTGACAATTGTTCGCGAGATAAAAACACCACTGCCGGAACCTTTGACTTTTGTCAGACACTTCAAACCATTCAACCGGGTATTTTTATCGACTGTAAAGATCTCATGGTCGTTTGCCTCAATAACGCCCCTCTCTATTAAAGAACGATTTCAATCGTTGAACAGACGGAATTTTTTTAGAAAGATCATCCTCTGTACAATTTGAGACTAAAATTATAAGTTTGTTTTGTTACTTCAAAATATTTTTAGGAATATTTTTGAATCTAAATGAAAATATTCCTCAAAAATATAAATAAGCAGATGATATCGGTGCAAGCATTTTGCTAACAGGGTTTTAAACCTTTAATTATTATGCCAGCGTTCCTGCAATTTAAGTTCTGTAAAATCGATATCATTGGGATAAGCATTTGGAGGGTTCAAATAGTCAAGTCTGATTTTGACGTCTTGCTTTTGATAGCTCAACAACTGCTCAATCATGTTCTTTTTATGCACATGCGAATTGAGCAAAAATTCAAATACACATTCTTTATCGTGCTTATCTACAATTGTGATAAAATTTTGATTGCCTTTCCCCCATGATTTCCAGTAAGACTTATATCCGTAATAATATAGGCGGATTGCAGCTATCTCGTTAATATTGAAAGTTCTTAAATCAGATGATTCTGTGATTTTTATTCCTTCTTCATTCATTTGCACATTCCCAATCGTCTTATAATTAAAATGATTTTCAAGGACCATAAGAACAATTCCGTTTAAGTTGAATAAAAGGGTCAGTATTACAAACTGTTTACGATGCTGTCCAAACCATTCTGATAAGTAATCACGTGCTAAAATATCCTTCGGAGCTAAAATATAGATCACAACTAGAGATATCCCGAACAAAGTCAACGAAATAACTCCGTAAAGACTTGTTCTCCATTTTTTCGTTTTGATAATTTTGGCTTCAAAATTCATATCGGTTAGTGTTAGGTTTGATTTAAATGCGATTTTGATGATAGATGCAAATTATATGATTGCTTACCAACATCAAAAGTGGAAATAATAAATCATAATCACAAATCTTTTTAGTAAAAATTAATGAGTTACGGGCATCTAATTTTGTTGATCAGCTTATTCTATTATAAAATGGGGCTATACTGAACGCTTTCGAAGCCATTTTTTTATTGTTTCATCCAGATTTGAAATGAAATCATATTGCATTACTTTTGCGACGGAGAATTTAAAAAAATAAACAATAATAAAACCAATCATATGTCGATCGTAAGTTTTGGAAAATATGTAGATGGCATCAATTACAAAGTACTGAATGAACGACAGGTAAGAGCAAGTTCAGGTATCATGTTTCTGATTGGACTCATCGCATCCATCAATGGACTAATATTAAAGAACTATTCGGTGATCCCATATTTAAGCGGATTTCTATTGCTTTCTTTTTCAATTGCCGTATTCATTAATCCGAAGTATTCACCAACAATGATTCTTGGTTCTATTTTTGTCAGGAAACAAACGCCACTTTATATTGGAGCTGTTCAAAAGCGGTTCGCCTGGGGTCTCGGAATTGCTTTATCGGCTTCAATTTTTGTGTTATCAATCTACCTATTAACGGATGCATCGTATTTTACTCCACTTTGCCGGCTTTGCATTATTTGTTTGGTTCTGCTTTACCTTGAGACGGCATTTGGCATTTGCGTTGGTTGCAAACTCTATTTCCTTTCTATTAAAATGAAGTTGTTGAAAGAGCCGAAAGAAAAACCCAATTGTATGGGTGATGCATGTGAGGTATAAGACGACTGATAAATTATTCCGCTAAACAAGTTAGAATTGAATATCACATATTCTTTATTTACCAGTTACACCAGCCTAACCCCTTTTACCAAATCAGGAATCAGATTCTTTGAAATGAGGGTCCCGCGATTTGCAATCGCGGTGAAAAAATTGATTGCAAATCACTTGATACAGTCACAAAAAAAGGGAGCCGATTAAAGCTCCCTTTTTAAATATCCGATTGATTGATCAGTTATTTCACAATCATTTTAAAGTTTTCATCTTCGAAGAACTTTGCAAATTCAAGGTCTGTTCTGGCCAATTCCTTATAAGCTGCATCTTTCTTGATTGCATTACCAAGATTTTCATACATCATACTTGTCTTGGCAGTACGTGCACCAACAATTGCCTTCAAATAAGAAATACGTCCCGATTGGATAGTAGCTGCTTCTAATGTACGCAATGCACCATTATTGTCATTGTTCATCAATTGTGCCAAAGCGCGGTTAGCAGGGCTCTTTGTTTCGTCGTTGTAGAATTTTGTGGCAGTTTCGTATTGTCCCTGCATAATTTTAACGATTCCAAGGTTATCGTTGACTTCATTACCAGCTCCGGTTGCACCACCAAAAAGTTCTTCAGCTTTGGCAAGGTTGTTCTTTTTAAGTTCAACACATCCAAGGTTATTCTGAATAATTGGGTTCTTAGGATCAAGTTTATCAGCTTTTTCGAAGTTAGAAGCAGCACCGTCAACATCGGCCAGTTCAAAAAGAACACTACCAAGATTGTTGTAACCTCTCCAGTCATCACTATATACCTTTGTAAAGTTAGTATAAATAGTTTTTTGAATCTGTGGATCATTTGTCAAAGTAGCAGCATAAAGCAACTCAGCCTGATTCAGTTTCGATGGATCGTTGATTGCAAGATTACTGATTTCTTCATCTGTGCGTCCAACTAAATCAACTGATGCAGTGATTTTTGAACGACGAAGTTTTGGTAAAATTTCGTTGGCAACAGCTGAAAATGCAGAAGATAGATTTTTGATCTCACGTTCGCGAACTTCAGGATCAGTGTACATCGAAAGTACTCGTAGTATCAATTCCTTATCCTGAATTGTTGATTTTTCCATTAATTCCTTAAAACCATCCCAATCTTCGGGAGTATATTTGGTAGTAAGGTCCGTCTTTACTTTATTTTTGTTCAAATCCTTTTCAACTACCTTGGTAGCCGTACCTTCGCGTTTCTCAGAAAGTTTTGTATTAAGGTCTAATTCACCATCTGGTGAAGCGTAAGCCGAAACTTCAACACCTTTCAATTCTTTGCGGTCGGCTTTGTAAGCATCAGCAATGTATTGACTTAGCTCTTTGATCTCATCTTTCGACATTTCCTGTCCACGTACTTCAGAACTATTAATCAAATAGATGAGGTCTGCAACGTATTTTTCAGGTACAATTCTTTGGAATTTATCAATTGAAGCATCGTAAACACCTGTTGTGTTTTTGCTTTTCTGAAAACCAAGAAGAGAGAACGGGCTGTTATCTACAAGCGTAGAAGTGGCAAGAACACCGTTAGCCAGTTTAATAGGATCGAAATCAAGCGATTTGCGTCCCTTTGTTGCACGAATCTTTAAAACAAGTTCCGATTTGCGCATGGCATACTCATATGGAATAGTTCCTTTGTAGGTAACACTGCCGCCATCTTTAAAGTTGATCACCTTGTTGTTGGCTTTCACTTTTTCACCCTGAAGAAAGAAAGGTTCGTAGAATTTTTCGCCTTCAGGAGTAACAATAACAGGAGTTGCAACGAAAGACGCTTTTTTTAGAAAATATTTCTCAGGAATACGACCCTGCAAGGCGATATCAACTTTACCATTATGAGTTTCCAGAGGATCTGGTACTACAGAATAACTCATTTTTGCGGCATCCTTTTTCATTTTTTTAAGGGAGGCACAACCTGTTAGAACAGCGATGCCCAAAATGAATAAAACCAAATAATTGAATTTAAAACTTCTCATTACAATGTATCTATTGATAAATTAATTGTCAGTTTTTATTGCTAGACATGCAAAACTACGTTCTTTTTGTGTGATAGGGAAACTATTTAAGTTATTTTAACCGTTTAAAAACTCACGGCTAATCCCGTTTGGATACCTTGTTGCGAAGATTAAATCTTTAATCAGCTGATAATGGTTAGAATTTTTAACAAAATCTACATTTGAAGTATCAATAATCAACACCGGAAAATCAGTTTGTTGCGAAAAAAAATTAAAGTAGCCTTCCTTAATCGTGCGCAGATAACTTATTTCTATCGACTGTTCGTAGTCGCGACCTCTATAACGAATGTTCTCGATGAGTTTACTTTCCGGAATATGCAGATAAACGTATAAATCTGGCTTTGGCAGGCGCTCGTAGATAATATCAAAAAACTTCCGGTAGAGATTATATTCGTCGGGGGCAAGTGTGTTCTGTGCAAAAATCAATGATTTCATGAAATAGTAATCCATGATTGTTAATTCGTGAAAGAGATCACGGCTCGCTAGGTCATTTTTTAATTGCGAATAGCGCTCGGCCAGGAAGGATAGTTCGAGTGGAAATGAATATTTAGCCGGATCGCTGTAAAACTTAGGTAAAAACGGATTATCAGAGAATCCCTCCAAAATTAACTTACTGTTTAAATCAGCGCTTAACATGGTTGCAAGGGTTGTCTTTCCCGCTCCAATATTACCCTCAATCACAAGATAATCAATACTCATATAAATGGTTTTCTATCAGTGTCGAATATACAACAAAATGGCGGTAACAAAAAAATGCCCGGACATCCCGGGCATTTTTAAAATTATTTCTTATTGATTGGGTTTCTTAAGAGAGTGACTGTGACTGGGTTCTCTTGGCTCCCGGGGCTCGTTGCGCTCGGGGCGCGGACCACGATCGCTGTTTCCACCTTCGCCATAACCTTCGGGTTTTGGAAGTAATGCTTTACGCGAAAGTTTTAGCTTTCCGGAACGTTGATCAACCTCGAGTAATTTAACCTCAACGATATCACCAACTTTTAATACACTTTCAGGATTCTCGATCCGTTTCCAGTCGATTTCCGAAACATGCAGAAGTCCTTCTTTACCTGGCATAATCTCAACAAATGCGCCAAACTGAACGATTGACTTCACTTTTCCTTTGTAGATTTCTCCAACTTCGGGAAGTGAAACGATCGCACGAATCCGTGCAATAGCTGCATCGATCGAATCTTTATCGGGTGCACTGATCTCAATACGACCCTGGTCTTCGATTTCTTCGATGGCAATGGTTGCTTTGGTGTCAGCCTGAATCTGCTGGATGATTTTTCCACCAGGTCCGATAACCGGCCCGATCATATCTTTAGGAATCATCATTGTGACAATTCTTGGAACATTTGGTTTGTAATCTTCGCGTGCTTCGCTGATTACTTCCAATATTTTACCAAGGATATGTGCTCTGCCTTCTTTTGCCTGTTGCAATGCTTTTGACATTACTTCGTACGACAAACCTTCAACTTTGATGTCCATCTGAGTAGCTGTAATACCTTTTGTAGTTCCGGTTACTTTGAAGTCCATATCTCCCAAGTGATCCTCGTCGCCAAGAATATCGGAAAGAACAGCAAATTTATCAGAACCTTTATCGGTAATCAAACCCATCGCGATTCCGGAAACCGGTCGTTTAAGGTGAATACCGGCATCGAGCATCGCCATGGTTCCCGCACATACAGTTGCCATTGATGAAGAACCATTCGATTCAAGAATATCAGAAACAACACGTACGATATAAGGAAATCCTTCAGGGATCATTTTTTTCAATGCACGGTGCGCCAAATTTCCATGTCCGATTTCGCGACGTGAAAGTCCACGAGGAACTTTTGCTTCACCTGTACTAAACGATGGGAAGTTGTAATGTAACAAAAAGCGTTCGCGTCCTTTAAAAGTAACGTTATCGATGATTTTCTCATCCATTTTGGTACCTAAGGTAACACTTGTCAGTGACTGTGTTTCACCACGTGTGAAGATTGCAGAACCGTGCGATCCTGGCAAATAACCAATTTCACCCCAGATATTTCTGATCTGCGTTGTCGAACGGCCATCAAGACGAATGCCATCATCGAGGATCATGCGGCGCATTGCCTCTTTTTCAACATCGTGATAATACCTTGAAATCAATCCTTTGTCTACTTCAGATGATTCTTTTCCCTCGCTGTATGCTACAGTAAAGTCTTCTTTGATCTGTGCAAAAGAACTATAACGCAAGTGTTTATCAGTGATCAGTGAACGAGCCGTATCGTAAGCTTTCTGGTAAGTTTCTTTCCAGATTGCTTCGCGAAGTACTTCGTCATTCTTTTCATGGCAATACTCACGTTTCACAACGCCCACTTCTGCGGCGAGTTCATCCTGCATCTTGCAATGAATTTTGATGTTTTCGTGTGCAAATTTAATGGCATCAAGCATTTCTTCTTCCGAAACCTCGTCCATCTCACCTTCAACCATCATTATATTGTCGAACGATGCACCAACCATAATATCAATATCGGCAGTGGCAAGTTGCTCGGCCGATGGGTTGATTACAAACTTACCGCCAATACGGGCAACACGAACTTCAGAGATAGGTCCATTAAAAGGAACATCCGAAACAGCAAGTGCTGCAGATGCAGCTAATCCTGCCAGACAATCGGGCATTTCGTTTTTCCCTGACGAAATCAATGAAATCATCACCACCGTTTCTGCGTGGAAGTTATCCGGAAATAACGGACGCAAAACACGGTCAACCAAACGGGCAGTCAGAATCTCATCATCAGATGGACGTGATTCCCTTTTCATGAATCCACCCGGGAACCTCCCGGCTGCTGCGAATTTTTCGCGGTAGTCAACCGAAAGCGGCATGAAATCTACGTTTTCAGCAGCTTCTTTGGCAGAAACCACAGTAGCAAGTAGCATGGTTTCACCCATTTTTACTACTACCGATCCGTCAGCCTGTTTTGCCAACTTACCGGTTTCGATGCTAATCGTACGGCCATCGCCCAGATCAATTGTCTTACTAACAGCTTTGTACATAGTTTAAAAAATAAATTTATTAATAATTGAAATAAATGGGTGGGGCTTTAAATGTTTTAAAAAAAGGCAATTCGAAAATTGCCTTTTTAGGTAGTTCGTTATTTACGAAGATTAAGATCCTTAATAATTGCGCGGTAACGATCAATGTGTTTTCTTTTGAGATAATCGAGTAGTGAACGACGTTTCCCAACTAATCCGATAAGAGCACGTTGTGTACTGAAATCCTTTTTGTTAACTTTCAGATGGTCTGTAAGGTGACTAATCCGAAATGAGAAAAGTGCAATCTGTCCTTCAGTAGAACCAGTGTTCGTGGCTGTTACGCCATACTTTTCAAAAATCTCCTGTTTTTTCTCAGCAGTTAAATACATTACTTGAAAATTTAAAAATGATACAATTATTGCTCCGCAGTATTCGAGTTCGATAGCAACGGTTCAACATTAATTAAAAACCGGCACAAAGCTACAAAATTATCTCCTAATATTTTGATTCTAAAAACGAAATGTCTGGTTAAAACATATTTCCATCTTTCAAATGTAAATGAAGGCCGTAAGCAAAATGGCAAATGGCAGTAAAATTTTAATTCTACCTGATAAAAACACATAAGTAATAGGAACAAAGTAATGTCATATAATTTAAGGTACACATGACCACCTCCTCGAACCTGCTGTGCTCTTATTGGTTGTATAAAGAGTCTTTTTTAAACCGCCGAGAACGCTAAGCAGACGCAAAGTAACAAAAACCAATTATTAGTAAATAAAGCCTTTGCGATCTCTGCGAATAATCTCTGTGACCTTTGCGGTTAAATGAGTTTGGCTTTTGAGACAGCCTCATGTCTGCAATCGGA
>JAAFHB010000164.1 GCA_010906965.1 Mariniphaga sp. | reverse complement strand
GCGACTCAATCTACGCAGAACGGGTTCAGGGGAAAATTAGCAATTCTTAATTGGAGCAGAATTTATCAAAAAATAAGCACCTGAGTAGTTACTTGGAAAGTCAAATTTTAGCATAATACGATGTTATTTTGAGTAAATGAATTGAACATATCTGATACAAAAGCCCTGATTGCACTTATTCTAAGCATTCAGAATTCCATTCTAAAAATATCTGTTTCGCAAACTAAAATTAGCTGTTTTATTTCAAATATATCTCCATTACTTCATACAAAGTCTATCTCCGGCAAAATAATAACCACATCTCGTCAAAATTGATCTACTTCGCGCCAAATAAATACTTCATCGCGGCACAATTTATCTATTTCGCGCCAAATAAATACTCCGTCGCGGCACAATTTATCTATTTCGCGCAAAATATTTATTTTTCCGCGTCACACAAATTCCCCACCGCATCAAATATTTTCTATTTTACTTCAAACAATTTTCATGTCACGCCACACAATAGATTGATTGATCAGGCTCAGATGAATATCGCATGACTTGATATCAGTATCTTTTAATCAGCAGGGAGTGTCTGACAGTTGAATCGGGTTTGACAACCATCATTGGGAAGTTTCCTTTGGGAATATAACAAGGCATTCTGTCATATGACTTACTTTCAACAAAACTTTCCATCAAATCGGGCCTGATGGAAAGGTTTCTTCCGGAATATCCGGGAAAGCTAAAATGGTTGTAATTCCTGTTTGATATTTTAATGCTAAATTGAAAGTTCTTCGGCTAATTCACCGACAACCAGTATCCTGTCTGTGGTTCGGCTTCGCGTAAACCTTTCAAAGCAGACGTAGCCTCGCTTTTATCTGTGTAAGTCTGAACAATCACGAGAAACGATTCCTGCGGCAAAACCTTCATTTCCGATTTAAATCCACTTGCTTTGAGCTTTTCAAGGAAATTTTCTGCATTCTGCCGCGATTTGAAATAGCCGCCTATCAAGCGGTATCTTCCATCGGTTTTGATGGCCACCGTCTCCGGTTGTGCCGGAATAACAACTGGCTGAACAATTGCAGAATCAACCTTGAGTGGTGTCCTGGTAACTATAACCGAATCAATAATGGCTGTAGTTGCTGGAACGCCCATTATATTGGATGGTATCGATGCAGTGCTTGAAACCTGTGCATTAGGATGATTGTTCCACGAATACTTCGAAACAGGAATAAAAATCAACGCAAGTAAAATTGGAATACCAACTACGAGTGCTTTCACTTTCCGTGAACTAAACACGGGGCGAACCGCTTCTTTATCAGCAAAAACCCGTTTATTGGTTGAGATTAGTTCCTTATGCTCAAGAACGGGGAACTGAAATCCGTCCATTCCATAAGCATCGAGTAAGAAATTCTCGTGAACATCAGGTTCAAAAATTAGTTTTTCGTTGCGGTCGAACTGGAGTGAGCCAACATTATGAAATTCAATTTTCTCTCCGTTTTCAAGTTTCGACCAGGTTTCGTCTACAAATTCCGAAATAATCTGGCGCGCCTCGAAATAACCGACACCCTCGGTTTCGGAAATATAATTCACCAGTAATCCGTCGTTTTTGCTCAACTTGCCCGTAAATATAATCTCCTTCACAGGTGGGTTAAAACTGTTATTAGCAAGGTCCATCTCGGCCGGCCGATAGTTGGTTACAAATCCGCCGAGATCCGGAACAATCACACAATCATGTAACCGCAATAATTCTACTAAATAAAATGTGATATCCATATGCTACTTTTTCAGAGTATCAAAAATAATTAAAAAAAGGGGTTTTAAACGGAGTGCAGAATAATTTTTTGGTTGTCTTCGTTAAACAATTAAGAATTAGCAACTGGCGTTATGCGGTCCGCGCAATTTCGATCGTGATTGAAATTGCTGAAATAAGAGAATGTGAAGAGGAGAAAATATAAATGATTCTAATCGAACTGACATTCATCATGCAAAAAACTGCAAGGTGCCAATCACCGATAACCGACAGGTAAATTCCCTGCCATTTACGATACAGTGCTAATAAATAATTGTAATTTTGAAACTAAGTTAATTTATTGATATGGGACGACAAATATTAGTGACCGGTGGAACAGGATATATTGGTTCACACACAGTTGTGGAGTTACAGGCAGTTGGATTCGATGTTGTTATCATTGACGATCTGTCCAACTCTTCTGCCGAAGTAGTTGATAACATCGAAAAGATCAGTGGTATCAGACCTGCATTCGAAGAGTTTAACCTTCTCGATTCAGTTAAGCTGGAAGCATTCTTTGTGAAATATTCCAAAATTGATGCAATCATTCATTTTGCTGCCTTCAAAGCAGTTGGTGAATCAGTCGAGAAACCGCTTGCCTATTACCGCAACAACCTGGTATCGCTGATGAATATCCTGGACAGTATGTCGAAATACAAAATTCAAAATCTTGTATTTTCATCATCCTGTACTGTTTATGGCCAACCCGATCAATTACCTGTGACAGAGAATACGCCTAAGAAAGATGCCGAATCGCCTTACGGGAATACCAAAGCGATTGCAGAGGAAGTGCTTCGTGACGTCGTAAAAGTAACGCCCGACATTAAGGTGATTGCGCTTCGCTATTTCAACCCTATTGGTGCGCATCCTTCCGCTTTGATAGGTGAACTACCCAATGGGGTTCCAAATAACCTTGTTCCGTTTATCACCCAAACCGCTGCAGGCCTCCGTAAGCAATTGAGTGTCTTCGGCGACGATTATAATACACCTGATGGCAGCTGTATACGCGATTATATCAATGTAGTCGATCTTGCCAAAGCTCATGTTGTGGCCATCAATAGGCTATTAGAAAATTCAAATACTGAACGTTACGAATTTTTCAATGTGGGCACAGGCACCGGGGTATCGGTTCTTGAAGTTCTGAATACTTTTGAAAAGGCAACCGGTGTTAAGGTCAATTACCAAATAGTGGCCCGCCGATCGGGTGATATTGAAAAAATCTATGCGGATACCACGATTGCAAATACTGTTCTTGGATGGAAAGCTGAAACTTCATTATCCGACACCCTCCTTTCTGCCTGGAATTGGGAAAAGAAAATAAGAAAAATCAAATAACCATTTTATAAACAACTATATATCAATAGTACCTAAATTATTTAAGAATGAAGACGATACTAATTACAGGAGGCGCCGGCTTTATCGGTTCGCATGTGGTAAGACGGTTTGTAAATAAATATCCCGAATACAAAATTGTTAATCTTGATGCACTTACCTATGCCGGTAATCTCGAGAATCTCAAAGACGTTGACACCCTGCCAAATTACGAATTTGTAAAAGGCGATATTAATGATGCCGCTTTCATAAGCGCGTTGTTTGCGAAATATCAGTTTGACGGTGTTTTACACCTTGCCGCCGAATCGCATGTTGACCGTTCGATCTTAGATCCGATGTCGTTTATAATGACAAACATTGTTGGCACGGTAAACCTGCTGAATGGCGCTCGCGAAAGCTGGAAAAACAATTTCGAAGGAAAACGGTTCTATCATATCTCCACCGACGAGGTTTACGGATCGTTGGGTGAAACAGGACTTTTTCTTGAAACAACCTCCTACGATCCCCAAAGCCCTTATTCTGCTTCGAAAGCAAGTTCCGATCATCTTGTACGGGCCTATCACAATACCTATAAATTGCCGATTGTAATCACCAACTGTTCGAATAACTACGGACCCAATCAGTTTCCGGAAAAGTTGATTCCATTGGCAATTCATAACATCAGTCACAACAAACCAATTCCAATTTACGGGAAAGGGGAGAATATCCGCGACTGGCTTTATGTCGAAGATCACGCCGCAGCAATTGATCTTGCTTTTCATAAAGGGAAAGACGGTGAAACATACAACATCGGTGGGAACAACGAATTGACCAATATTGGATTGATTCGTCAGCTATGCAAAACGATGGATAAGAAACTTGGACGTGAAGAGGGTTCTTCTGAAAAGTTAATTACATACGTGAAAGATCGCGCCGGTCATGACCTGCGATATGCGATCGATTCGTCAAAAATCCAACGCGAATTGGGCTGGAAACCTTCCCTGCAATTTGAAGAAGGAATTGAAAAAACTGTAGTATGGTATCTTGACAACACCGAATGGCTCGAAAATGTCGTCTCAGGCGCCTATGATAAATACTACGAAAAACAATATCTTACAAGGTAACGCCAAAAACATTTAAATGCAGAAAGAGCCGTAAATCACTTCGCGGCTCTTTCTGTATTTAAATCAAATCTGTGAATTACTTCTTCTGTTTAGCAGTAACAGTAACCTGACCATTCGGTGTATCTGTAGTACCTTCCAAAACACCATCCTTTAGTTTTAGGACCAATGTAATAGGGGTGTTTTCAACTTCAAAACCAAGTGTCAGTATATTTTCTTCAAATTCGACCTGGGGTACAGCCATGGCCTGTCCCTGAATAGTGAACTCGGCAGCCAATTTTTTATCAACCTCTTTAATGGTCAAAACGCCACTGTCGTAAGGCTGAGGAGCATTGGGAGCCGCAAATTCCCATACTCCAATAATTTTCTTAAACTTCGTTTCAGCAGCATTCGATGATAGCGTCACTGAAAAAAGAATCAAAAGCACCAATAGAATTCGTGAAATCTTCATTTTTAACAGGTTTTTAGATGAATTATTTTAAATAATGAAACAAATATATGAATTATTCATCGAAGAGTGTAGCTTCGGTGAACGGTAAATGATGATATAGTAAAAAATCTTTGTACTCCTCCTGAAATGATTTCTTCCAGTGGTATTGTTCCTGATTTTGAATATATAATAAGGTGCTATCCAGTTGTGAGCGACTGATTGAAAAGGCTGCAAAACCGGTTGCCCAACTGAATGAACGCAATGCTTCAAATTTTTGCCGTATCCACGTTGTGGAGCTTTGCTTTAACGGAAGGATCGCTGATTCTACAGACAACTTAGATGGAAGTGCCAATAAAACATGAATGTGGTTTTCGCTTCCGCCAAGGGCAACCAGTTTCATCCCTTTCGACTTTGAAACAGCCGAAAGGTAAACAGAGAGTTGGCTGCGAACATCGGCAGTCAGATAATTTCGCTGTCCATGGGTACCAATAACAACATGCATAAGGCAACTGATATACTCTTTCGACATTGGCTCTGATAATTACAATTTGAAAACCAGAAGCTATTTGAAACGATCCTCATAAGAACAGATGTTTTAGATTAAAATGGAATTGCCAAAATTCTATCCAAAACAGGGGATGCCGACTTTTATTGAAAAACTAAATGCTTTTTTCTTCCTCAATCGCAAACAATTGCGCGTCATTAACACCCCGGAACCATAGCTCCATTGTATTACGGGCTTTTAGCCGATGTGTTTCATTAATTTTTCCTTTGACCACTGATAATGCAAACATCAGAACACTTAAATCGTCGGTAAAGCCGATTACCGGGAGAAGATCAGGGAGAATATCTAAAGGAAAAATAAAATAACCCAAAGCGGCTGCGATTGTCAACTTCGACTTTAAATCAACAGCTTCGTCAACAAGCATATAATATAATAACAGGGCCAGGTAAACAACTTTAATTCCGGCTTTGCCTGCAAACCCCTTCAGTTTCTTCCAAAACGAATCTTCAGAATAAAACTTCGAATATTGTCCGTAGTTTTCCATTTGTTAATTTTTAACCTATTTCACTTCAATAATCGATCCAAATCAGCTACTTCAATCCGATATTGGTATAGTCGACCCGTTCGTTGGCGTACGTCGCCGCTATTACATCTAAAATACGAATCACCTCTTCGACTTCGAGTGCCCGAAGCAATTGTATTCTCAAGTCTTTGAAATCCTTTAAATTAGGAAAATAACGCGCAAAATGACGCCGCATTTCGAGAATCGCCCTTTTCGGCTCGTCCTTCCATGCCAATGATTGCGACAGCTGTTCCTTTACGTTGGCTACTACCTCGGGGACAAGTGGTGGTAATAAAAGCTCACCGGTTTCCAAATAATGACGTACATCACGAAAAATCCAGGGACGACCAATAGCGCCGCGTCCGATCATTAAAGCATCAACACCCGATTGTTCAAAAAATGCTTTTGCTTTTTCAGGACCATTGATATCGCCATTTCCTATAATTGGAATATGCATCCTTGGATTTTGCTTGACATCTGCAATTAACGACCAATCGGCCTCACCGGTATAAAGCATACTCCGGGTTCGTCCATGAATTGCAAGTGCATGAATTCCTACATCCTGTAATCGTTCTGCTACTTCCACGATGGGCATGTCATCGTGATCCCAACCGAGCCTGGTTTTGGCAGTAACAGGCGTATTCACTGCTTTAACTACCTCTTCAGCCATTTTGATCATCTTCGGAAGGTCGCGTAAAAGTCCTGCTCCGGCACCTTTCCCTGCGATTTTTTTCATCGGACAACCAAAATTAATATCAATAAAATCGGGTTGCAATTCCTCAGCAACTTTTGCCGCACCGACCATTGAATCAATATTGGAACCGTAAATCTGAATGGCCACCGGACGATCGAAATCGAAAATTGTCATCTTTTTCTTCGTTTTTGCGATGTCACGAATTAACGCTTCAGAAGATATAAATTCGGTATACATCACATCAGCGCCAAAGGTCTTACACATATAGCGGAAAGACTTATAGGTAACATCTTCCATGGGCGCCAAAAACAGCGGCAGTTTTCCTAATTCCAGATTGCCAATTTTCACGATTATCAGTTTAAAATCAAGACGCAAAGATAGGAAATCGATACAACTTCAAATGTCAACTGTTTAACCGCAACTTTAAAGAGGATTATTAACTTTGTAAAAACTTTTAATAGATGTACCGACAGGCTCTTCGCGAATCCAAACCATCCACTCAACTTCTGTTTACTGCACTTGTTGTTTTAGTCTGTGGAATTGCCATAATGGTGCTCAGCATTGCGCTTGGCTGGCTCATCTATGGTGTTAATCTCTCTGAGATGCAAAGTTTGGTTCAGGATGCTTCGAATCCAAAAAGCATTTCAGTGCTAAAGTTTTATCAAACCTTTCAATCGATTGGGGTATTCATTATTCCGCCATTTATTGTTGCATGGTTTCTTCACGACAATCCTTCGGTATTTCTTCAATACCACAAGAAACCCGATTTTAAAAGTGTTCTCTTTGTGATCGCGATTATTTACTTCTCCAACCCACTTATCAACTGGCTGACAGAGATTAACTCGAATTTAAGTCTCCCGGAATGGATGAATTCTGTTGAAATATGGATGCAAAATTCGGAAGAACAAGCCACTAAAATTACGGAAGCTTTTTTATCAACCACATCATTAACAACTCTTTTAACAAATATTGCAATGATTGGAATTCTTCCGGCAATTGGGGAAGAGTTGCTTTTCAGGGGGATTATTCAGCAATTATTTAAGAAGAAATTTGGCAATGCACATGCCGCCATCTGGATTTCTGCCGCCTTATTCAGCGCTTTGCACATGCAATTTTTCGGATTTCTGCCCAGACTTGTTCTGGGAGCTATGTTTGGATATATGCTCGAATGGAGTGGAACATTGTGGTTACCAATGATTGCCCACTTTGTCAATAACACAACTGCCGTTATTGCTTATTATCTTATGCAAAAAGGAATAATCGGTAACGGACTCGATAAAACAGGAACATCAGCCGATGGAAGCTTTTACCTCGTAATCGTAAGTATTATTTTCCTCTTTGCATTTTTCAGGGCGTTGTATGTCAAATCACTTCCAAAAATAGCGATCGACGACCGCATGCTGACGAATACTGATTAAAACCTGCCACTTACAAAGAGCTCCTGGTCCATGTCGATTTACGTCCCAGCATTCGGATGCCGGCAACAAATCCTTTAAGTTGAAGTGTGTCCTTTCCTTCGAGCCAGACATAACACTCGTAGGTTTTTCCCACTTTAGGATCATAAATCGTTCCGTTTATCCATTCCTTATCGGAGGTATTATAAACCAATCCATTTAATATTTGCAGATTAACGATCGAACGACTTCTCAGATTCAGATCAGGATTCTTTTCGTCTTTCCCCGGAGCGCCGTTTACATATTTTTCAGGAATAAGATAAACAATCGTTCCGATATATTTCCCCTCCTTCTTTTCTACTTTAATTTTCGATGTTTTAGTATCATTCCACCAGATTCCCGTAATATCATCAGCTCCCTGTGCAAAAATCAAAGATGAAAAAACAATCAATACTGCAAACAACAATAACTTCTTCATAAACTTTAACATTAGATAAAAACTAACTCGGGTTAAAAATACTAATTCCTTTTTATCTGATTAATATACATCTGCTTGGAGAATGACCGAATATCCTGAGAATCAAATACGCGATTCAACCCAAGTTTTTGGGATTTCAATACGATTGCTGATTGAGGAAGACCTTTAATATTATTTAGCACGACTTTCAATAATGTTTCATTCTGATCGCCAAATGGCATAAGGTTAGCAATATCTTCCTCCACAGAAAAATCAGGAACTAATCCATCAATATAGTCCGAAACTCCAGCCGAATTAGCAATCTTAACTACAATAGGCTGCATCGCCCATTTGTGATTCGGATTTACAACCCCTTTTTCGTCCCAATCTTTAATAGTAAATGAACCTACATATTTACCCGCAGTATTGATTCCAACAGTGTAAACCTGCATATAAGGTTTCAAACCATTAATTAACAATTCACTTGCTGAAGCAGTGTTATCTGAAGTGATAACATATAACTTAGTCATATTAACCGTATTGATTGGCACATCGGCAGTAGTGGTGGTAGTTTTCAGAATCTTGTCTGAAAAGTTTTCAATGAGCGATGCAGCACCATCAGTACTGACAAAATATTCTTGTAAACCTTTATTATACTGACTCTTGAGGAAAACCTTCGTGGTTGCTGTTCCGTAAATCATGCTTGCCAGGTATTTAGCTGTTTGCACGGATCCACCACCATTGTAACGCAAATCGAGAACCAATCTATCGATACCGGTATCCTTGAATTTCTTAAACACATCATTTAATTGAAGGTCAAAATCAGCATTGAAACCATTGTAAACAAGATAGCCCACTTTTAAATTGCCAACGTTGAGTATTGTATCCAGTTGAATGGGATTCTCCTGCATCTGAATGGCCGTCATGGATACTGTTTTACCATTTACTGAAATGACATTGGCAGTAGAAACAGACGCTAAAGATAGTCTATATGTTAAAACATTAAATAACAGTGTTGAATAGTTCGTTTCAGTAAGTTGCTGATCATTAACTTTCATAAAAAGGTCACCACGTTTTAAACCCGCTTTCTCGGCTGGCGACCCCTTGTAAACGTATCTGACAAAACCGAATACATTGCCTGATGTTCCAATTCTCGCTAACATGAAGTCGAATCCCATCGTCTCAGAAATCCCCTGAATCCAATTTTCAATAACTTTTGAATCATCGACTATAAAAGACCATTTATCAACCGATTTGTATTTATACAACATGGAGGTGAAGAGTTTATTAGGATCGGTGTATGTGTTTAAAAAAGCATTTAGCGAATCCTTAACAGCATACTTCGGTGCGATGAGATTTGGCACCTGATCGACCCATAAATAATAATCCTTCAGCCCATTGTAAACAAATTTATTGACATCGGTAGCCTCTTTAATTACAACCGGAGTCACAACAACCGGCTTAATAACCTCAGTATCTTTTTTGCAGTTCACCATTACGATAATGAACAGGAAAAAAGAAAGAGTTCTGATCCTATATAGGTACTTGTTTTCCATGTGAAATCCTTATAAAATATGACGCTTAAAATAGTAAATATTGATAATCAATATTGAATTTAACGTTTTCATGGCAGATTAGGTTTTCAGCAGAATGTTAAAAAACTCTATTTTTAAAAGGATAAGACTTTGGACCTTATGTGAGAGATTATAAATTAGTTTTCTCTTCAGTTCCTGCTTCCGGATTCGTCATTTCTGCAATTACTGGTTCAGTATGTTGGTGCTTTTCATCAAAAAACTTTCTGTAGAAAATCAGAATTGAGATAATTCCAACTGTGATAGACGAGTCAGCCAGATTAAAAACCGGGCGGAAAAAAATAAAATCGTTTCCACCAACAAAAGGAAGCCACGAAGGATAGTTCCCCGAGATCAGCGGAAAATAAAACATGTCAACAACTCTTCCTTGCAAAAAGGATGAGTAACCACCACCTGCGGGAAAAAGGGTAGCGACCTGGCCATAACTTTCGTTAAAGATCAATCCGTAAAAAGCGCTATCCAGAATATTACCAATTGCGCCGGCCATGATCAGTGAGAAACATGCAATAACACCAAATGGAACATCTCTTTTCCACAACTTAGAAATATACCATCCAATTGCCCCAACAGCAAGGATGCGAAAAATACTCAGGAAATACTTGCCAATACTGTTGCCAAACTCGAGTCCGAAAGCCATCCCATTGTTTTCGACGAAATGGATGATAAACCAGTTTTTTGCAATAATAAACTCATCACCTAACATCATATTGCTTTTAATCCAGAGCTTTAGCAGCTGGTCGAAAAGCAGAACAAGCAAAACAATCAGAATTGACTTCGTCTTTGCACTCATATATTAAGAATTGGCATTATAAAAATAAAAAAATCGGGGCATACTAAATTACCCCGAACTTAATTCATATTTCACAGATTTTTGAAACCTGTTACAGTTAATAACCTATTTCATCAACGCTGGGCGTTCTTGGCATCGATAGAAAGTGTAGCATGAGGCACCGCCCGAAGTCGTTCCTTCGAGATCAGTATTCCAGTCTCACGACAAATTCCATAAGTCTTATTTTCGATTCGAACAAGAGCAGCTTCAAGGTATTGAATAAATTTCAATTGTCGCTGCGCAAGTTTGCCAGCCTCCTCTTTCGACAAAGTTGCGGCTCCCTCCTCTAAAACTTTGAAAGTTGGTGAGGTATCATCAGTGCCGTTACCATCACCATGCGTGAGCATTTTTATACAATTCATAATCCTGACGGGCACTTTGAAGCTTATCCTGGATTAGCGTTTTGAACTCAAGTAGTTCTTCATCTGAATATCGTGTTTTCTCGCTCATAGCATTAAGGTTTGGTGTAAAAATAATTCATTTAGGCGCCATTTATCTCAATCCAATAAAAATATTTACAAACAGATAAAAAACTATCATTACAAGATTTCTTTTTCAACTTGAATGAATGTCTCTATACCTTTTTCAATTTCAACCAGCTTTCCGGTTTGGGTGTCATTTAGCTCTTCAACTAAATCAACTCTTGAAGCAAGCGTTTGGCTACCAATATAATCGCCAAATTTATCCAAAGCCTCGTTAAGCTCAGGATGACGCACGATCCGAAGAATTATTTTATCGGTCACTTCAAAGTTACTATCTTTTCGAAGGTTTTGTATCCGGTTTACAAACTCTCTTGCGATTCCTTCGAGACGTAATTCAGGAGTTACATTGATATCCAAAGCAACGGTGATGGCACCTTCGCTGGCAACCTGTAACCCAGGAATGTCTTCCGAATGAATTTCAACGTCTTCAAGAGCGAGTGTAACCGGTTCACCTTCGATCATTGCATCGAAAGAACCGTTTTGCTCAAAAGCTGCAATCTCTGTCTGACTCATTTTATTGACCAAAACAGAAACAGCTTTCATCAATTTACCATATTTTGGACCAAGTGTTTTAAAGTTGGCCTTTATCTTCTTTTTTATGACGCCAGTCGCATCTGTGAGGTATTCTACTTCCTTCACATTAACCTCTGTCAGGATGATACTTTCGACAGCTTCAAACTGTTTGCGGAAGTTTGCATTAAGGACCGGAACGATAATCTTTGCCAAAGGCTGACGTACTTTTAACTTTTCTTTCCTTCGCAAACCTAAAATCATCGAAGAAACTTTCTGGGCAATGTCCATCCGCTCTTCAAGCTCCTTATTAATAGCGTCTTCGTTATATTTTGGAAACGATGTCAAATGGATCGATGTATCGCTTTCGTTTCCACTTACAAGATTCAAATCGCAGTAAAGCTGATCCATATAAAATGGTGCTATTGGCGCGGCAAGCTTTGCAACAGTTTCCAAACACGTATAAAGCGTTTGATAAGCCGAAACCTTATCTGTATCATACTCGCCTCCCCAGAAACGCTTACGGCTTAAACGGACATACCAATTCGAAAGATTTTCGGTTACAAATTCTGAAATAGCTCTTCCAGCGCGGGTTGGCTCGTAGGTTTCATATGCTTCAGTTACATCCTTTATCAGGCTGTTCAATAACGATAATACCCAACGGTCGAGTTCAGGACGAGCCTCGTCAGCAACTTTTTCTTCCTTAAACGTAAAACCATCGACATTCGCATAGAGGGCAAAAAAGTTATAAGTATTATAAAGTGTGCCAAAGAATTTCCGTCTAACTTCCTCAATTCCTGCGACATCAAATTTCAGATTGTCCCAGGGTTGTGAATTGGTAATCATGTACCAACGCAGAGGATCTGATCCATATTTTTCAATTGCTAAAAATGGATCGATACCATTACCCAACCGTTTCGACATCTTATTTCCATTAACATC
>JAAFHB010000163.1 GCA_010906965.1 Mariniphaga sp. | reverse complement strand
ATGCGGAGGTTCAACTTGTCGAAGTAATTCCTGTCTGGACAGACAATACTTTTCTGAAGCCTGTCGCAAAGCTGGCCAATCCCTTCGTAAAACTTCAGGGACTGCAACACAAGTTTGTAGTACTGTACTCAGGGAACCTGGGGTTTACGCATGATATTGAGGCAATTGTTGATCTGGCAGCGTTGATTGATCATGCGGACATTGAGTTTCTGATTATCGGGGAGGGTGAGAAAAAAGCGCTATTACAGCAGAAAATTACAGACCTGCAACTGACCAACTGCCGGATGCTGCCCTACCAAAAACCCGAAGATTTGCCTTTTACACTGGCTGCAGCAGATATTGCCATCGTAACCCTTGGGAAAGGAGCGTCGAGGTTAAGTGTTCCGAGTAAAACTTATAATTTAATGTCTGTGGGAGCGCCGTTGCTGTGTATTGCCGGACAGGATTCCGAACTGGCATCGCTGGTAGCACGTTACAGGATAGGGCGTTGTTTTGGAGCAGATCAGCTTGCCGATATGTGCAGTTTTGTCCTCGAAATGGTGGATCATCCCGAACAACTGCAGGAATTGCGATCGAATTCCCTGAAAGCCTCGCTGGATTTTGGTGTTGAAAATGCAAAGAGATTTATTTATTAATTGATGAAAGTATTATTTTGCCACCAAGGCACAAATGCACAAAGATTCACTAAGTTTAAACATCTAATATTCATTTCTTTGTGAACCTTGGTGTCCTGGAGACTTAGTGGCGTTCTTTATCTTTTGACTTATCTATATTGATGCAAGATATCCATGTGAACTGGGCTTATTACCCGATGGTAAACCATCTATCTCAGAAGCAAGAGAGTTTTACAACCTGGGTAAAATGATATATGAATCGGCAAAACAAGAATGATAGTGGCGGGTTTGAGGAATATAGAAAAATCAATATTAAGTGTAAAACTGCCTGAATGGTTGAAAATGAATCATTGGGATGCCGAACCTGTTCTGTATCACACTTCACTTTTTGATACCTGTGCTGGTTTGGTTGATTACAGGGATAGGGAAATCACGCTGAAAATATCGGGAACTGCAAGGGCAATGATGGAATGTTTAGCCCTGAGTCCTGAGCGGTTCGCATTATCGGAAGCTTACGAACTGATGGAAGGTTTGAATGCATTGCGCCCCATGCAGGTACAGGAACTGCTGGAGCAATGTAAATCAATAAAAACCAAGCGATTATTTCTATATTTTGCCGAAAAAGCCAATCATGCATGGCTTAAATATGTCGATACAACTTCGGTCGATCTGGGTTCGGGAAAAAGAATCATAGTTACTAATGGAGCGCTTACTTCGAAGTATGAATTACTATTAATAACACCTTGCAAACCTGCGATAAACACTGTGAAATAAAATCCTGTGCAGCAATAAGCTTTTTAATTGCAGGAAATAATGATTGACCAAAAAGAGGCGTTTCAAAACAAAACAGGCCTGATTAAACGCGACTTGGTTTTGGACAATTATTTGAGCACAAGTCAGGTGGTAGTTATAAGCGGGGTGCGCCGTTGCGGAAAATCGTCGTTGCTGTTTCTTATCAAGGAAGCAATGGGTTTAAGCGAAAGCGAATTTTGTTATTGTAATTTTGATGATGAAAGAATATTGGAAATGGACAGGGACAAACAAGTTCCTGTAATAATGGCGACAAATCCTCAACTTTTATTAATAGGAGATACACCGCGATTAATTGACGAATGGCAGGAACAACCCGAAATTTGGAATTATGTAAGGCACGAAGTGGACGTCCGAAAAGCAAAAGGACAGTTTATTCTAACCGGTTCGGCCAATCCAAATGATGACATAAAACTGCATAGCGGAGCAGGGCGATTTACAGTGGTGCAAATGGACACCTTGTCCTGGCAGGAATTAGGGTATTCGACCGGAATAGTTAAGGTTTCCGACTTGCTGCAAGGGGCCCCGCCAAACTATTACGAGGCCGGGATTTCGCTCGATTTCATTATAGATAAATACTGGATTCATTGTAGAAAAAGGAGATATTATAGGTTTGCATGCAGCCATCCTGAAAATTACGGCAAAGGGAAAAGCATATTATCAGCCACTTTGCAATGAAAGAGCAGTCAGCCTTTTTAATAAAGACGACCAGCAAAGTACCGTCCGGCGCTTGTTTACGTGGTCAGTCGCCTTTATACAGTAGCTATTCCTGATCTGGTTCCGTTACAGGAAAAGCCGGTTACTGATTGTTTCGATTACGGAAGGGATGAAAGGCGTCGTGCAAAAATATGCGGAGGATCAACTTGTCGAGGTAATTCCTGTCTGGACAGACAATACTTTTCTGAAGCCTGTCGAGAAGCTGGCCAACCCATTTGTAAAACTTCAGGGATTGCAAGACAAGTTTGTGGTACTGTACTCGGGAACCTGGGGTTTACGCAAGGGTATTGAAAAGCTCCCCCTCTTCCATAAATTCACTACTAAAGAATATTCAAAAAATACACTGTACTGAATAAATATGACTATATTTGTTCAGTACAACACAAAAAATGATTAAAAAGATAATTTATCAGCAACTTGAAGAGCGCAATGTATTGCTAAAAAAAGAATACATGGGTCGTATTAACGACACATCAAAATCTGAATATTTAAATACTTCGCTTATAAAACTGATAACAGGTCCACGAAGGGCTGGTAAGTCTGTGCTGGCTTTGCAGTTGCTCGAAAATCAAAACTTTGCCTACCTCAACTTCGACGACGATTTGCTTTTGAAAAACTTTAATGAAGACGCGGTAATAGAAGGTCTGAGCGAGGTTTTTACAGGATACAGCTATTTGTTGCTTGATGAGATACAAAATCTTCCCAATTGGGAATTATGGGTTAACAAGCTTTATCGCAGGGGAGTAAATCTGATAATTACCGGTTCGAATGCTAAACTGCTTTCGCACGAAATGGCATCGGCACTAACAGGACGATATATTCAGCTTACTGTTTTACCGTTTAGCTTTTCTGAAACAATCAGGTTTAATAAACAGTCAAATCATGCTGAGACAGTTGCTACACCTACCCAACAAGGAAAGGTGCTGAGTTTGCTTCAAGGCTATTTATTTAATGGCGGATTTCCCGAAACAGTTTTAAATCCGGGAATCCTGAAAAATTATCTCACCTCGCTTTTCGACTCAGTGTTGCTTAAAGATATATTAAAACGTTTCAACGTGCGGCAAACACAACAGTTATATGATTTGTCAAACTACCTGCTCTCAAATTACACCAATCTTTTTACGTACAACCAAATTAAAGAATCGTTGGGTTTTAGAAGTGTCGCCACCGTTCAGAAGTTTATGGGGTATTTATACGAAACATATTTGTTTCAGCATTTAAAACGTTATGATGCAAAAATTAAAAATCATCAAAAGGCAGCTCAAAAAATTTATTGTATTGATAATGGATTTATTCAGGCACGTTCATTCGAATTATCGCCCAATTATGGCAGTTTACTAGAGAATACTGTTTTTATTGAATTACTGCGACGCAACTACAACCCCGAATTAGATTTGTTTTATTATCGCACACGTAACAACCGTGAAATTGATTTTCTTGTCAGAAAAGGTCATAAGATCGAACAATTAATTCAGGTTTGCTATGATATAACCCGGCCCAAAACCTTAAAAAGAGAGTTGGATGCATTCATTGAAGCAGCAACAGAATTGAATTGTGAACGTTTATTACTAATTACCTGGGACAAAGAGGAACAGCTTAAAGCTGATAAGTTCACCGTACAACTCATCCCTGCTTATAAATGGTTAAATAACAGATGGGAAGTTTAATCCTTATGAATGGATGGTGGAGGAAGTGTTGAAAAAATGAATAAAACAAAAATGTGTTTATACATAATTTGTTGGAGAAATTGTCTGCATCGGGTGCTATGCTTATCAAAGGGCCAAAATCGTGTGGGAAAACTGAAACAGCCAAACAATTTGCAAAAAGTATATTGGAAATGGACAGGGACAAACAGGTTTCTGCTATAATGGCAACAAATCCTCAACTTTTATTGGTAGGGAATACGCCGAGGTTAATTGATGAATGTCAGGAGCAACCCGAAATATGGAACTATGTAAGGCACGAAGTGGATGACCAGAAAAAGAAAGCTCAATTTATTTTGACCGGTTCTGCAAATTCTGAAGAAGAAATAAAATTGCATAGCGGAGCCGGCAGATTTGCCTTTTACACTGGCTGCAGCAGACATAGCCATCGTAACCCTTGGCAAAGGAGCGTCGAGGTTAAGTGTTCCGAGTAAGACCTACAATTTAATGGCTGTTGGAGCGCCGTTGCTTTGTATTGCCGGGCAGGATTCCGAACTAGCATCGCTGGTAGCGCGTTACAGGATAGGGCGTTGTTTTGGAGCAGATCAGCTGGCCGATATGCGCTGTTTTGTCCTCGAAATGGTGGATCATCCCGAACAACTGCAGGAATTGCGATCGAATTCTCTGAATGCCTCGCTGGATTTTGGTGTTGAAAATGCAAAGAGATTTATTTATTAATTGCCATTGGTTTAAACCAACGGCAATTAATAATGTTAAAATATTTATTGAATAATGCTTTATCGTTCGATCTTCAAACCGGTAATTGACTTTTCAGTCGCTTTTATTGGTCTTATCATCCTTTCACCGGTTTTACTAATCATTACACTGCTACTTTGGGCGGCAAACCGAGGTAATCCGTTTTTCTTTCAGGATCGCCCTGGCAAGACTGGGAAGATTTTCAGATTGGTGAAATTCAGGACCATGAATAACCGGAAAGACAGAAACGGAAAACTCCTCCCCGATCATGAACGGCTTACCACTGTTGGCCGTATGATCCGCTCCCTTTCACTGGATGAATTGCCACAATTAATCAGCATCCTAAAAGGTGATATGAGCCTTGTAGGTCCCCGCCCGTTGCTGGTCAGATACTTACCCTTATATACTCCAACGCAGTCGCGACGGCATCTTGTTCGTCCCGGAATAACAGGCTGGGCTCAGGTCAACGGACGCAACACCATCAGTTGGGAACAGAAGTTTGAATATGATGTCTGGTATGTCGACCATATCGGTTTCTTGCTGGATATCAGAATTCTGTGGATGACTGCTGTTAAAGTATTTAAAAGAGAGGGAATCAATTCTGCGGCTACGTCCACCATGTCGCCTTTCCTGGGCGATAACGAAGGGAAGGCTTGAAATGGAAAAAATGAGACAGGGAGATAAAATAATTATGAATTCTGAATTATTTACCATTAATACTTCAATTTCATTTAGGCCTGATCCCGAGAATTCGGGATAATCTCAATAACCACCGGTTTAGCCGGTGGAAAGGAGTAATACTAAATCCTGAGCCCTGCAAGGGTTCAACCCCTACGGGGCTGTTTCATTTCCTTCATTTTGCCCGTGGGTTGTCACCCACGGTTATTGAGATACACCCCCTTCAGGGGAAAGACCAAATTGCCTTAATTAAACAACTTTGATTTTCGAATCGTCAAATTTTTCATCGCAGAATCAACCAATTTTCAAATTACATTAACCTTTATCCTTTATCCTTTATCCTTTAACCTTTATCCTTTAACCTTTATCCTTTATCCTTTAACCTTTATCCTTTAACCTTTATCCTTTAACCTTTATCCTTTATCCTTTATCCTTTAAATGAGCGACATTATTATCATCGGTGCAGGCGGACATGGAGCTGAGCTGGACGAATACATACAGCAAATTAACCAGGTCAATCAGACTGAGATCTGGCATGTGATTGGTTTTTTGGATGACAATCCGGCAAGCTATGCTAATTATCAGTTATCTGCACCATTATTGGGCGGAGTGAAAGATCATCAGATCAGAACTGATTGCGCCTACCTGATGGGTATTGCCAATCTGACCTGGCGAAAGCTTTTTGTGGAACAGTTCATGCAACAAGGCGCCCTGTTCATATCGATCATTCATCCGACAGCTTATATCTCCCCTTCTGCCAGATTAGGCAATGGCATCGTGATCGGCCCAATGGCCAACATAGGACCGAATGCAACTTTGGGTGATTTTACGTTAATTAATTCGCGTTGCAGTCTGGGTCACGATGTGCATATCGGATCGTTTAATTTTATCAGTCCGAATGTTTGCTTTTCAGGCTTTACCACCATAGGTGATGAGAACCTCTTCGGAATCAACAGTGCCACCATTCCCGGAATAAAGGTAGGCAACCGGAACAAAATTATGGCTGGTATGGTGCTTGATAAAAATGTAGGCGATGATGAAGTGGTGTTTTACCGTTTCAAGGAGAAAGTAATTGCCATACCGAAACAGTTGTAAGGAGAGCATTAATGCAGCGGATCAGAATTACTCAATTTGCTGATTTACAAAGTGGACACCTCCCCCTTAAAAAAAGGGGGAATACAAGGGGGATTTTCACATTCCCGGCACGGTCATAATTATAGATCTGATCTTCTTTTGAACGCCCTTACCCTGAAAGGGTAAAACTTTAATAACCCCGGGTGAGTGATCCGTCAGCTGACGGAGAACGTAACCCGGGGAAAAGAAATAGGAATCAGGGAAAGGTGCATCTTCAAACCTTCATCAAAATATAATGGCGCTATGCACCGCATATGAAAGTTTTGACAGATAAATAATTAGTGCCCTATATTGCAAATCCCCCCTGCCCCCCTTTTTTCAAGGGGGAACAGCCATAATGAGGACTGTCATTGCGAGCTATTCGGTGCAGATATTTGTTTGTTGACAATAAATGTATTGAATAGCGAAGCAATCTCAAACTTTGAAAATCATTCCAGGAAACCTTTAGTTCTGCTTTCAAACATGAGATTGCGTCGCTGCGCTCGCAATGACAGTTCTCACTTTGATTGCCAGCACACTAAATAAAATTAGAACGCTCTCCCCCTTTGAAAAAAGGGGGAATACAAGGGGGATTTTCACCTTTTAATTCACAACATATTACCATAACACATTGGAAAAATTAAATAATACAGTCATGCAAGAGAAATTTATTGAATTATTCAAAGAAACACTTGATATTGAAGATCGTGAAATACAGCTATCCGACAAATTCCGCGAATACGAAGAGTGGAACTCACTGGCATACCTTTCTGTGATTGCCATGCTCGATGAAGAGTATGAAGTAATCATCGAAGGTGCTGCATTCAAAGAGCTTCGAACGTTAGATGAGCTTTATAAGGAGATTCAGGTCAGAAGCGTATTATGATTCTTTCGCTGAAAACCTTCAAATTAAGAAGAAAGTGTATTTGGCTTTAAGCAATTTCCGAAAGAAATAAGCATCTGACATTCTCGTTCATACATTACCTGTTCATAAAAAGTTTATTGCACTGGGCAGCTCTTTTTCCACAGAAATGATGCAAAAAGGTATTGTGCTTATTTAAAATCCGTGTAATCTGTTTAAATCCGTGTAATCTGTTTATTTAAAAATATTATGGCATTTCTTGAATTTACCAATGTGGGGATCACTGGATTATCTGCCGCTGTTCCCAGAACGGTGATTAACAATTATGAATATACAACCTATTTTCCGAAAGACGTTGTAAAGGAGATCATCGATAAAGTGGGAATAAAAGAACGGCGCTTTGCGGATGATAAAACCTGCTCATCTGATCTCTGTTTTGCCGCAGCAGAAAAGCTGATTGCGGAGATGCAGATCGATCGTTCGGAGATTGATCTGCTCGTTTTTGTCTCACAGACGCCCGACTACCGGATGCCGGCCACTTCGGTAATCCTGCAGCACCGGCTGGGACTCGGTAAATCAACGATTGCATTCGACCTTAACCTGGGTTGTTCAGGATTTATCTATGGATTATCTGTTATTTATGGGTTGATGCAAAGCTCCGGATTACGCAAAGCCTTACTGCTTGATGGTGAAACACGTTCTAAAATCTATTCACCAAAAGACAGGAAAACCGCCTTTCTATTCGGCGATGGCGGAGTGGCTGCGATGATAGAAAGGGATAAAAAGTTTGGGAAAAGCTATTTTTCACTGAATAGTGACGGTTCGCTCGAAGATTTGATTAAGATGAACGCGGGAGGCTACCGCAATCCAAGCTCCATTGAAACATTACAGGAAAAGGTGGTAGATGAATATGGGAATATCCGGAGCGAAGAGCATGGTTATATGAATGGCAGCGAGGTATTTAATTTCGTTATTAAAGAGATTCCAAAAGATATCAAGGCCGTATTCGAATTATCGGGCAAAACAAAAGATGATATCGACTTCTTTGTCTTTCATCAGGCCAACGATTTTATGAATAACTACCTGGTGAAAAAGCTAAAACTCCCTGCAGATCAGGTACCGGCTACCATTGCAAAATATGGCAATACCTCATCGGTATCAATTCCGCTGACTATTGTTTCTGAGTTAAAAGATCAGCTAAAGGATCAAAAGACGTTACTCTTGTCGGGTTTTGGTGTCGGTATGACCTGGGCAACTGCTATTCTTAATTTTGACCATTGCATGATTACTGATATTGTTGAGATATAGAAATAAGAGATTCGTGTTAATTCGTATAAATTAGTATAATTCGTTTTATGAATAATTCATTCTCACTCAAAGGCAAAACAATACTTGTTACCGGTGCATCATCGGGGATTGGAAAAGCTGTAGCTATTGAATGTTCAAAATCAGGAGCTCAGCTGGTTATCACAGGAAGAAATGAGGAAAGATTAACCGAAACTTATCACCTCCTGACCGGTGGTAACCACCTTATGATAACAACAGATCTCTCCGGCTCAAAAGGTTTGGATGTCTTATTAACTGGTCTTCCCAGTCTGAATGGCGTTGTACATTGTGCCGGTATCATTAAAAGATTACCATTAAAATTCATTAAGGAGGAGAAACTTGAAGAGCTGATGGGAATTAATTTCTATGTCCCTGCCCTATTGACACAGCAGTTGTACAAAAGAAAACTTTTAAAAGAAGCCGCTTCGATTGTATTTATTTCTTCAGTTGCTTCCTCGTTTGCATCCATTGGTAATATCATGTATATGGCTTCAAAAGGGGCCATTAATTCTTATATGAAAGGGATTGCCTTTGAACTATCATCTTCCGGAATCAGGGCAAATGCTATTCAACCCGGGATGATTAAAACAAATTTATCAAGTGCTTTATCAGATGAAGAATTAGCAATAGATATGGATCGTTATCCATTAGGTCGCTACGGTAAGCCAGAAGAAGTTGCATATGCTGCAATTTATTTATTATCTGATGCAACGCTTTGGATGACAGGAAGTATACTAACAATAGACGGAGGTTTAACCTTAAGATAAAAATTAACCTATATTAGCCGGTCCATTTTTAACAATTAATGGCATCTGCAATTTAATCCCCCGCCTCCCTTTTACTAAGGGGGAACAGACTTAATAAGGACTGTCATTGATTATCCGGTACTGCTAAATAATTTTTGAACGTACTCCCCCTTAGAAAAAGGGGGAATACAAGGGGGATTTTCACATTCCCGGCACGTTTTTATCATAGATATGATCTTCTTTTGAACGCCCTCCCCCTTTCTCTAAAGGGGGAATACAAGGGGGATTTTCACCCTTCCTGCACGTTTTTATTATAGATCTGATCTTCTTTTGAACGTACTCCCCCTTGGAAGAAGGGGGAATACAAGGGGGATTTTCACCCTTCCTGCACGTTTTTATTATAGATATGGATGTATGCACCGCATATTCAAAGCATAGACAGGTCAATACTTTGCACACCACCCTATTATTCCATTTGTAAATAGCTAAATAAACCAGGTGCACACCCTCCTTTCCACACTGATCCTCCCATTATCCATTCTATGGCTGCTTATTTTTGCAGCAATAGTTGGCAAATTATTGAATAAAAGACAGATTACCAGGTTTTTTTCGATAAGTGCAATTGTTTGGTTAGCATTGATTACCACATCGCCATTGCCCAGGACATTGGTTAATTCGTTGGAACGGACTTATCCGCCGATTCTCAAAGTTGTGCAGTCAGAATCGTCTGTTCCGGTTTATATCATGGTACTTGGGGCGGGTCACACTGACGACAAGTCACTTCCTCCAAACAGTCAGCTATCGCCGGTCGTGTTAGGTCGGCTGATTGAAGGAATTCGTTTGTATCATGCTATTCCAGGCAGCAAACTGATATTGTCGGGAGACAAAGGAGAACAAACAGAGAGTCAGACCGTTATTCTGGCCCAGACGTCTGGTTTTCTTGGAGTATCAGCGGATGATATTTATCAGTTCACAACAACAAAAAACACGGCTGATGAGGCTGCAACATTCCGGTCAACATTCGGCATACAGAATAAGTTGTACGTCGTAACGAATGCGGTCCATATGCCACGTGCGATGTACCTGTTCAGTCGCGAAGGGGTCAATGCAACCGCAGCGCCAACCAACTATCTAAATAAGAAAGGGTCAGTTTCACACCCTTTTACAGCTTTCATCCCGCGATCAGACAACCTGTTCCGCATGGAAACAGTGATTCATGAATATGTAGGACTCTTTTGGGCGAAGTTATGAGGGTTTTTATTCGGATAGAGACTGACAAATAATTGACTATTGAGAGTGCTTACCCTGAAAGGGTAAAATGATTATAGCAGTAAAGTGCGCGCATAAAAAGAGGTGCATCTGCTAATCTCCATCAAAATAGTACAGCCCTATGCACCGCATATGAAAGTTCTGACAGATAAATAATTAGGCACCCCACATTGCAAATCCCCCCTGCCCCCCTTTATAGAAAGGGGGATTCGTGCTAACAAGTTCTTCTCTTGAAAGCCCTTACCCTGAAAGGGTAAAATGATTATAGCAGTAAATTGCACGTACAAAAAAAGGTGCAAATGCAAACCTCCATCAGAATAATACATCTCTATGCACCGCATATTCAGGCATTAATAAGTGTTTTTTAATAGCACTCCCCTGCTTCTCCAGTTTCATTTGGGTATTTATAACTTTTCTTACCCTTACACGTTTATAATTTTATTTGACGAATTTTTCTTTTTTAAACGAATTCAGTAGCTTTGTAGGCTAACCCATGAAAATCACAAAACAAGTACTGGCAGTAAATTTACTGAACTATTTACAACACAAATCCAGCCTCAGTGACCTGGTAGACTGGGCAGAAGATGCACTTATGGAAGGTGTATTTGAAGGTGAGGACACAGATGTTGTACGTGACATTTTGGCCAGACTTGGTCTGGCAGATGTAAAAGCATTTGGGCTATTTTGGGAAGATTGCGTTGATATGATGCAAAAACTTGGCTATGTTTTGCGGATTGATGCTGGTTTGGTTGCCTAATATCTTCTATTCGATCACATTC
>JAAFHB010000162.1 GCA_010906965.1 Mariniphaga sp. | reverse complement strand
GCAATACAATTGATAATGATGGCGAATTTATGACAACTAACCAAGGCCTGCGCATTAATGACGATCAAAACTCATTGAAAGCCGGTGACCGTGGTCCTACTTTGCTGGAAGACTTCCATTTACGCGAGAAAATCACCCACTTCGATCACGAACGCATACCCGAGCGAGTAGTACATGCCCGTGGAAGCGGTGCACATGGTTATTTCGAACTTACTGAATCATTGTCGGAATATACGAAGGCTCAGTTTCTTCAGGAGATTGGTACGCGGACTCCTGTATTTGCACGTTTCAGTACGGTAGCAGGTTCAAGGGGATCAACTGATCTAGCACGTGACGTACGAGGTTTCGCAGTGAAATTTTATACCGAAGAAGGAAACTACGATTTAGTGGGAAATAACATGCCTATATTTTTTATACAGGATGCACTTAAATTCCCCGATTTAGTTCATGCAGTTAAACCAGAGCCTAATAATGAAATGCCACAGGCTGCATCGGCACACGATACTTTCTGGGATTTTATATCGCTTACTCCCGAAACGCTACACAACGTAATGTGGTTAATGAGTGATCGTGCAATCCCTCGCAGTTTAAGAATGATGGAGGGTTTTGGCATTCATACCTATCGTTTTGTGAACAAAGAAAACAAATCGGTTTTTGTAAGGTTCCACTGGAAACCTGTTCTTGGTGTGCACTCGGTGTTATGGGACGAGGCGCAAAAAATATCTGGTAAGGATCCGGATTTTCACCGTCGTGATTTGTGGGATGCTATCGACAATGGTCAACCGGCAGAATGGGATTTTGGAGTACAAATTGTTGAAGAAAAGGACGAACATAAATTTAAGTTTGATTTGCTTGATCCGACAAAACTGATTCCCGAGGAACTGGTGCCCGTAAAAATTGTTGGCCGCATGACATTGAACAGAAATCCGGATAATTTTTTTGCTGAAACCGAACAAGTTGCTTTTCATCCGGGACATGTCGTTCCAGGTATCGATTTTTCCAACGATCCTCTTTTGCAAGGCCGGTTATTTTCGTACACCGACACACAATTGATCCGTCTTGGAGGTCCCAACTTCCATGAAATACCAATTAATCGACCCGTTGCTCCGGTGCATAACAATCAGCGTGATGGATTTATGCGACAAACTATTACTCCCGGACAGTCGAGCTATAACCCAAATTCCACAGGTGGCGGACATCCACATCAGGCAAAAGCTGCGGAAGGTGGATTTGTATCCTACCCCGAAAGGATAGATGCAAATAAAATTCGCTCCAGAAGCAAAAGTTTTATGGATCATTATAGCCAACCTGCAATGTTTTATAATAGCATGAGCGATACGGAGAAAAACCACATTGTTGATGCTTTTCGATTTGAATTGGGAAAAGTAAAAGAAGAAGTCATTCGGAAAAGGGTAGTGGGATTGCTTTCGAAAATCAATAAATCACTTGCCGGGCGTGTAGCAGAAGGTTTAGGTTTCGATGTGCCCCAACCCGGTGAAATTACCAACCACAGTTTTCCAGCCGATGCTGATCCAAAGAGTTATCAATCTATCGATGCCGATCCTGATATATCGAGTTCTCCGGCAGTGAGTATGGAAAACACGGTAAAAGACACCATAAAAACCCGGCAGATAGCCATTTTAGCGGCAGATGGAGTAGATGATGATTCTCTCAATAAAATGCAGAATACATTAAAACAACATGGTTCAATGGCGAAGATTATTTCTGTTCATTTGGGTAAAATGCAAACTGCAAACGGTCAAAGTGTTAAAGTGGATGAAAGTCTCTTAACAGCCGCATCTGTACTTTATGATGCTGTTTTTATTGCGTCAGGTAAAAAAAGCATTGATGCATTCAAGACGCAACCTAAAGCAAAAGAATTTATAGAAGAAGCCTACAAACATTGTAAAACAATTGCTACGGAAGGTGATGGAGCTGAATGGTTGATGAAAATTCTAGCTTTGAATCCAGATAAAAAGAAAGACAGCGGAGTTTTGATTAATGCGTCAAGTATTGATTTCGTGAACGCTGTAGCGAAACATAGATTTTGGCCGCGAGAGGCAAAATTGAAAGAATTAGAGGAGTCAAAATCATAATTTAAAACGAATGGACAATTAACTAACGCGATTGGGATATTATATGCCAATCGCATAGTTACTGGTTCATTTTAAAGGCTGTTTGACAGTCGCTTAACAAAAATAAATATGGAAAGAATATTTGAAACATACCGTCCAGATGGATTTAAAACTGTAAATCCCTACTTGTTTGTTGACAATCCTCAAGAGTTAATTGATTTTTTAAAAAAGGCTTTTTTTGCAGAAGAAATCAATCGTTCTATTAACCCGACAAATGGCGATATTGCAAATTGCATTCTACAAATTGGCGACAGTTGTTTCATGATTAGCCAAGCAAGAGAATCATTTTTGAATATGAGAACTTCGCTATATTTATTTGTGGACAATGTTGAAGAAATTCATAACTCGGCAATTAAAAAATGGAGCAACCTCAGTATTTGAACCGGACAATATGCCTTATGGTGACAGACAATCTGGAATAATCGACCCAAGTGGAAATTATTGGTGGATTTCAAAGCGGCTTAATGAAAAAAACTATCATTAAAAAAAATAGTATAAAACAGAGAAACTACGAACCGAAGCATGACGTGTAGAATTGAACACTCGCAATCCCGCCGGCATAAGTGTTGGTTGACAGTGTGCAACCACGCAAAGTGCCACTTTTTAAAACCTCAACCGTTAATACATAAGTAATGGCATGGTAATTATTTGAATTTTCAAAAATAAACAATGCAAAATGGACTTACGATCAAATGAACCTTATTGGTTAATTAAGAATAGTTTTTTAAAAAGTTATCCTTCATTAGACGAAGCATTATCAACTGATATTTTGGTGATTGGGGGAGGAATTACCGGTGCTTTAATTGCCCACAAACTGTTGCAGGAAGGTAAAGATGTTGTTTTGGTTGACAAGCGTAATGTTTGCAATGGAAGCAGTGCTGCCAGCACTGGGATGCTTCAATATGAAATTGATGTTCCATTATACAAACTAATTGATCAACGCGGAATTAAATGTGCTGTTTCGAGTTATAAAAATTGTGAAGAGGCAATTTTTGATATTAAAAACATTATTGATGACATCAAAAGCAAATGCCCTTTTGAATTTAAAAAAAGCATTTATTTTACAACAACACGAAAGGGAATTAAGGATCTGGAAGCAGAATTTAAAGCAAGAAAAGAAAATGGATTTAACATTAGTTGGCTCGATAGGGAAGCACTAAAAAAACTGGGTTTAGATGCATTTGCAGGGATTGAATCAAAATCTGGAGCCATAATTGATCCTTTCAAATTTTCGTATGACTTATTAGAATTTTGTTCTGAAAAAGGAATGCAAATTTATGATCACACTGAAATTACGGAAATTAAAAATGACGGCAAAAGATTTATAGCCAAAACTCAGGATGAAATTCCAATTCATGCCAATCACATCATTCATTGTACCGGTTACGAAAGCATTTACACACTTCGAGAAAAAAAAATAGTGAATCTTAAAAGCACTTATGCAATTGCAAGTGAAGTTTTTGAGGAATTACCCAAAGCATTTAAAAACCATATTTATTGGGATAATTCTGCTCCCTATTTCTATTTCAGAACAACTTCTGAAGGCCGTATTATAATTGGCGGCTGCGACGAAAATTTCAGGAACGCTCACAAACGGGATTCTCTTCTATCAAAAAAGCAGAAGATTTTAACCAAACAATTTCACAAATACTTTCAGAATATAAGTTTTAAAGCGGACTATATTTGGGCAGGAACATTTGGCGAAACTGTAGATGGTCTACCTTATTTTGGACGACCAAATCAGGATATCAATGAACATTACATATTAGGGTTTGGTGGTAATGGAATCACTTACAGCATGATGGCCAGGAATGCAATCATACACTCTCTCAATCATACAAACCACCGATTTTTAGATGATTATAGATTTAACCGTTAATCTGTTTATCGAAGATTAGTAGAGCTGTTACACGCAATTGAGAAACATTCTAATTTGAAAAAGATCAGATTAATCGGAATCAGAAAATTAATCTTTACACAGGCTCATTTCCGCATGCAAGCCACACCACCTAACCGGAATAATATTCACAGCTTAATAAAAAGCACCATCAGTGCAACTTTATAAGTTAATCCTGTAACATTTTCTGAAATATTTGTAACATATTTTGTGTGCTCTCAATGTATTTTTGAATTGTCAGTTTATTATATATTAACAATTTAAAACGAAATTCATTGGCTGGGCAATTGGTTTCTTTGCTTATAGCGCAGGTTCAGTAATTCACGTCCTTCTTGTAATCGCGATTATAGCAATCCTAGTAAGAGTGATTCAAGGCAGAAACCCTATTTAATTAATCATTTTATCAAATTATTTAAAAATCAAAGATCATGAGTACAGGAAAAGTATTATTAGGCTTGGTAGCAGGCGCTGCCGCAGGTGCGGTTTTGGGTATTTTATTTGCACCAGAAAAAGGATCGTATACACGAAATCAGATTTCTCAAAAAGGAGAAGATTTTCTGAATAGTTTTAAAACCAAATTTGAAGATTTTCTTGCAAAAGCAACCAGCGAAATGGAGGATGCAAAAAGCGAAGCGGAAGATCTTTTGGCTAAAGCAAAAGAGAAAGCAAAGATAACAAAAAATGTGTTTGACAATATAGCTGATGCCCATTAAGAAAGTGAAATCCCTATTAACAATAATCACAATGTCAATAATTTCAACACCAAGTTAAAATGAAAAAGCAAGTAATAAATACATTTTTTATAGCAATCCTCACAACATTATCAGGTTGTTCAGTAGTAGGAGGGATTTTTAAAGCAGGTATGGGAGTGGGAATATTTGTAGTGGTAATTGTTATAGGGATAGTTATTTATTTAATTACCCGCATTGGGAAGAATAGGTAAGTAGTTAATATTTAACACTATAAAATTAAAAAATGAAAGACGAAAATCAATTTCATGAAAATATACCAACGGACCATAACAAAATGTTTTCTGTTGAAGCAAACGAAAGAATTTCAGATGTGTTGAACACACTCGTTGAGATTAATAACGATCGCATAGAAGGGTATGGACACGCAGCAGATGAAACTGACGAGGCGGACCTCCAAGGGTTGTTTTACGCGATGGCGGCAAAAAGCCGGATTTTAAATAGCCAACTGGCAATTGAGGTGAGGAAATATGGTGGGAAGCCCACGGAAGGCACTACCACATTAGGAAAAGCATTTCGTGTATGGATGGATTTTAAAGCTAATCTCACCGGGAAAAACCGTAAGTCAATTCTCATGTCATGCGAATTTGGAGAAGATGCCGCACAAGATACTTACGAAAGCGCGATTAAAAACAGAAGTGAACTTCCAACTGATATTATTCAACTTATCACCGACCAAAAGGCGCAACTTCGAGAAGACCACAATCGTGTTAAGTCACTGCGCGCCAGAGAATAATTTCATAATCAAATTATTCATTTCAATGACTAGAACATAGAAAGTATTATCAATAAAAAATCAAAACATGGAAGAAAAAGCAACACTAATAGAAACCCTGTTTGAAAAGGCAGAAGCTTATGTAAAAACCAATCTTGATTTATTCAAACTGAAAGCAATTGATAAATCAGCCGATGTAGTTTCGACAATTGTTTCAAAACTCGTTGTTATCAAAGTGGTATTGTTAATCATCCTTTTGTTAAGTATGGGTTTGTCTCTTTGGATTGGTAAACTGATCGGAGAGGTGTATTACGGATTCTTCATCGTTGCTGGCTTCTATGTTTTGATTGTATTGATTTTGCATTTCAAGCACGGTTTAATAAAATCTTTTGTTAACGATTCCATCATTTTAAAAATGCTAAATGAAAAAAAGGATGAAAAGGAATTCACCCAATGATTCACTTGATGCGGCAATCGCACTGCTGGAAACAAAACGCGACCTGGAGTTAATGCAATTCCAGGAGCATTTGCATGTGGTGCGTGAAAGATTAAAGCCTATTAACCTAATTACAGAAACATTCAAAGCAGTAACGGCTTCACCCGATTTAAAAAACGGAATCGGCAAAGCAATAATAGGAGTTGCTTCGGGATTCTTAGTAAAAAAAATTTTGTTTCGTAAATCTCGCAACCCGTTGAAAATAGTTGCTGGTCTCGCGTTGCAAACAGTAGCTTCAAGTTTTGCTGCTAAAAATTCAGACAAAATAAAATCAACGGGTCAAAAACTCTTTTTTACTTTACTTTCCAAATTCAAACACAATAAAAATGTCGGATAAGAAGAAGAATAAAAATGAAAGCAGCAAGAAGGATAAAAAGAAATAAGTAATTCAAATATCAGAAATGAAAAACTTCAGTTTCGCTAAAGCTCGCTTACTCCTTAAAACAGTTTTTAAAAAATGGTGGAACCGCGACCCTTTTAACGAGAGTGCAATCATTGCTTACAACGCCATATTTTCTTTACCCGGATTATTGGTAGTCGTAATTGCAATTGCAGGTTATTTTTTGGGTGGCGATGCAGTGAGCGGAAAATTGCATAGTGAGATAGCACAGGCTATGGGAAATGACACTGCCGACCAGGTTCAAAGCATGGTAATGTTTGCCAGCCAAAGCAAGGATTCAGTGTGGGCAACCATCATGGGTATTGCAATAATTTTAGTTGGAGCAACAGGAGTGTTTGTGCATCTGCAAAAATCACTAAACACTATTTGGGAAGTAAAAGCTTCAACAACTAAATCAGGAATCTGGTCATTTATCAAAACAAGAATTTTTTCCTTTGGCTTAATTGTGTCCATTGCCTTTTTATTACTTATTTCTCTTGTAGTATCTTCTTTATTATCAGCATTCAGTTCATGGGTGTTGCTACATTGGTCAGGATCTTTATTGATTATTTTTGAAATACTGAATGTTGTTTTCTCCCTCGCTATTATTACAGTATTATTTGCAATGATGTTTAAATTCTTGCCTGATGCAAAAATCAAATGGCGTTCAGTATGGATTGGAGCATTTGTAACATCACTATTATTTGTTTTAGGAAAATCAGCGTTAGGATTATATTTCGGCAAAGCCGACCCGGGTTCAGGATATGGGGCAGCGGGGTCTATTATACTTATTTTATTATGGACTTCTTATTCCTCAATGATTGTATTCTTTGGTGCTGAGTTTACAAAAGTATATTCAGATAATCTTTATGGTCAAATACCTGCTTCGGAAAACGGCGTTAAAGAAAAAAACAGTGTTGCAAATAAAAGACAAAAGAAGGGAGAGAAGAAGAAATAATTTTAGAAAAACATATACAAACAATGTATGAGAGAATTGAAAATGTTGAGAGCAGATAATCCAATCAAGGATACGATGAGGTTGCTTGATAGAGTTGCCAAACCATTAAGGTTGCCAAACCATATTGGGATTATTCCTGATGGAAATAGAAGATGGGCAGGATCCAATGGATTAGCAAAGGAAAAGGGATATGCGATGGGCCTCGATCCGGGTCTGGCCCTTTTCAGACTATTTAAGGAGGTCGGAATTAAGGAACTTACATTTTATGGATTTACGACGGATAATACCAAAAGACCGACAGAGCAAACAACTGCATTTACCAATGCCTGTATCCAGGCAACAGAAATACTCTCCGGGGAAGATGCGGAATTACTGGTGATTGGAAATACAGATTCAAAGATGTTTCCAAAAGAGCTACTTCCTTTTACCACCCGAAAAACCTTCGGTAAAGGGGGAGTAAAAGTAAATTTTCTTGTGAATTATGGGTGGGAATGGGATTTGAGTTATTTGAAAACTGACAATCCTACTCAAAATACATCTAAATTAAAATCTCATGAAATATCGAGGATGGACCTGATCATCCGCTGGGGAGGTATGACGAGGTTAAGCGGATTTTTACCTGTACAATCTGTTTATTCTGACATTTACGTGGTGAAAGAATACTGGCCTGATTTCAAGCCAGAGCACTTTTTTCAAGCGCTACAATGGTATCAGAAACAGGATATTACGCTTGGTGGTTAGTTATATTGAAATATTGAAATGAAAGGAGTATAAATCATGTCAAATAGAACGTTGCTAACTATCGTTCAAATGAACGACAGTCATGCTTATTTTGATTTACACCAGGAAATGTTCTGGGAAGGCGACCATGCGGTATATCGTAAAACAGGAGGTTATGCCCGCATTGCTGCTCTTGTAAAACAGATTCGGGCCGATAGTAATAATTGCCTTTTTTGCGATTGCGGCGATACTTTCCAGGGCACTTTCCCGGCACAGAAAACCCGGGGAAAGGCGTTGATCCCGATACTAAACTCAATGGGAATAGATGCTATGACCGCACATTGGGAGTTTGCCTATGGCCCGGAGGTTTTTCAACAACGGGTTGCTGAACTCAGTTACCCTATGCTCGCAATTAATATTTTCGATAAAGCGACAAACAAGCCTGTCTTCCCTTCATATGTTGTAAAAGAAGTCGGCGGATTAAGGATTGGCTTTATGGGAATAGCATCGAACATTATTGATAAAACCATGCCGCCATCGTTCAGCGAAGGAATCTATTTTACCCTTGGCAAGGATGAACTTCCACCAATTATCAATATTTTACAAACAGAGGAAAAGGTGGACCTGATTATTTTAATCTCGCATCTTGGGTTTCCCCAGGATTTGAAGCTTTTGTCAGAAGTACAAGGAATAGATATTTGCCTTAGCGGCCATACCCACAACCGCCTTTCCGAACCGGTTCTCATTGGTAAAACTATCGTCATTCAGTCGGGCTGCCACGGTTCATTTCTGGGTCGCCTGGATTTGGGGGTAGAAGGTGGACAAATCATTGAATACCGGCATCAGCTGATTGAAGTTGAAGCCAATACGGAACCTGATCCCGAAGTGGAAAAGCTGGTACAAGAAGCATTGGCACCATTTAAAGATGAACTCGCAGAGGTTGTCGGTGAAACAGCCACCGCACTCAACCGCGGAACAACACTCGAATCCACGATGGACAATTTTCTCCTTCAGGCTCTGCTCGAAACTACCGGGGCGCAACTGGCCTTTTCGAATGGCTGGCGCTTTGGTGCGCCCGTCATTCCCGGAAAAATTACGATGAATGACCTATACAATATGATTCCCATGAATCCGCCTGTATCAACTGTTGAATTGACCGGCGCGGAACTCAAGGCAATGTTGGAGGAGAATCTCGAAAGAACATTCTCGTGCGACCCATACAAGCAAATGGGTGGATATGTAAAACGCTGTTTGGGCCTGAACGTCTATTTCAAGATGGAGAATCCTGCCGGGCACCGTATTCAGAAAATCTTTATTGGCAAAGAGGAAGCAAAGCCCGGCCAATACTATACAGCAGCATTCGTCACCATGCAGGGAGTTCCCGAAAAATTCGGTCGAAACCGCAAAAACCGTTCAGAACATATTATTGATGCAATGCGAAAATATCTTTCCAGGCAACATCCCTTAAGTGCAGAACTCAGAGGCACTTTTGTTGCTGTTTAAAAGAGCTTTCAACATTATTGTGACAATTAATCAATGAAAGGAGGTGCTATGAAACTATAAAGAAAAAGTCAGGTGTTTTACAACAGTGTAATATTAATTAGTAAAAACATGTAAAATGAAAAAACAAAAAAATCAATTCTTTAATTTGGTTCGTGTTTGTATTATATTGGCATTGGGTACTGCTACGGGAGTTGTCTTTGCCCAAAAAGGAAATGTTGTTTCCAGCTATGGTCCAATTAACCAGACACAAACTTTCGAACAGATCAAAGCAGAGCGCATGGCAGTTAAAGAATCACGCGCAAAAGAGCATAAGGAATTATTAAACTCCAGGTATGACCTTTCAAAAAAGACTTCTGCAGATGTACAAATGTCAGGAGGAAAACCTATCCCTGTGGGCCCAACTGCCAGACTGAGTGGAGTAACATGGGAACAACTTAGTGGGATGACACCAGACCAAATCAAAGAGAAAGGTGTTTTCCCTTACAAACCTCTACCTTTTGCTGATCATGCAGAAGGTGGAATGCTCTTCCCTGAGATGATCATAAAATCACTTCCCCGACTCATTCGTTTTGATCTGGATTTCGACATGCCAGAACATATCCTGCCAGATCCGGCTCCGGCAATTTATCTTACTACCCGTCCTGATCTGGGTGACGTGGCAAAGGGACGCCTCATTACCATAAGCAATTACTACGAGATATTTAACGGTATTCTCAATCCCAAGCAACTTGAAGGACTTAGGCTTCTCGTTACCCAATTTCCTCAACAGCAATTCAATGCTACTGAGGATAGACGAACCGACAGAGCTGACGGCATGCTGGGTGTAACTTGTTTCGATTGCCATGTTAATGGCCACACAAACGGAGCAAGTCATCTTGTTGGAGATATGCGGCCGCAGGAATTTAGGCACAAAATTGAAACACCTTCATTGCGTGGTGTAAACATCCAGCAACTATTTGGTTCACAACGGGCCTTAAAAACAATAGAAGACTTTACTGAATTTGAACAGCGCGCTGCTTACTTCGATGGAGACCATTGTATGGCTGCTAAAAAAGGTGTAAATATTCTGGAAAGAGGGTCTCAGGTTCACTTCATGGCAGAATTCCAGGCAATATTGGATTTCCCACCAGCCTCCAAGCTGGATATCTACGGCAATCTTGATAATACCAAAGCAAGCAAAAGCGAACTTAGTGGTGAACAGCTTTTTAATGGCAAGGCAAGATGCGCAGCATGCCATCCTGGTCCTTACTATACTGACAATAGTATGCATAACCTTAAAGCAGAACGCTTTTATAAACAAGAAATGGTGAATGGAATGATGATGGCGCATGATGGCCCCATTAAAACCTTCCCCCTAAGAGGGATTAAGGATTCTCCACCCTATATGCACGACGGGCGGTGTTTTACGCTTGAGGATATAGTGGAGTATTTCAATCTTGTACAACAACTTCAATTGAAAGCTGAGGAAAAGAAAGACCTGGTTGCTTTCATGCGATCATTGTAATGATAATTTTAAAGGTGGGCATGAAAATGCCCATCATTTTTCTAAATGACACGTTATGATTTATTTACGATTACTTGATAGTTGACGCACTGCTCACAATTGCAGTTCTTGCAGTTGGCATTTTCCTTGTTGTTTACTTGATTTACAGTATTTGAACTATTAGAATGTGTGAATCATGTAATTTCTAACTGAAATTGTGTAACGCTAATAATATTTAAAGTATTCAATTTTGTATTGTGGAAATTCTTCACAAATTAATTTTTAAAATCATGAAAAAATTTA
>JAAFHB010000161.1 GCA_010906965.1 Mariniphaga sp. | reverse complement strand
AACAACCCCAAAAAAAATCAATTTCCGGTAAAGTGACCGATGAAAAAGGTCAGACGCTTCCCGGTGCTTCTGTTGTTGTAAAAGGGACAACAATTGGTATAGTTACAGATTCTGATGGAAATTACACGCTTGCCGGAGTTCCGGGAAATGCGGTTTTACAATTTTCTTTTGTAGGGATGAAAACACAGGAGATAGTTGTAGGAGGTAAAACAACAGTGAATATTACACTTGCGGAGGATGCAATTGGACTTGAAGAAGTAGTGGCGGTCGGGTATGGAACAATGAAAAAATCAGATGTAACTGGTTCCGTATCATCGGTGTCAAAAGAAATATTACAAAGTCGTCCGGTATCTTCATTTGAAGATGCATTGAAAGGAAGAACAAGTGGTGTTCAGATAAGGCAAACCAGCGGAGATTTGAATGGCGCATTCTCTATCGCAATAAGAGGGGTAGGTTCTGTTACAGGAAGTAATGATCCTTTGATAGTTGTAGATGGGGTTCCTCTTTTTAGTACTAACTTTTCGAGTATTAATCCTAAAGATATTGCGTCGATTGATATTCTTAAAGACGCTTCTGCTACCGCAATTTTTGGATCACGTGCATCAAATGGAGTAGTTATGATTTCTACAAAAAAAGGGAACAAAGGGAAAATGCAGTTAACTCTTGATACAGACTTTGGTTTCGAACAAATTGCAAAAAGATATGACGTGATGAGTACAGAGCAACAACGGCTATTATTTGTTGAAGCGTTCAAAAATTCAAACAGGTCTACAGCGATTTATGATGATCCAACCAATCCTTTTTGGAAAGTTGATACCAACTGGCAAGAATTAGGTACACAAACCGCAATAAGGCAGAATTATAATCTGGGATTCAACGGAGGAAATGAAAAAACAGATTATTCTGGATCTGCCTCTTATCTAAACAGAGAGGGAACTCTGATAAATACGAATTTTCAGTCTTGGTCACTTCGTATTAATGTTGGTTCGCAAATAAATGATTGGCTTAAACTTACGACAAATATGACCGGAAGTCATCAAATCCAAAACTCAGCTGTGAATGACACATGGAATTCAACCGGTTACAGAAGCTTAATTTTTCAACATACATACACACAACCCTACGATGAAAACAGGAAACTTACAGCTGTAAATACTACCGCTGCCAGTTATTTTGGTGCGAATGAGAATCCTCTAATAAATTTATTGTTACCTACAAGAAATAATTTTACGACCAGGATTTTAGGGAATACAAAACTAGATGTAACCTTAATGAAAGAACTTGTCTTATCAGGTAATATCGGGAGCGATATTGTATTAGGAGATGGCTATATTTATTTACCCGTATATTCGATTGGTATGTTTAATAGTCCTCTGGGCAGTGTTACTGGGTCATATAATCAACAAATTAACTGGGTTGGTGATTTGACCTTAAACTATGAGAAAAAGATTGATAAACATTCGGTTAAAGCCTTATTGGGGTTTTCTGCCCAACAGTTTACAATTAAATCGAGCAGTACTACTGGCACAGGAACTGTTAATAATGCGCTTAACCAACTTTCAAATCAAACTAATTTTAGTGCAACAGGTACAAATGTATCAGCAGGTTTATTATCAACATTCGCACGACTGAACTACGATTTTTCTGGTAAATATTTGGCTACTGCCACCATTAGGAGAGATGGTTCGTCAAAATTTGGACCCGATAACAGGTATGGTTTATTTCCATCAGGTTCTGTAGCATGGAGAGTATCGAAGGAGAATTTTCTGAAATCATCCAAATTAATTAATGATTTAAAATTCCGAGTAAGTTATGGACAAACAGGGAATCAGAATATCGGAGACTTTGCTTTTATTACCAAGGCTTGGACTGCTTCTTATGTATTTGGTAACAGTGTGGTGGTTGGAAATGCTCCATTAAATATTGGTAATCCAAATTTGAAATGGGAAGCAGCAGTTCAATTTGATGCAGGATTCGATATTTCCCTTTATGAAGGAAGAATTTATACCTCTTTGGATTACTATAATAAACAATCTCAGGATCTTTTAATCTCTGCTCCGATTCCTTTAACATCAGGCGTTAGCCAAAATCCCATCGTGAATCTCGGATCAGTAAAAAACACTGGGCTTGAATTAACTTTGAATACCCGTAATCTTGTAGGCCCGTTTTCATGGACCACAAATTTCAATATTTCATTTAATAAGAATACTGTACTTGATATTGGAACTAATTCAATTGGCAACCCATTGGAAATACCAGGAGAAAGTATTCCATTATCGAATCAACCGACCAACCTGACAAAAGCTGGACACCCTGCTGCAGAATTCTATATGTATAAATATGTCGGCAATTGGCAACTTGGTCAGGAGGCAGAGGCGCTTGCCTGGTCAGGTGCTTCTCCAGGTGATCCCAGGTATGCTGATTTAAATAAGAACGGCAAATTTGATGTTGGTGATAAGACATTTGTAGGTAATCCAAACCCCAAATATTTTGGCGGAATGGACAATACCTTCTCATTTAAACAGTTTTCATTATCAATATTTACAGATTTTGCCGGAGGATATGAATTATATAACACTGCCCGGAATTTATTCTCCCGAGGTGTTCCTTTTGTACAGAATCTTGCAGAAGTTGCAGATTTCTGGACTCCTACTAATCCCAGCAATACTGTACCGAGACCTTCTCAGGGTGGAAATACAACTACACTTGCCACGATGGTCTCAACCAGGTTTCTGGAGAATGCAGATTACATTAGATTGAAAAATGTCCGATTATCGTATGATCTGCCATCAAAGTTTCTCGGAGGTAAAATTATTCAGACAGCAAAATTTACCATAACAGGGTCAAATTTGATAACTTTTACTAATTATTCGGGACTAGATCCGGAGGCATCAAGCAGGTCTAGTTTGCTTTCTGCCGGGATCGACTATACTCCTTATCCTCCGACAAGGTTGGTTTCATTAGCAGTTCAATTAACTTTTTAAGGACTGATTATCACACAAAAAAAATGAAAATGAAAAAATTTAGATACATTATTATAGCTTTAAGTGTCATCCTAACTTTTAGTTGCGGAAAAATTCTGGATCCAACTATACAGGGACAGGTGGCACTGGATAATTTGCTTTCTACACAAAGTGGTATAATTACAGCAGTGAATGGAATTTATCAACCTTTACAGGGGGTTTATCAATCACAGATCGTCTATTTGACCAGTATGGCGGGCGATGAAGGCTGGACATGGAGAAAAGAAACAGAACCGGATATATATATTCTCGACCTGACATCCACAGTAACTCAAAGCATTTGGTCCAGTCATTACGATGGAATTACAAGAGCAAATATTGTTCTAAACAGAATACAACAAGTGACTGATTTTTCAAGTCCGGAAATGAAAAATGCTACAGAAGGTCAAGCAAAGTTTATGAGGGCATTTTATTATTTCAATTTGGTGAGATTCTTTGGACCTGTACCCTTAATTATGGGGGAGATTAAAGTTCGAAAAGATGCAGAACTGCCCAGGACCGCAATTAAAGATATTTATATTCAGATTAAAAAAGATCTGGAAGATGCAATTAAAATGTTGCCGGTAAAGTATCTGGGAGGTTCGGGAATGGAAGTTGGAAGGCCTACTTCGTATACTGCCACCGCTTTGAAAGCACTTGTGCACTTGGAACTGGAAGAATGGAATGATGCTGTAAATTTATCCGGAGCTGTCATGGATAAAGGTAAATTATTAACAAACTATGCTGACAATTTTAATGGCACTCAGGAAAACGGTACAGGTTCATTTTTTGAAATTCAGTATGGTGGAGTAACCGGGACAACTACCAGTGGTTTGAGCAGTTCTTTTGCGCCAACTGAGTATAGTGGCGGAGCATCTCCATTACCCACTGATGACACCTTCAATGGTAAAGGTGGCGGATTATCTTCCGGAAATGGTTTTGTACAACTTTTTGAAACTGGAGATCTGAGAAAAGATATTACTATTAGTGGCTATGGTTTGGCTAATTTCATTGATCCTTCCAAGCCTAAAGGAAGTTTGTATTATGTAAATAAATTCTACAATACAAAAGATCCAAGAGGATTAAGTACATGGAATTATCCCCTGATCAGATATGCCGAGGTGTTATTAACAAGAGCAGAGGCTTTGAATGAAATTGGATACATAGCTGGGGGAGAAGCATTTGTATTCTTGAATAAAACCAGGATCAATGCAGGACTTGCTGCACTAACCCAGGCAGAATTACCAAATCAGGTTGCTTTTCGCAATGCCTTGAGAAAAGAAAGAAAAATTGAATTGTCATTTGAATCTAAAAATTATTTTGATTTAAACCGTTGGGGGATTCTACAACAGGCAATCCAATTTCAAATGGATTATATTAAAATGACTTTCCCCGTTAATAAATTAATCACTCACCCAATTACTGGCAAAAAATATTTTCTATTTCCAATTCCCAATATAGAATTTACCAATAATGCTAATATGGGAGAACAAAATCCCGGGTATTAATTAATTCATGTTGAATTCAAAAATAGAGAAATCCGGCAATTTTCTGTTTTTGAATTCAATTTAATCTAAATTTTGAAACAATTAAATTCAATATGAATGAATTGCATTCAACGGGCATATTATTTTATATTGCTCTAATCCTTGGAGTTGCGCAAGATAGTTATTGCCAACTTTCCTCCCAAAGCCTTAATAATAAAAAACCTAATTTTATTATTATCCTGGCAGATGATCTGGGATATGGCGATATCGGATGCTATGGTAATTCGAAAATTTTGACACCCAATCTGAATCTAATGGCTAAAAGGGGTGTCCGATTTTTAGATTTCCATTCAAACGGGGCAGTCTGTAGTCCTACAAGATCAGCCCTATTAACCGGAAAATATCCGCAACGTACAGGCATAACAGGTGTTATTACAGCTAAGAAACATCGCGATGTAGGATTAGCGCTGTCCGAAATTACCATTGCTGAAGACTTAAAAAAAGCCGGATACGTAACCGGAATGTTTGGAAAATGGCATTTGGGATACTCCCCAAAATACAATCCTGTTCACCAAGGATTTGATGAGTTTATTGGTTATGTCAGCGGGAATGTAGACTACCAGTCACATGTAGACCAGGAAGGAAACGCAGACTGGTGGAAGGCCGATAAACTTGAAAATGAAACTGGCTATTCTACAGATTTGATTTTACGAAATGCAAACGATTTTATTATAAAACACCAGAAATCGCCATTTTTATTGTATATAGCTCATGAAGCTCCGCACTCCCCTTATCAAAACCGGAGTTCAAAGGCGGATCGTTATGAGGGTGCAAAAAATGGAATTGATTTTCCTACAAACGGATCTGAGAAAGACGCTGCTTCCAAATATAAAGATATGATTGAGATATTGGATGAAAGTGTGGGGAAGACAATAGAGACCTTAAAAAGGTTGGGTTTGTACGAAAATACAATTGTAATTTTTTGTTCTGATAATGGCGCAACTCAGAAAGGGAGCAATGGTGTTCTAAAAGGATTTAAAGGAAGTGTATGGGAAGGTGGACATCGGGTGCCAGCCATCATTCAATGGCCGGGACGTATTAAATCCGGATGGATAAGCCATGAAACAGTTTTAACGATGGATATCTTCCCAACGTTGTTGGAATTGGCGGGAGTCACGGAACTCGGTGAGATCGATGGAAAAAGTATCAACGAACACTTATTACACCAAAAGTCACTTGCTTACCGTACAATTTTCTGGCAACATGAAGATAAATATGCAGTTCGCAAAGGAAAATGGAAGCTTGTTGTATCTGAATTGAATACCAAACCTGAGCTCTATGATATGATGACAGATTTTGAAGAAAAAAACAATGTTGCTGATAGTTATCCCAACATCATTAATGATTTACAGGCTGAATATGAAAAATGGGTGTCAAAGGTTAATAAAGGAGTTAAAATAATATCTTAATGAAATAACAATGATACGATCATCCCGAAACTTCGCAACAAAATAAGATGTATAAATTTTTAATGCGAGTTCCATACCGTCGATGAAGACAAAAAAGTGGTGCTGCTAATACGAATTGAAAATAAATAACTTATAAAAAATTGAACGCGTGAAAAAGCTAAAGCTGAAATATCAATTATTTATTACGACTTCAGTGGTTCTATCAATGGGTTGCAGTAATATGCAAAGGGAAAAATTAAAGAAGCCTAATATTATCTATATACTGGCAGATGATATGGGTTATGGCGATTTAAAGAGTCTAAACCCGGAATCCCGCATTCCAACTCCAAATATGGACAAGATTGTTCAGCAAGGAGTTCATTTCACTGATGCCCATTCCAATTCAGCTGTGTGTACACCAACACGCTATGGAATTCTTACAGGAAGGTATGCATTCAGAACCAGTCTGAAAAATGGAGTACTCTGGGGCTATTCACCTTCGTTGATTGAACCTGAAAGAGAAACAGTGGCTTCATTTTTGAAGCACAACGGTTATCAAACGGCATGTATTGGAAAATGGCATCTTGGATTGGATTGGGCGAAAAAGGATACTACGAAGGAAATCCCTGAGATAAAATGGGATGAAAAAGTAAGTTCTGAATTTAACGATAACGTAGATTACACAAAATACGTTAAAGGAGGGCCATCAGACCATGGATTTGATTATTCCCTGGTTATTCCTGCATCGCTGGACATTAATCCTTATTGTTATATCAGAAACGGAAAAACGCTAGAAGATCTGACAACATATACTGAAGGTAAAAAAGAGGCAACCGATGGGAGGGGAGTATTCTGGCGTCCCGGGAAAATGTCACCCGGATTCAATTTTTATAAGGTTCTGCCCAACTTTGTAGATTCTGCATGCCAGTATATTCAGCATACTTCTAATCAGGAAAAGCCATTCTTTTTGTACCTGGCTCTACCTTCTCCTCATACGCCCTGGCTTCCGGCTCCGGAGAATAATGGTCGTTCTAAAGCCGGAAGATATGGCGATTACGTTAGCATGGTTGATGACATGATTGGCAAGGTGCTAAATATGGTTGAAACTTCAGGTATTGAAGAAAACACACTGATCATCGTTACTTCTGATAATGGCTCTGATTGGCGCCCAACTGACATTGAGGAGACAGGGCATCACGCAAATTATATTTATAAAGGTAGAAAGGCTGATATTTATGAGGCTGGTCATAGAATTCCATTCATTGCAAGATGGAAAGGAGTAATTCCTGCCGGAATCAAGTCAGATGAGGTGATGTGTACAACTGATCTGATGGCTACCCTTGCCGGCATGCTGAAGCTACAATTATCAAAAAATGCAGGTGAGGACAGTTATAATTTATGGCCTGTTTTCATTGGTAAGGTAGCATCTTCCCCAATACGGGAAGCAACAGTTCACCATTCATTGGATGGTTTCTTTTCGATCCGAAAAGGAAAATGGAAGTTTACCCCGCATCTGGGTTCGGGTGGATTTTCAGTTCCCAAATTGGTTGTCCCTAATAAAGGAGATGCCACAGGGACCTTGTATGATATTGAAAATGATCCACAAGAAAAAAATAATTTGTATAAAGAAAATCAGGCGGTTGTTACAGAGCTTTCACAACTTTTGGAACGGTATAAAAATCAAGGATATAGTCGACCATTAAGCGAAGATAAATAGAATTGGGTCAGAATTCAAATTGTTATATGTTAAAAATAGTATGATGAAAAAATTAGTCTTGATTTTTGTATTCCTAATTGGACTTGCTCCAATTTTGTTTTCGCAAAAAATTAACTCTCAGGATAAAAGGATGCAATGGTGGCGTGACGCCCGTTTCGGAATATTCATCCACTGGGGATTGTATTCGATTCCCGCCGGCGAATGGAAAGGAACGGAATATCCTCAGATTGGTGAATGGATTATGAAAAATGCCCGAATTCCGGTAAAGGAATACGAACAATTGGCCAAACAATTCAATCCGGTGAAATTTAATGCGTACGATTTTGTGATGACTGCCAAAAACGCGGGGATGAAATACATCACCATCACCTCGAAACACCACGATGGCTTCGCCATGTTCAAATCGAACGCCTCGAAATACAACATTGTGGATGCCACGCCTTATGGGAAAGATGTAATTAAAGCATTATCCGAAGAATGTCAGAAACAGAGAATAAAATTATGTTTTTATTATTCGCAAGCGCGTGACTGGCACGAACCAAACGGCCTCGACAACGACTGGGATTTCCCGAAAGAGCGAAATTTTCAGAAATACCTCGATGAAAAGGTAAAACCTCAGCTCACCGAGCTTCTCACCAATTACGGTCCGATCGGAATGATCTGGTTCGACACGCCATTGACAATTTCCAAAGAACAGGCTCAGCAACTAAAAGACCTGGTCCGCAAATTGCAGCCGGAAACCATTATCAGTGGACGTTTAGGTGGCGGGGTCGAAACCGATTACATTTCAACCGGCGATAATGTAATTCCGGGAACAGTAGTTCAAGGCGATTGGGAAGTACCAGCCACCCTAAATAATACCTGGGGATTCAAGAAAAACGACCACAACTGGAAATCGCCGGAAGTACTCACCCGTTTGCTCTTTGATATTGCTGCTAAAGGCGGAAACTACCTCTTGAATGTTGGTCCGACGTCCGAAGGCCTAATTCCTCAGGAATCTGTTGGAATCCTTGCCAAAGTAGGTGACTGGATGAAAATCAATAGTGAATCCATCTATGGAACCCAAGCGAGTCCTTACAAAATCGAATTCAAATGGGGCAATATCACACAAAAACAAGGGAAGCTTTTTCTCGGAATATTTAACTGGCCAACCAATGATTTTTACCTAGAAGGATTGAAAACCAAAGTCATAAAAATATATCTGTTGGCCGACAAACAACAAAAAGCAATCCCGTTTAAAGAAATATTTGATCAGAGAACAGACCACCATCAGTTAAAAATTCAACTACCAAAACAGGCACCCGACAAGATCGTTTCGGTAGTGGTAGTTGAAGTTAAAGGAACGGTCGATGTAGAAACAGCTATCTGTCAGCAGGCAAACAGTTCCATCCTGCTTCCCGGAATTTTAGCCTCTGCTCAAAAAGAGAACAACCCTGCTAAGCTGAAATTTACTGCCCGCGGAGGTGGAGCCGATTGGATGGATACAGCCATCAGCCTCACCTGGTTTTTTAAAGTGAAGAAAGCCGGAACTTATCAGGTTGATGTCATAACGACTGAAACGGGTTCACATGGGACTCCTGTATGGCAAGGCGGACAAAGCATAAAGATCAAATGCGCCGGTCAGGAAATGTCCTCAATTGTTAACGATGAAAGCAGGGAATACAACCAACGCAGCCAGTATTGGAAATTGATCCATTCTAGGGCAGGCAAAATCAAATTCGATAAACCTGGCACATATGAACTGATATTAAGCCCACAAAGCTTTACAGAAAACAAAATCGGATTCACCTTCAAAGAAATTAATCTGAATCCGGTTAAATATTTTTAAATACTGTACTCAAGTCATAATAAACCAGACAATTAATATTTTCAAACATGAATAGAAATATTTATCTGTTGGGGGTGGTAAGTTTATTGCTTCAATCCTCTCTTGCTGACGGGAAGCCCGGGCAGAAGAAACCCAATATCATTTTCATCCTTGCCGATGACCTCGGTTATGGCGACATTTCATGTTTGAACGAAAATGGCAAAATACATACACCGAACATAGACATGATTGCGCAAACTGGCATAACATTTACTGATGCCCATTCCAGTTCTGCTGTTTGTACGCCATCCAGGTATGGAATTTTAACAGGTAGATATAACTGGCGTTCAAGATTAAAGAACGGAGTCCTTAATTTCTATGATCATCCTTTAATGAGCGCCGAACGGACCAACATGGCCAGCATGCTGAAACAAAATGGCTACCAGACAGCCTGTTTTGGAAAATGGCATCTTGGTTGGAACTGGCCTACAATAGATGGCAATAAACCTGTCGATAATTCAAATGAATACAATCTCGATTTTTCCAAACCCATAACTGGCGGTCCAGTTGATGTCGGATTCGATTATTTTTTCGGGGTGGATGCCCCCAATTATCCTCCTTTCTGTTTCATCGAAAACCGGCAAACAGTTGGTATTCCCACTTTGTATTTTCCAAAACATCCTTTCGGGGATTGCAGGCCTGGAAGAGGGATACCTTCGTGGAACATGGAAGATATTTTACCGGTTTTGCAGCAAAAAGTAGTGGATTGCATAACTGCTGCTGCCAAAAAAGAGGCTCCTTTTTTCATCTATTTCCCGATTACCGGACCGCATACGCCGATTGCTCCATCCAAAGAATTTCAAGGAAAATCCGGACTCAATGCCTATGCGGATTTTGTCCTCGAGATTGATCACCTGGTCGGGGAAATTGAAAAGACACTTCAGGAAAATCACCTGCTAGAAAATACCATCCTTGTCTTCACCAGCGATAATGGTTGTTCACCTCAGGCCGATTTTCCATTTTTGGCAGAACATGGCCATCAGCCAAGTTACATTTACCGCGGACACAAGGCAGACCTGTTCGAAGGCGGCCACCGAATTCCCTGCCTGATGCAATGGCCGGCAAAAATCAAGGAACCGCATACAGTATCCCAAACCATTTGCCTGATTGATTTTATGGCAACATTTGCCAATATGGTTGGGCACAATCCGTCCGATAATGAAGCGGAAGACAGTTACAATCTGCTTCCGGCTATTTTGAACCCGGGATTTCCGAAAAGCATCCGTGAAGCGACAGTACATCATTCTATCAACGGAAGCTTTACCATCCGGAAGGGAGAGTGGAAACTACTGCTTTCTGCCGGCTCGGGAGGCTGGAGTTCTCCTAAACCGGGCAAGGAGGAGGAAGGACTGCCTCCTGTGCAATTGTACAACATGAAAAGTGATCCGGCAGAGAAGGATAATGTGCAGGAAAAATATACCGAAGTCGTCAAGCAATTAACGGATCTTTTGAGAAAATATGTTGAGGAAGGACGAAGTACTTCGGGTAAACCTCAGAAAAATGATGGTGAATATCCATGGCATCAAATTATTGGAATCATAAAGAATTGAGGTTTCATAGAGTGAAGACCTCGCTTTACCAGATATGTCATCCAAACAACAGATTGGAATTTGCAATTTCCGTTATTAAAATTATTTTTAGAATATCAGATTTCACAAATATTAAAAGCTGGGTCAGGTATATGATATATTCATGATTATCAAATTATTGAATAGCAGCTTGAAAATGTTGAAAAGAATTGAATAAGTAATTAGAATAATATAATGTAGTAATTCTTTGTTTATACAATATGATATTTTTATATATGTTTAATTATTTTAGCATTACTTATTATGAATACATTAACAAAATTCATCTCATTTGCGTCAGTTATTCCGTTTGGAATTCTACCCCAGCAGGGTTTTGGTCAAAAACCCAATGTCGTATTTATCTATGCCGACGACATTGGCTACGGCGATTTAAGCTGCAATGGTGCCAAAACGATTAAGACACCTAATGTTGATTTACTTGCCAGTC
>JAAFHB010000160.1 GCA_010906965.1 Mariniphaga sp. | reverse complement strand
CGAAAAATCCCCGGCCCGGAGAGGCATTCCGCATATTAGCAGTTGGGGGAAAGAATATCCCAAAAGCAAAGATTGTCGTCAATGACCAGGCAGGTACGCTTGAATCGGAGAAAACCAGAAATGGCGATGGATTGCCGTTTTGGCGAATTGATGAGTTTAAAGCTGTATCCGCTGGCAAATATAAAGTAACCTTAATATTGGGCAATAAAACGCTCTCTGAGATTGAGTTTTCTGTGTCGGATAAGATGGCTAATCAAACTTCCGGGTCAGTCTGGAAAAATCAGCGGGGTTGGGATCGCGAAACCGAAGCGCTTTATTCGGCATGGATAAATGCACTCTTTTTCGACGCCGACGAAAGCTCTTCGTGGAAAGCTTTGCACGAAGTAATGCAGAATAAGGACCGGAATATCCTGTACGATTATCTATCACTTGGTGAAGATGATCCTGCAGTGAAAAGCAAGGTGATTATGGATCCCGATTGTGCCGATAATCCTTTTTACTTTCGGGCTTACTTTGCATGGAAGCTTGGCCTCCCATTTGGTTACCACCTGAGCGACCGGGGTGGCATTGGTCGTTCTCCCAAAACAGGGGAGTGGATCACCAATGAGTCATATGCCTCAAAAACACAACCGGCACTGGCTTTCAATTCTTTCCTGAGAAAAGTGGCTAACGGGGTTCATTCGGGGACAGCCCGTACGGCGCTTGAAGATGAAAGCTCTGATTATTATCCGGTTTCTCTTACAAAAGAGGCACTTCGTCCCGGAACAGTTTTTGCCGATCCATATGGCCACACGCTGATACTTGTTCGCTGGGTACCGCAATCGGATGATAAACCCGGTGTGCTTCTTTCAGTCGATGCACAACCTGATGGTACAGTTGGCATCAAACGTTTTTGGAAGGGGAACTTCCTTTTTACAACAACTGATGTAATCGGAGACCCCGGATTTAAAATTTTTCGGCCGATCCTGCTTAACAACGGCAAGTTACAAGTATTAAAAAATAAAGAGCTATCCGCAAGCTCGGGATTTACTCCATTTTCCTTTCAGCAACAAGGAATGACAGGTGAAAAGTTCTACCACACTATCGAGCAGCTTATTAATCCAAAGCCAATGGATCCGGAAATGGCGCTTCTCGACCTGATAAATGCACTGCACGAACAACTGACAGTAAGGATTACTTCAGTTGCTAATGGTGAAGCCTACATGAAATCTCATCCTGGCGAAGTGATTGCTATGCCAGGCGGAACTTCCGGTGTCTTTCAGGCAGGTGGCCAATGGGAAGACTTTTCGACTCCGAACCGCGATCTGCGACTCCTGATTGCGATTGATGCAGTACTCGATTTTCCGGATAAAGTCCTTAGTTCACCGGATGACTATAAAATGTCAAAACTAAGTTCTGCTGAGCATGTTAAAAAGAACCTGGAGACTTTTTTGGCCCAAAAATTATCCGAATTATCGATCACCTATACGCGTACCAACGGTGCAGAACAAAAACTGACGCTTGCTGAAATTTTGAAGCGAAGAGACGCTTTTGAAATGGCCTATAACCCAAACGATGGTATCGAAATCCGATGGGGCGCGCCTGAAAAGAGTGAAGAGCGCGCTACCTGCAAACGACAAGTTCCGGCCGGACAATTGGAGAAAATGAAATCGGTTCGCCGATGGTTTCAAAAGAGACTGCATCCACCAACATAAAAGCTTGTTGCTGGAATTTCAAAAAACAACATCCTCTTTTTACAAAAGTAAATGAGGATGTTGCAATTAGCGAAAGTTTATTCCAGTCTTAAAAATCCGGAAACTTCCTTCTTTTTATTAAGGGGCCAGACAAAATGCAACACTTGCTGATGCATCATATTGGCTTTGCCGGCCTACTCCGTTTATAACCGTAGTTGCCACATAAAGGTATTCGGCAAAAGCTGCTACTTTAGGACAACTGCCAAGGAAAAATGAAACTGGATTTATAAAATCAAAAACAAAGGTTGTCGCAGGGAAAAGTGACCCGTTCACATTACTTCCTGCAAGTGTGTAAGCACCTTTAATGACCACAAAAGAATAAGTGCCAAATCCTTGCGGATGAGAAGCCGCCCAATGCAAAGTTACGTTATGTGTAGTGTCAACATATTTCAAATAACCACAGTTCGGATCTGCATGAAGACCATCGAGAAGTGGCATATCGATTGACGCTGTACATTGCTGATTGTTTACATACAAAGCATTACCCATACTACTTACCAGCACGTGCGCCGAATTGTAAAATTCAACAGTTAGCGCATGTAAGGCATTTGTAATACCCGACGTGCTGTTAAGCAAACAACCTAAGTCTGTGTTGTAATATACTTTAGCCGGATTATGAACCGGGTAATAACCATTGGTATCGGTTTTTTGCAATTCAATAATTTCATAGCGTCCGTTAACTGGATTCATGATAAGATCGTTCCATGTATCACGCCTTGCAATTCCATCTATTAGAACCTTATAATAAACGACTCCGGAATCCCATGCTCTGCGATGATCTATGTTTACAGGTAAAGTTCCGCCAAACGGGGAATCTTTTGGAAATTGGAAAGGATATAATGGTTGAGGTGTGGTATCTGCTTTTCCGTTAGCAGGAATTAAATTCCATGGCACATAACCAATCCCTTTATAAAGCCAATTGTTCACGTTTTCAGTTAAGAAAAACTGGTCAATTTCACTATCACTGCATACACAATAGGAACCTGAATTAATAATTGCAATGCTTGAAGGCCTGAAAGCCGCGCTACTGATGAATGGCGTTACATTGACCGATGTTTTGGTGACATCCACGAGTGAGATCTTATTAGCCGGATCGCGTTCGGGAACCAGTAGTTTTGTTTCAGTGGAATCGGCCCAGGTTAAGAAGAACGGATTAATTAATCCATTGGCGATTAGTACCTTTATGCCAGTGGCTAATTCAATGCGCGTAATTCCGGCAAGCCCTTGTTCACTTACATAGGCGTATGCCAAATCGGACGATAAAGTTAATCCAACCGCGAAGTTTAAACTGCTGTATAAAGTAGTTTTAACGCCGGAGATTAAATCTACCCGGACTAATTTACCAGGGTTGGCATATTCGACAACATAGGCTTGTTTATTAACTTCATCTACCCAAAGTTGTTGAGGCGCAATCAATCCCCCGCAGACCACTACCGATGAAATACGATTGGCATTGGTAAGATCAATTTTTAAAAGATTTCCGCTGCGTTCTGTAACATAGGCCGTTTTTTCATCTTTAAAAACAGCAATATCTTCAGGATTTGTATAGCCGGAACCAATACGAACATACGACGGATTAAGTTTATAAGTAACCCATTTTATCGTCAGATTATAATCATAGTTTATGACCTGTATTTTGCAATAGTTGCCTTCTCTGGTTTGTACACAAAAAACATCTCCGTTTACTAATTTATTGGTAGCATCGTTATTTGCCGGAATTGGATTTGTTGTATAGGTGTACGACTGCATGGCCACAGGAGTAATCGCAGTGAAACTTACTTTGCCCAGGTTGACAATCTTCGCTCCACCTTGCGGAACCATTTGCCTATTTATTGCAGTCATTTGCTCCCACCATAAATCGAGTGTTGCCGCAGGCGCCAGCATTGACCCTGTTTCACAATCAAAAAGCCAGGTTCCTTTGATAATTGTGGTCCCTTTTGATACGATTGATGCTGATGATTGTACTAGATCGAGTTTAGAAATAAAGCCTGAATACTCTACGAATACCAATTGATTTTTGTTTTTCAGGTAGCGTGATCCGATAGCACCACCCAAACCTCCGATTAATTTTTTCATGATAATTAATGGTTTAATAATTATTTAGAATTAAATATCTCATGGAATATATTGACCGTAATGATGCCTCTCGCTAAGCTAAAGTCCTATAATTAAGGCATATTTAATTTGAATCTTCCGGTTAATGATTTATAGATACCTTCAAAATAGGGGGTGTGTTTCCCTTGTTAACCGGATAATTAAACTGTCTGCTATTATTTTTATTTCTCGTGAGTTGGTGCTCAGGATAACCTCCTTTCTTTATTTTTGTGCTAAAACAATAAATTATCTATTTATAACGTTTATCCTGAATTTTGTTTCAATTTGACCCAACTTATTTCCATTTCTATTTAAAACCTATATCTTCGGCATTTTAAATCCAGAATCATGTTCAATAAGTTTTTCGCTTGCATAATCATTTGTTTCTTATTTTTTCTTGCTGAAGTGAAAGGTGCAGACCTTTCTTTTAAAAATGAAAAGGAAGTCACTCCCATCTTAAAAAAGGACAGTATATCTACGGTAGGAACTGTAAACCAGAACTTTCAGATTCATGCAAAAAGGACGAAAGGCGTTATTAAACTGGACGGAATCATCAACGAAGAGGATTGGCTGGATGCAGAGAAAGCGAAAGATTTTTTCATGGTGCTTCCCTATGATACCGGGCACAGCGTAGCAAAGTCTGAAGTGATGATGACATATGACGATAAAGCTTTTTACATGGCGGTAATTTTTTACGATACTGTTCCCGGAAAAAGGCCTGTAGAATCACTCAGAAAAGACTTTGTTTTTGGCAACAATGATAATTTTCTTGCATTTATTGATCCTTACAATGATCAGACAACCGGCTATTCATTCGGCGTAAATGCGGCCGGTGCAATTTGGGATGGCACGATGAGCGGTGGAGCAGCTGTAAACTTAATCTGGGATTGTAAATGGGAATCGAAGACTAAAAACTATCCTGATAAATGGATCACTGAAATGAAGATTCCCTTCAAATCGGTGCGATACAATCCGCAGGTCGACCACTGGAACATTCAGTTCTCCCGACAGGATCTTAAACTGAATGAGAAATCGGCATGGGCACCTGTTCCACGTCAATTTCCTACAGCATCGTTGGCGTATGCCGGTCAGCTCAAGTGGGATACCCCTCCACCTAAATCGGGACTTAAACTTGCGTTGATCCCATATGTTTATGGAAGTGCTTCCCGAAATTTTGAAAAGGGGGAAGATACGCACTTTCGGAAAGATTTCGGTTTTGATGCCAAGCTGGGACTTTCTTCCTCCTTAAATCTCGACATGACTTACAATCCCGATTTCTCGCAGGCTGAGGTTGATGATCAGGTAACCAATCTCGAGCGGTTCGAGTTGTATTTCCCGGAGAAACGACAGTTCTTCCTCGAAAACAGCGACTTGTTCAGCAATTTTGGTTCCAAAAATATCCGTCCCTTCTTTTCGCGCCGGATTGGTCTCGATGCTCCTGTTAATGCCGGAGTCAGGTTAAGCGGTAAAATCGGGCAGGACTTGCGTATTGGTGTTATGGATATGCAAACGGGTTCAGAGGGCGATTTTCTGTCACGGAATTTCTTCGTTACCTCCATTCAGAAAAAGATGTTTTCGCGATCGAATATCGCTGCAATTTTTGTTAATAAACAACAACGGAGTGTCCCTGCCGACTGGACCGGGAACGACTACAACCGTGTGGCGGGGCTTGAATACAACATGCAAAGCAGGAATAATTTCTGGATTGGCAAGCTATTTGGTCAAAAGTCTTTTACCCCAAGGGCGCTTGCTTCCGAGGAGTATTCCCAGGGAGTAAACGTGGCCTATTCACGAAAAAATTACCTGCTCGAGTTTCTTCAACTGTATGTTGGGAAAGATTTTAATGCCGAAACCGGCTATGTTCCTCGTCGCGACTTTCTGCAGATCAACCCACGGGCAACAGTTAAGTTTTATCCTGAAAACGGTCCACTTGAATACCATGGTTTTTTTACTGAAGTCGACAATACCTACAAGCCCGACAACCGTGAACTTACCGATCGGGAGGTTAGCTTTGATTATATTTTTCAGTTTAAAAGTCGTGCCCATCTCGAATTTAAAAGTAATTACTGGTATGTCCTTTTACGTCAGGATTTCGATCCGACCAATCGGGGATCAAATTATCTGCTTTCGGGAAGTAGTTACAAATGGAGTGACTTTTCGGTGCTTTTTAATTCGGATAACCGGAGAATGTTCAAATACGATCTTTTGGCCGGATATGGCGGGTATTTCAACGGAAACAGATGGTTTATGAAGGGAACTTTCAACTACCGCTTTCAGCCCTACGGTTACATTTCCTTAATCTACAGTTTTAATGATCTCGCATTGCCCGAACCGTGGGGACATACGCAATTCTGGCTGGTGGGTCCAAAACTCGACGTGACGTTTACCGACAAATTGTTTTTTACAACCTACGTGCAGTACAACGAACAGTCGGACAACCTGAACATCAATGCACGGTTTCAGTGGCGGTATAAACCGGTCTCCGATTTGTTTTTAGTCTATACCGATAACTATTTTCCCGGAAATATGAATGTCAAGAATCGGGCGCTTGTTCTGAAACTCTCCTATTGGTTTAACTGACCGGTTGATTTTAAGTGTTGTTAACTTAAATGAAAAATCATTTAACCAGCATTTTCTGTTACTTTTGACGATTAAATAATCTGTTTGATATGGCGCTTTCGAAAATTGAGAAACAATTGAAGCTGGATGAACGTTATCTGAGAATGGCTGCAATTTGGGCAGAAAATTCGTATTGTACGCGCCGTCAGGTGGGAGCACTGCTCGTTAAAGATCAAATGATTATCTCTGATGGTTACAACGGAACACCTTCGGGATTCGAAAATGTGTGTGAAGATGAAAACAATAAGACAAAACCCTACGTTCTTCATGCCGAAGCAAATGCAATTACAAAAGTGGCAAAGTCGAACAACAGCAGCAATGGTGCAACATTGTATGTTACTTCTTCACCCTGTATCGAATGTTCAAAACTGATCATTCAGGCAGGAATTAAAAGGGTCGTTTTTTCGGAACAGTATCATATGAACGATGGTGTTGAATTGCTCGAAAGGGCAAAAGTGGAGGTCGTTAAAGTTGATCTTCAGTAAATTTTTGAATGAAATTAATAGATTAAAATGGATAATAAAACTCGGAGAATAGTAATTTGGATGCCTGTGTTCCTGGCAGTAGCTATCATTGCAGGTGTTTTTCTGGGAGCCAAACTTCAAAGCAGGCTTCAGTTGAGCGCCCGGACAACCCAGGCAAATGGTGCCAATAAGGTTAGTTTAATCATGAGTCTTATTGAGGGGAATTATGTCGATACAGTTGATTCAAAAAAAATCGTGGAGGCCGCAATACCCGAAATACTTAAGCAACTCGATCCTCACACGGTTTATATCCCGGCTAAGGATATGCAGGAAGTGAGTGAAGAGATGTCGGGAAACTTTAGCGGCATCGGGGTGCAATTTTCGATTCAGAACGATACCATCATGGTAATCGATGTCATCTCAGGAGGACCATCACAAAAACTGGGAATCAGGGCTGGCGACCGTATCGTAAAAGTAAACGATTCGATCATGGCTGGTGTAAAAGTAACCAACGAAAAAGTGCTTAAAAAGCTTCGCGGCGATAAAGGATCTAAAGTAAATGTAAGTATTGCGCGGAAAGGATTTCCTGAGCTTATTCCTTATGAGATCAAGCGTGGCGAGATACCGCTTACAAGCGTCGATGTCAGTTATATGATTGACTCTAAAACTGGTTATATCAAAGTGGGGCGTTTTGCCGAAAAGACGTACGAAGAATTTATGAGTGGCGTCGATCAGCTTGAGAAGAGTGGTGCCGATCAGATTATTATCGATTTACGTGGAAATCCCGGAGGCTACCTCGGCGCTGTTATAAAGATGGTCAGCGAATTTCTTGATAAAGGAGAACTCGTTGTCTATACCGAAGGACGTACGCAACCCAAACGATCATTCAATACCGAAAAGAAAGGGTCTTATTTTGGAAAGAAAGTGGTAGTGCTCGTTGATGAATATTCTGCTTCAGCCAGTGAGATATTTGCCGGTGCCATTCAGGATAACGACCGGGGTACCATTATCGGACGCCGCACTTTTGGTAAGGGTCTTGTGCAGGAGCAAATCCCTTTTTACGATGGTTCTGCCATCCGTTTGACAGTGGCGCGCTATTATACCCCTGCAGGACGTTGTATTCAAAAGTCGTATAAAAAAGGGTTGGAGGACTATTACGGTGACCTTAACCGGCGATATGCGCACGGTGAATTCGAGCAAAAGGACAGCATTCAGTACAGCGATACCCTTAAATATTACACACGAATGAAAAGAGTCGTTTACGGCGGTGGCGGCATCATGCCCGATCTATTTGTAGCTGCCGATACAACAGGATTTTCACCTTATTATCTCAAGATAACCCAGAAGGGACTTGTATATCAGTATGCCTTCGATTATTCGGATAAATATCGCAACGAACTGGGTAAAATGAAAACGGGTAAGGAATTTGAAACCTATTTATTACAGCATAAAATTCTCTCATCATTCACCGATTTTGCAACGAAAAAGGGTATTGCAACCGATACGAAAGGATTGGCAATTTCAGGGAAAATCATCGAGGCCCAACTAATGGCTTATATCTCGCGTAATATCATCGGGGAGGTTGGTTTTTATTCGGTGATCAGTAAGTTAGATCCGACACTTAAAGAAGCCCTCAAAGCATTCGACAAGAAAGAGATGCTGGTGCAATCGAATTAGTAAAGTATAAATTCTTTCAACTAAAAAGCCGCGGAGACGAACAGTTTTCGCGGCTTTTTTTCATTCGCCTGTAACAATCCATCATTTCATGCGTCTTATTGTTTGAATTGCTTAACTGAAGAGATGACGATTAAAGACTATAACCGGGCGGTTGATACATGGGCTGATGGGCTTTACCGATTCGTGCTGAAGAATATCTCCGATTCAGAGAAATCGCGGGATATTATTCAGGATTGTTTCGAGAAGATGTGGGTGCATCGCGAAAATATTGATGCCGAAAAGGTGAAAGCATATTTGTTTACCACGGCACATCATACAATGATCGACTACATCCGGAAGGCGAAACATGAAAGTTCGCTCGACTGGAAGAAGGTCGCAGAACCCGTCTCACATCATGGTTATACCGATCTTCAGGAGGTTCTGCACGCGGCGGTGCAACGGCTGCCCGAAATTCAACGATCGGTTGTGATGCTGCGCGATTACGAGGGTTATTCGTACCGCGAAATAAGTGAGATAACCGGAATTACCGAAGTACAGGTAAAAGTGTATATTTATCGTGCCCGGATTTATTTGAAAAGCTATATAGGACAAATTCAAAGCGTGATATAAAATGAAGATTACCAGGTTAAATTACGAAAGTTATTTTCTCGATTTTCTCGAAGGAAATCTGGATCCGTCCCTGGTGGACGAATTCCAGCTGTTCCTGAAAGATAATCCCGATCTGGCGTCTGAACTCGAAATGGGCGACATTCTAACGCTTCTCGCCAATAATGATATTCATTTCGATACAAAAGAGGAACTTAAAAAATCTGTCAGTGATCAGGAATTGAAATTCCAGGAACAAGCTGTGGCCTATTACGAAGGAGATCTGTCATCAGATGAAAGGAAAATCTTTGAGGCCAGTCTTTCAGAGAATTCAGCGATTGCAACAGCGGCGCAACAGTTTGGGCAACTGAAGCTGGTAGCCGATCCGGCAATTGTCTGTATCCATAAAGAACAACTCAAAAAGAAAATCGTTTTGTTCCCGTTATGGGTGAAAGTGGCCTCCGTTGCTGCGATGTTGTTATTGGCTTACCTGCTATTCCAGCCAAACAGCGGAATACCACTTGATTCCGGACAATTGGCAGATAATTTGAAAAATAAAACCCCTAAGAATATTGTTTCGCCCGAGGCAACGGTAAAAGTTAAAGAGCAGGAGAAGGAAAAAACGACTCCGGTGGTAACTCCGAAGCAAAATCAGCCAAAAGTGCCTGTCAAACAAAAGGCGAATATAGTCGGGCCAAAACCTGAAAAGAGCGTGACCCCGGTTCCCCATATCCCTGTTCCCGAAATTGCCCCTTCGTTGCTTCGGCCACGTGGCATCTCATTTGGCCAGCCCGACGATGTCGAATTGGCGGTTATGACCCTTGAATATCCAACAATCGTCACAAAAGAGCTGGAGTTATCTGAATTAATCAAGGTGCAACTGACCTCAATGCGCAACAGCGACGACCGCGAATTACTTTCGACGGACCATTTAGGTTTATCGGGATTGCAATTAATTGCCCGTTTGTCTGGAAAACGGCTCACTGCCCGCAAAGGTGATGATGGTACCGTCCATTCGGTCTCTTATAACTCGCGTTTGCTCGCCTTTTCGATCCCGGTGAACAGGTAGACTTTTCATAAACTGCGTCCAAACAGAAGCAATGATACCCGGAAGTCAGGAAATGACATCCGCACGTGACACAATGGCATCCGGCGATGAAGCAATGACGTCCGCACGTGACACAATGGCATCCGGCGATGAAGCAATGATATCCGCACGCGACACAATGGCATCTGACGATGAAGCAATGACGTCCGCACGCGACACAATGGTATTCGGCGATGAAGCAATGACTTCCGAACATGAAGCAATTGGCTTCCGGCAGTGGGAAATGGTGTTCGTAGATCAGAAAATATAAGAATTTCATTTCAAAATATTTCCCTCATATGAAATAGCCATGACTAAAAATGCACAAACTGTAGATGAGAATTAAATCAAGGCTATTAGCTTCGCTGATCTTCGATTCCATCTGACCTTAAAAAACAAGTTATATATTTATGAATCAATGGTTTGGTTAAGCGAGCTATTTGCATATTTCGTAAAAAAATCTTGAAAATTTGATGCCGATTTATTTGCACTTTTAATTAATTGTTTTTATTTTTGATTTGGCATTGTTTAATTAAAAACCTCCCATTTATGGAAAAGAAACAAGAAGTTCGTATTAAGATGAGCAGAGCCGTTTCGGGAATTTTAAGCGGTTTTGAAGAAATTGTGACTAAAACACCTGGCTTAAATGCCGCACATATTGAGTTGGATCACCTGATCGGAGAGACGGAGCGACACAGTCAGGGGCAGCTAAAAGATGGCACCGATCTTACGGCGAAGAAAAATGATGCACGGGTAGCGCTCGAATCTGGTATACTTAAGATCTGTTCAGCACTGGCTGCTTATGCAACTGCCACCCCGAACCCTGATCTTAAAACATTCAAGATTAAATATCAACTATCCGAAAACCAAATCAGCAGGATGCGAGATATGCAATTGTTTTCGTTCGCTTATACCGTTTATGGCGATGCACTTCCGTATGAAGCATTGCTCGAACCGTTTGTCTCTGAGGATGAAGTAACAGAACTTAAAGATCTGGCGGACGATTTTAATGAGGCGCTTCCACGACAACGGACACAGCAAAGTAAAAGCGTGCTGTCTACGCAAAACCTTGAGGAAGCTGTCGATCAGATCGATTTCCTTCTCAACGATACGATTGATGTTTTGGTAAAACCCTGGGAAACGAAAGAACCCGATTTCTTTAAGGCGGTCAGGAATGCCCGCATGATTGTGGATGCCGCTACGCGGAAAACTAAAAAACCGGAAGAAAAACCTGTTGCAGTCCCCGAAAAGTAATGATCGGTTGCAATCAATAAAAGAACCTTGTTGGCGTAAAACCCGGCAAGGTTTTTCTTTACAAGTTACAAACTCAAAACCATAACCCCCTCGTTGCAAAGGAGGGGGTTTATACTAATAACTCGAAGAGGATACAAACATAGAATTTATTCCGGATATAAGTTTTCGATCGATTTCATCTTGAACGGATGCTATTTTAGTGAATTGTAAATCCACTGCATGCCAGGCGCGAAATTACAAAACCGCT